>JAOTWP010000140.1 GCA_029862975.1 Acidobacteriota bacterium
GCAGGCCGGGAACGACGACTCGGGCTACGCGCGGCATTTGAACCTGTCCCTCTTTGGCCTTGAACCTGTCCCTCTTTGGCTCCACTCTCGTCAAGCGACCACCCGCCGGTCGAGCGACCGGTACTGAATCGCTTCGGCCAGGTGCTCCGTCCGCAGCTTCTCGGCGCCCTCGAGGTCGGCGATCGTGCGCCCCACGCGCTGGATCCGGTGCAGGGCGCGGGCGGAGAGGCCGAGCCGGTCGAAGGCGGCTTCGAGGAGCCTGCGGCCGGCGGCGTCGACGGCGCAGTGGCGGTCGACGGCGGAGGAGTCCAGGTTGCCGTTCGTCCCGGGACCCTGGCGGGACTGCTGGCGGTCGCGGGCCGCGAGAACGCGGGCCGCGGCCTCGGCGGTGCCGGTTCCGTTCCTCGCGGCCTGGAGCTTGGTGATCGGGACCGCGGGGACCTCGACGTGCATGTCGATCCGATCGAGCAGCGGCCCGGAGATCCGCGACCGGTAGTGCTGGACCATGGGCGGCGAGCAGGCGCATTCGTGGCGCTCGTCGCCGAGGTGGCCGCAGCGGCAGGGGTTCATCGCCGCCAGCAGCTGGAAGCGGGCCGGGAAGCGGAAGCGGGCGTAGGCGCGGACGAGCATCACCGCCCCCTCCTCGAGCGGCTGGCGCAGCGCCTCGAGGGCGGCGCGCTGGAACTCGGGGAGCTCGTCGAGGAAGAGGACGCCGCAGTGGGCGAGCGTGATCTCGCCCGGCCGGGGGACGCCGGAGCCGCCGCCGATCATGCCGGCGTTGCTGATCCCGTGGTGGGGGGCGCGGAACGGGCGCTCCGTGACGAGCCCGGTGGGCGGGGCTTCGAGGGCGATCGAGTGGATCTTGGTGACGGCGAGCGCCTCGTCGCGGGTCAGGGGCGGCAGCAGGCCCGGCAGGCGGCGGGCGAGCATCGTCTTGCCGCTGCCGGGCGGGCCGATGAAGAGCAGGTTGTGGCCGCCCGCGGCGGCGATCTCCAGCGCCCGCTTGGCGCTCTCCTGGCCGCGCACGTCGGCGAGGTCGAGCTCCGGCTGCGCCGTCTCGCGGGCAACCGCGGCCTCCGCGGTGGGCGCCAGGGGACGGCGGCCGAGCACGTGGTCGAGCGCTTCGGCCAGCCCGCCCACGGCGATGATCGGGACCCGCCGCAGCGCCGCCCCTTCGGCGGCGGAGGAGGCGGGGAGCAGGACCTCGCGCGAGGCGAGCTTGGCGGCGAGGTCGGCGATCGCCAGGCCGCCGCGGATGGCCCGGGTGCGGCCGTCGAGCCCCAGCTCGCCGCAGAAGAGCCGCCCGTCGAGCGCCTCCTGGGGGATCTCGCCGTAGGCGGCGAGGAGAGCCATGGCGATGGCGAGGTCGAGGTGGTTGCCGGCCTTCTTGACGTCGGCCGGGGCGAGATTGATGGTCACCGCGCGCGGCGTGAGCCGGAAGCCGCAGCTGCGCACGGCGGAGCGGACCCGCTCCCGGCTCTCGCGGACGGCCGGGTCGGGCAGGCCGACGATCTGCATCTGCGGCAGTCCGGGCTGGACATCGACCTCGACCTGCACGGGCCGGGCGTCGATGCCCCACGGCGTCGCGGCGGTCGCGCGGGCGAGCATCGGTTGCGGAGACGGAAAGCGGGGTGGGGATCTTGCAGCACCGGCGCGGCGACCTGCGGCAGCCGCGACGTTCCGGGCGGACCGTTGGCGAGGCCCGGGAGCGCCCCGCCTGTACACTAGACCTGCGATGGCCGAGGGAGCGAAGCGATGATCGACACCGAGAGCGGGACGGCGACCCGGGGCGCCATCCGCGCGCCGCGCGGCCCCGAGCTGAGCTGCCGCGGCTGGCAGCAGGAGGCGGCGCTGCGCATGCTGATGAACAACCTCGACCCCGAGGTGGCCGAGAAGCCGCAGGAGCTGATCGTCTACGGCGGCTCGGGCAAGGCGGCGCGCAACTGGGAGTGCTACGAGGCGATCGTCGCCACCCTGCGCCGCCTCGAGGGCACCGAGACCCTGCTCGTCCAGTCGGGCAAGCCGGTGGCCGTGTTCCCGACCCACGCGGACGCGCCGCGGGTGCTCATCGCCAACTCGCTGCTCGTCCCGCACTGGGCCACGGACGACGAGTTCCGGCGCCTCGACGCCCTCGGGCTGACGATGTACGGCCAGATGACGGCCGGCTCCTGGATCTACATCGGCAGCCAGGGCATCCTGCAGGGGACCTTCGAGACGCTGGCCGAGTGCGCGCGGCAGAGCTTCGGCGGCACCCTGCGGCGCACCCTGACGGTCACGGCCGGGCTCGGCGGGATGGGCGGCGCCCAGCCGCTGGCGGTGACGATGAACGAGGGCGTCTGCCTCGTCGCCGAGGTCGACCGGCAGCGCATCGAGCGCCGGCTCGAGACCCGCTACCTCGACCGCGTGGCGGAGGATCTCGCGAGCGGCGTGGGAGAGGCCCTGGCCGCCCGCGAGGCGGGCGAGGCCGTCTCGATCGCCGTCGAGGCCAACGCCGTCGACCTGCTCGAGCACCTGCTCGCGCGCGGCGTCGTCCCCGACGTGCTCACCGACCAGACCTCGGCCCACGACAACCTCACGGGCTACGTGCCGCACGGCATGCCCTACGCCGCGGCGCTGGCCCTGCGGCGCGACGACCCGAACGCGTACGTGGCCGCGGCGATGGCCTCGATGGCCGCCCACGTCCGCGCCATGCTGGCCCTCCGGGAGCGCGGCGCACTGACCTTCGACTACGGCAACAACCTCCGCGGCCAGGCCCGGGAGGCCGGCGTCGAGAACGCCTTCGACTTCGCGGGCTTCGTGCCGCTCTTCATCCGGCCGCTGTTCTGCGACGGCAAGGGGCCCTTCCGCTGGGCGGTGCTCTCCGGCGACCCGGCGGACCTCCACGCCACCGACGCGGCGATCCTCGAGGCTTTCCCCGAGGACGCCGCGCTGGCCCGCTGGATCCGCCTGGCGGGGGAGCGGGTCGCCTTCCAGGGCCTGCCGGCGCGGATCTGCTGGCTCGGCTACGGCGAGCGGGCGAAGGCGGGGCGGGTGTTCAACGAGCTGGTGCGCTCGGGCGCGGTGAGCGCGCCGATCGTCATCGGCCGCGACCACCTCGACTGCGGCAGCGTCGCCTCGCCCAACCGCGAGACGGAGGCCATGCGCGACGGCTCCGACGCCATCGCCGACTGGCCGATCCTCAACGCGCTGCTCAACGCCGTCAACGGCGCCACCTGGGTCTCGGTCCACCACGGCGGCGGGGTCGGCATCGGCTACTCGCTGCACGCCGGGATGGTCGTCGTGGCGGACGGCAGCGCCGCCGCGCAGGAGCGCCTCCAGCGGGTGCTGACCGGCGACCCGGGGACGGGCGTGGCGCGCCACGCCGACGCCGGCTACGAGCGCGCGGTGGACTTCGGGCGCCGCCACGGCGTCGACCTGCCGATGATCGGCGCTTGAAGGGGGCCACTTGAGGAGGGCCCGTCCGGAAGCTTCCCCGGCGCGCCGCTGTTGCGGAGACCGATGGCTGCTGGCCCCATGACCGAGACCCCGCCGGACGCGGGCGGCGGCCGCCCCGGCCCGCGATCCCCGAGCCCGCAGCCGGCCAACCCCCTGCGGGCCTACTCCCCGAGCCGGCTCGAGCTCCTGCTGCTCGTCCTTCTCGGCCTCGCCGCCCTGGCCGGCGGCGTGGCCGGCGAGCTGCGCGATCGACCCACGGCGCGCTACGAGGATCTCCTGGCCGCGGCGCGCGAGGGCTACGACGCCCTGTGGCGGGAGATCGACGGCGTGGCCGCCGCCGCGGCGCGGCGGGTCGGCGCGCTCGATCCGGCGGCGGCCTCGGACCTCGAGCTCTTCGACTCCGTGGCCGCGGCGCTGCCGGCCCGCGGCGACCGGGACTGGACCCTCTACCTCGTCGGCCCGCTGGGCCGCCTCCGCGCCTGGAGCGGGGCCGGGCTGCTGCATCCGGTCGAGCCTCCGCTCCTGCCCCAGCCCGGGCGCGCCCACCGCTCGAGCCTGACCGCCGCCACCCTGCTCGCCGCCGCCGCGCTCGAGGGGCAGCCGGGCTGGCGCGTCGTCGCGGGGGTCAGCCTGGCGACCGACTCGCTGCCGTTCCGGCTGCCCGGCGACGCCCACCTCGGCACCCCGTGGGGGCTCACGGCGGCGGGAGAGACCGGCGCGGGGGGCAGGGCGGCCATCCTCCGCGCCGACACGCCGACCCTTCTCATCGACGAGGCCCGGCTCGCGGAAGGGCCCAAGCAGGGGGCGCGGCCGTGGTTCCTGGGGCCGTTTCCCTGGCTGGGGGCGTGGCTCCTGCTCGCGGCGACGGCGTTCCGGCGCCGGCTGGGGGGGGCGGCGGGCCTGCTCCTCGTCGTCGGCTTCGTCTGCCTGGGGCGCGCCGCCGGCGCCGGGCCGGGGCTGCTGGCCGCGCTCGCGGCGGCAACGCTGGCGGCGCTCGGCTCGGCGGCAGCGGCCAGGCGGCGCTCGCGCGTCGCCCTCGGACCCGTGCGGGGAGTCGCCGGCGCGGCCGTTCTGCTGGCGCTCGCCTGGGCTCTGCAGCGCCCGGCCCCCGTCGACCTCGTGGCCCACTTCCTGATGCCGGGGCCGGCCAGCGTTCAGCGCGCGGTTCTCTTCCTCGCCGCGCTGGCCTGGCTGGGCCTGCTCGTCCAGCACGCGGCGGCGGGCGTGCCGCGGCCGGGCAAGGATGGCGGGGCGGGGCTCTGGCTCGCCGCCCTGGCGCTGACGGCGGCGGCCGCCGCCACCGACCTGCCGTGGGTCGCCGCTGCCCTCGTGCTGGCGAGCGGCGGGGTCCTGGGGCGCGCGCTGGCGGGCGTGCCGCTGCGGCGGCGGCCGCTCGTCCTGGCGGGGCTGGCCCTGACGGGGGCCCTGGCGGCGGCGACCGCCAACGAGATCGCTTACCGGGCGGTGCTGCGGCGCGAGCTCGGGGGGCCGACGCTCGCCGCGCTGGCGCCGCCGACGCCGGCGGAGACCGCGGCCGAGCGCCGGGAGCTCGGCGACCACTTCGAGCGCTTCGATCTGGCCGACCTCTCCGCGGCCGATCTGGGAGAGCTCGACCACACCGATCTCGCCTTCCAGCTGTGGCGCCAATCGCCCCTGGCGCGGCGCCGGGCGATCTCGGCCGTCCAGCTGCGCGGCGACGGCGGCGAGAGCCACCTCTTCTCCTTCGGGATCCCGGTCGACGCCGCCGGCCGGCCCCTGGTGCAGTCCCGGGAGCGGATCTTCGACCGCCCCGTCTGGGACTACGCGCTCGTCAACGAGACGGCCCCGCTGCTGCTCGGCCGGGAGCGCTGGGGCGAGGTCGAGTACTGGCTGCTCGTGCGCCCGGGGCATCGGCTGGCTCCAGGCGATCTGGCGGACGTGTCGCTCGATCTGCTGCGCGGCGGGCCGAGCGGGCGCGGCGCGGTGCAGGACCTCGTGCAGCCCGCCTCCTACGCCCTCTACCGCAACGCCCAGCAGGCCCGGATCAGCCCCTGGACGGAGCCGCCGGCGCTGCCCGCCGGCGCCTTGCCGCCGGACCGGCGGACCTCGGGCCGGGGCCGCGTCGTGACGCCGGACGGACCGTCGTGGCTGTGGACGGCGGCCGAGCCCGACGGCATCCGGGCGCTCTCCCTCTCCCGGCTCGGCCCGGTGGAGTCGTTCGAGCGAGCGGGCCGCCACACGCTCGGCAGCCTCTGGCCGCTGGCGGCGCTCGCCGGGATCGTGTTCCTGCTGCGGCTGTCGCGCGGCGAGTTCCGCGACCGCATCCGCGACCTCTGGCGGTCGTACTCGCGCCGGCTGGTGCTCGTCTTCTCGTTCCTCGTGATGGTTCCGGTCGTCGTCGTCGACGTGCTCGTGCTGCGCGTCCTCTCGGAGCGCCTCGAGGAGGAGCAGCTGGCGGAGGCGCGGCGCGCCCTGGGCTCGGCGCAGCGGGTGCTGGGCGAGTACGCGTCGGCGCAGCAGTCGGGGATGGGCATCGACACCCTGCTCGACGACGATCTGATGTCGTGGCTGTCGCAGGTCCTCGACCACGAGGTCAACCTGTACTGGCTGCCGAGCGGCGAGGTCAGCGCCTCGAGCCGCCAGGAGCTCTTCGCGGCCGGGCTCCTGCCCCGGCGCATTCCCGGCGAGGTCTACTCGGCGCTGCGGTTGCGCGGCCGGCGCCTGGCCGCGCGGCAGGTGCGCACGGGCACGACCGAGTACACCGAGCTCTACGCGCCGCTGGCGCTGCCGGGGGAGGATCCGCAGAGCGCCCGCTTCCTCATCTCGATTCCGCTGCTCGCCCAGGAGGCGGCGGTGGCGGCGGAGATCGAGGGGCTGAGGCATCAGGTCGCCCTGGCCACGGCGCTCCTGGTCGTCCTGCTCGTCGCCCTGGGCGCCCGCCTCGCCGCGAGCTTCACGACGCCGCTCGAGGAGCTCGTGGAGGGCACCCGGCGCATCGCCGGGGGCGCCGAGCGCCTCGGTCTCGAGCCCCGGGAGCAGGAGCTGGCGACGCTCGTCGAGGCCATCGATCGCATGGCGCAGCGCATCGCCGACGGCCGCCGCGAGCTGATGCTCGAGAAGCGGGTCGTCGAGCGCATGGTCGACAACATCACGGCGGCGGTCGTCTCCGTCGACGACGGCCACCGGGTGATCATGCAGAACGAGGTGGCCGGCCGGCTGCTGGGCACCGCGGTGGGGGAGTCGCTCGAGACGGCGCTCGCCCGCGACGAGACGCTGGGCAAGGTGCTCGAGGGCCTGCGGCGGTCGGAGCTGGGCGGCGGCCCGCAGACGATCGCCCTGCCCGGCGACGAGGAGGGAGAGACCCGCGAGTGGTCCCTCGTCTGGGTGCCGATCCCCGGCGAAGGAGAGCCCAGGGCGCTGGTCGTCGTCGAAGACGTCACGGAGGTCGTGCGCGGGCAGCGGCTGCAGGCCTGGGCGGAGATGGCGCGCATCATCGCCCACGAGATCAAGAACCCCCTGACGCCGATCCGGCTCTCGGCGGAGCACATGCGCGAGCTCCACGAGCGCGATCCGGCCGGCCTCGAGCGGGTGTTCGATCAGTGCGTCGGCAACATCCTGCGCCACGTCGAGGAGCTGCGGGTGATCGCGACGGAGTTCTCGACCTACAGCCACATCCCGCGCATCGATCCCGCCGTGGGCGACCTGACGCGAGAGGTGCGGGAGCTCGTCTCCGGGTACCGGCTGTCGCCGCCCCCGGGCGTCGAGATCGAGCTCGAGGCGCCGCCGGAGCCGATCCTCGTCGCGTTCGACGGCCGGCTGCTCATGCGCGCGCTGCGCAACCTGCTCGAGAACGCCCTGCGCGCCGCCGCGGGCGGCGGCACGGTCCGGGTCGAGCTGCTTCCCGAGCGCGGCGGCGCCGCCATCCTGGTGGCGGACACCGGGCCGGGGGTGGCGGCCGACCAGTTGAGCAAGATCTTCGACCCCTACTTCTCGACGCACGACACCGGCACCGGACTGGGACTCCCCATCGCCCGGCGGATCATCGAGGAGCACGGCGGCGAGATCCAGGCCCGCAACCGTCGCGGCGGCGGCCTCGAGGTTCGGGTGACGCTGCCCGCGGTCCCGGCGGCGGGGTCCACGGCGCCGCGGTCGGTACGGTAGGATCGGCGGACCCTGAAGGCGAAGACGAGATCCCGCGACCGCGGGCGCCCGCCGGTGGCGCGGCTCGTCGCGGCCGGCAGAGCGGGGAGGAAAGCCTGGTGACGAGGAGATGAGAGGGAACGTGCTCGGCGCCGCCGGCGCCGCCGGCACCGCGGTCTGCCTGCTGGCGTGCCTGGGGTGCGCGTCGGCGGGCGGGGCGGCGCCGTCCGCGCGGCCGGTCGAGGAGGTCGGCGAGTGGGCCGCCGCGGTGAAGGACCTGCGTCTCGAGAGCGGTCTGCTCGACCTCTACCTGGACCCCGACGGCGGCCGGGTGCTGCTCGCCCTGCCGGCGCCGGACCCGGCGGGGAGGATCGGCAGGTATCTCTACGTCGAGGGGCTCGCGACGGGCCTGGGCTCGAACCCCGTCGGCCTCGACCGCGGCCAGCTCGGCGACGGCCGGGTGCTCGACGTGCGGCGGATCGGCCGCCGCGTCCTCTTCGAGCAGCCCAACCTCGGCTACCGCGCCCTGACCGACGATGCCGCGGAAGCGCTCGCGACCCGCGAGGCCTTTGCCACGTCCGTGCTGTGGGCCGCCGACGCCGAGGCTGTGGACGGCTCGGGGCGCAGCCTCGTCGACCTCACCTCGTTCCTCGTGCGCGACGCCCACGGGGTGGCCCGCCGCCTGGCCGCGAGCGGGCAGGGCACGTACCGGCTCGACGCGGAGCGCAGCGTCGTCGACTTCGCGGCGTGCCTGGCGTTTCCCGACAACCTGGAGCTCGAGGCGCTCCTGACCTGGCAGGCCGAGGGCGAGGCGGAGGGCGAGCTCGTACGCGGCACGGCGCCCGACCCCGGCGCGATCACCCTGGCGCAGCACCACTCGCTGATCCGGCTGCCCGACGACGGCTACCGGCCGCGGGTCTTCGATCCGCGGATGGGGTCGTTCGCGATCACCTTCCTCGACTACGCGGCGCCGCTCGACGAGCCGATCCAGCGCCAGTGGATCGTGCGCCACCGCCTCGAGCGCGTCGACCCGGCGGCGCCGTCCTCACCGGCCAAGGAGCCGATCGTCTACTACGTCGACCCGGGGACCCCGGAGCCGATCCGCTCCGCCCTCGTCGAGGGGGCGAGCTGGTGGGCGCGAGCCTTCGCGGCGGCGGGCTTCGAGGACGCGTTTCGGGTCGAGATCATGCCCCCGGGGGCGCATCCGCTGGACGTGCGGTACAACGTCATCCAGTGGGTCCACCGCTCGACCCGTGGCTGGTCCTACGGCGGTGGGATCGTCGATCCGCGCACCGGCGAGATGCTCAAGGGCCACGTGTCGCTCGGCTCGCTGCGCATCCGCCAGGACATCCTGCTCTTCGAGGGCCTGGCGGGAGCGGGGCGGACGGGGAGCGGCGCGCCCGACGATCCGATCGAGATCGCGCTGGCCCGCATCCGCCAGCTCGCGGCCCACGAGGTCGGCCACACGCTCGGCTTCAACCACAACTTCGCGGCCAGCACCCAGGGCCGGGCGTCGGTGATGGACTACCCGGCGCCGCTGGTGCGCGTCGGGGCCGGCGGCGAGCTCGACTTCACGGACGCCTACGCCGTCGGCGTCGGGGCCTGGGACGAGCACGCCGCGAACTGGGCCTACCGCGAGGTCGCGCCCGGGACCGACGAGGCCGCGGTCCTCGCCGCCATCGTGGAGCGCGGCCTCGCCGCGGGCATGCTCTTCCTCACCGACGCCGACGCGCGGCCGCCGGGCGCGGCCCACCCGGCGGCCGGGCTGTGGGACAACGGCGCCGACCCGGTGGCGGAGCTCGCTCGGGTGCTCGCGGTGCGCCGCGCCGCGCTCGCCGGCTTCGGGCCCGAGAACCTGGCCGTGGGCCGGCCGCTGGCCCAGCTCGAGGAGGTGCTGGCGCCGCTCTACTTCCATCACCGCTACCAGCTGGAGGTGACGACCAAGATGATCGGCGGGCTGGACTACCGCTACAAGGTGCGCGGCGACTCGCAGCCGCTCCCCGCGCCGGTGCCGCCGGCCCGCCAGCGGGCCGCCCTGGGCGCCGTTCTGGCGGCCATGGCGCCGGCCGAGCTCGCCCTGCCGGCGGCGGTCGTCGCGGTGATGCATCCCCGGGTCCCGGAGTCGGCGAGCCATCCGGAGCTCTTCCGCGGCCGGGCGGATCCGGCGTTTGACCCGGTCGCCGCGGCCGCCACCGCCGCCGACCTGGCCGTGGGCGGCCTGCTCCAGCCGGAGCGGCTCAACCGGATGGCCGAGCTCGCGGCCCGCGACGGCGAAGCATTGGGGCCCGCCGAGGTGCTCGCCGGCCTGGTGGCGACG
>JAOTWP010000299.1 GCA_029862975.1 Acidobacteriota bacterium
CACGTTCATGCCCTTGCGCAGCTCGACGAGCGCCCGCCGGAAGATGTCCGCCGAGCCCACGCGGTGGGCGGGGTGGCGCTGCAGGGCGAAGTCGACGAGCTCGTCCACGTCCTGCGCCATCGGCAGTCCGGGGACGAGCTCGCTCAGCGGCGTGAAGTCGCCGGCCAGGAACTTCTCGGGGCTGAGCTGTTGGTCGGCGCCGACGAACGGCGGCCTGCCGGCCAGGGCGTGATAGAAGGTGGCGCCCAGGGCGTACAGGTCCACCCTGTGGTCGGCGGTGGCCGGCGCCGTGAGCGTCTCCGGCGCGACGTAGGAAGGCCTCCGGGCGAGCTGGGTCCTCGAGGGCCGTTCCGCCGGCGCGGCTCCGGGGCGCAGCGGCCACAGCGACGCGAGGCCGAAGTCGAGGATCTTGGGAACGTCCGATCGCCCGCGCTCGCGGCACAGGAAGATGTTGCCGGGATGGATGTCCCGGTGGATGAGGTCGCTGGCGTGCGCCGCGGCCAGGGCCACCGCCACCTGGGTGAGGATCGTGCACAGCCGGTCCAGGGGCAGGGGGCCCTGCCGCTCGATCCTGTCGAGGAGGGTCTCGCCGCGCAGATACTCCATCGCGAGATAGGCGACGCGATCGAGCTCGGCAAAATCCAGGACCTTGACGATGTTGTCGTGGCCGATGAGCGTGACCGTTCGCGCTTCCCTCTCGAGGCGCGCGATGGCGTCGCGGCCGGACGCCGAGGCCGGCAGGAGCTTGACCGCCACCTTGCCGCCGAGCCGGAGGTGATCCGCCTTGTAGACCCGGCTCCGGTCGCCGGCGTCGAGCCGCTCCTCGAGGCGAAAGCGGCCGTCGAGGGTCTCGCCGAGCCACGGGTCGGCTTCGGCGCCGGGGCGGTCGGCCGGAGCGTCGTCGTTCAAGTGCCGGTGGGGTCGCGGAACCGCCGGCGCTCGTCCTGGAGCCTGGCGCTCTCGAGGAACAGGAAAGCAGCACCGCGCTCGATCGTCGGCAGCGGGACGTCTTCCACGGGGAACACCTGGACGTCGCTGTTGCCCCAGGCGAGCAGCTCGAAGAGCGCCGGCTCGCCCTGGCGGCCGCCGCAGGAGGCGTGGATGATGCGGCCGGTGTCGAAGTAGATCTCGCCGTGCCGGCCGCCGTTGTCCAGCCGCAGCATCGCCCGCACCCGGTTCTGGCACATCATGTTCATGAGCTCGTTCAGGTCGACCATGTTCGCGCTCGCCTGGAGGATCATTTCGCACCTCGCTCGTAAGGCCCGGTGCGAGCTCTTGGAGGCCAGTCTAGCGCGTCGGGCGGGCTCGCGCCCGGGGGGCTTGATCGGCAGCAACCGGCGTGCCACGCACGAGGAAAGCAACAGATACGAGGCCTGGCGGACGCGGGGGCTCGGATGCGCTGCCGTTTTGTGAGAATTCGCGGCCCGAGTTTCTTGCGTTTGAGAAACCGCGGCCGAGAGACCGCGCCGCCCCGGGAGCGCCGGGGGGAGGAGGGCGGCGGCCTCAGTCGGACGCCGGGGCGCTCTTGCGGTAGAGGCTCGCCAGGCTGATGTTCAGCCGGCGCGCCGCCTCCTTCTTGTCGCCCCCGCAGGCGGCGACGACGCTCTCGATGCGGGCGCGCTCGAACCGGCGCGTGGAGCGGCGCAGGTCGACGACGGGTCCGGAGTCCTCCTCCGCCCGCCCGGCGAGTCCGCGCGGCAGGTCGACGTGCTCGATCACCGGCCCCTCGGCGAGGATCACGCCACGCTCGATGACGTTGGCGAGCTCGCGGACGTTGCCGGGCCAATCGTGGGCGAGCAGGATCTCGAGGGCGCGGGGGGAGACTCCCTGGATGTTGCGGTGGAGCGTGCGCCCGTGCTGGGCGACAAAGTGGTCGATGAGCGCCGGCAGATCCTCCTTGCGCTCGCGCAGCGGCGGGACGTCGATCTCGACCACGGCGAGGCGGTAGTAGAGGTCCTCGCGGAACCGCTTCTCCTCGATCTCCCGCCGCAGGTCCTTGTTCGTCGCCGCGATCAGGCGGGCGTTGATCGGCACCCGGCGCACGGAGCCCAGGGGGCGGATCTCCCGCGAGTCCACGGCGCGCAGCAGCTTGGCCTGGACGGCGAGGGGCATCTCGCCGACCTCGTCGAGGAAGATCGAGCCGTCGCCGGCGCTGCGCAGGAGACCCTCCTTGGCCGAGCTCGCCCCGGTGAAGGCGCCGCGG
>JAOTWP010000025.1 GCA_029862975.1 Acidobacteriota bacterium
GCAGGCCAACCCCCGGCCGACGACGTGGCTCAGGTGGGGGAACTCCCGGCCGAAGGGGCGGGCCGTGCGCCCCTCGATGCCGGCGTGGCACTCCAGGCAGGGCGTTTCGTACGGCGCCTCCGGCCAAGCCGTGCGGAAGCTCGCGAGCCCACGGGCGCCGCGCACCGAGTTGATCTCCTCGTGCGCCGCCCCCAGCAGGGCCAGACTGTAGGGGACGTTGTGGATTCCACGGCCGCGCTCGACGAGCTCGAGGTTGGCCCGCGCGTCGGCCAGGGCTTCGGCGGCCGCGGGGCCGAGCTGCCGCGCGGTGTCGTCGAGCTCGCGGCGCACCGCGGCTCGGCGCTCGGCGACGCTCTCGGACCAGGACGCAAAGAGGGTGCGGTACTCCGGACCGTGGCAGCTCATGCACGACACGGCGCCCGCGGTGCTGGTCCCGGCCCCGTCGTGATCGAAATGGCACCCTTCGCACCGCACTCCGGCGCGGAACATCACGTCGGGCATCGGCGGCACGCCCTTGCCGGCGATGCCGGCGTAGAGATCGCGCTGCGGGGAATGGCGGCCGGCGTGGCAGGCCGCGCACTCGGACTGTGCGGCCTCCAGGTGGCGGGGAGCGACGTGCTGGATCTCGAGGTGGCAGTTGGTGCACTCGACCTTGTGATCGGTGACGTGGGTCTGATGCAGCAGGTCGCCGTCCTCGTACTCCGCCAGTCGCGCCGGCTCGTTGTGACAGGTGAGGCACCTCTCCCGCGGCACGCCTCCCTCGGACGCCGCGGGAGGTGTGTGGCAGGAGACGCACTCCATCCCGAAGCGGGAGACCTCGCCGTGGTCGAACTCGAGACCCGCCGCGTCGACCACGCGGTCGGGAACCTGGTGACAGAGGGTGCACCGCGCCGTGCCCTCCCCGGGTCGCTCGCCCTTGAAGTGGCACAGGATGCAGCTCGTCGTCGTCACGGTGATGTGGCTGCCTTGAACGATCTGCGAGTGGCAGGAGGTGCACTGCAGCCGCTTGCCCCGCCGCAGCTCGGAGAGATGCGGCCGGTGGTCGAAGAGCACGTCGCCGAAGAGCTCGCTGCCCGACAGCAGGCGGCGATCGTGGCATTCCAGGCACGCCGCGTCGTCGACCTCCGCCCACGGGTTGGTGCCGTACGTGCCGGTGAAGTAGCGCGCCACCATCGACAGCGCCTCGTACTTCTTCTCGAGCTCGGCCGTGATGCCGGGGGGGATGTGACAATCGACGCAGGCGATGTCCCCGTGGCTCGAGCTCACCCAGGAGTCGTAGTAGGGCTCCATGATGTGGCACGAGCCGCAGAAGGTCGGCGTCGAGCTCACCTCGATGGCGCCGTAGGTGAGGACCAGCCCCAGACCCACGACCATGCCGACCACGTAGCCGGCGATCGTGATCTTTCCGAACTTCATCGCCGGCCGCTCGCGCGGCCGAGTCGCCGCCTGTACCCGAACAGGATGACCAGGGTCATCAGGACGTAGAACCAGAAGATCGCCAGCCCGATGTGGGCGTTGGTGCGGTCCAGCTCGCTGTAGAGCTCGTGCTGGATCTCCTGCCCGATCGACCGCGCCCGGCGCGTCACCTCCTCGACCGGCTCCACCGAGACGGCGTGGACGATGGTCTGGGCTTCGGTGACGTAGGTACGCGCCTCGCCGAGGCGAGCGAGGTGGTCTTCGACGTCGAGAGGCACCTTCTCGGCCTCGAGCGTCAGGAGCTCCGCCCGATCGAGCTCCTCGCTCGCGGCACCGATCAGCGCGCGCACCTTGAGGCCGACCTGCACCGCCTCCGAGTCGCCTTCGTGACACTCGGCGCACAGGCTGCCGAGGTCGGCGTCGTCCAGCGGATGGATGGCGTGGTTCGAATGGCAGGACTCGCACTCGGGCAGATTCGCCGCCGCCAGGCCCGTGCCGTGCGGCCCGGCCAGAAACGCGACGCGCGCCTGCACGTGGCAGGTGCCGCAGACCTTGCCGACGTCGCCCACGCCGGGGGGCGTGGCGCCGTGCACGCCGTGGCAGTTGACGCAGGTCGGCGCCGCGACGTTGCCGGCCGCGACCGCTCTGCCGTGGACGCTCGACTCGTAGCGCTCCACGAGCTCGTGGTCGTGCCCGTAGCGCTCCATCAGGCTGCGATCGCCGTGGCAGCGGCCGCAGGTCGCGCCCAGATTGGCGGGGTTCGCCGGACTCCTCGGGTGGTCGGGCGCGCGGATGTCGTGCACGCCGTGGCAGTCGGTGCACACCGCGGCGCGCTCGTCACCACCGGCCACGCTGAGGCCGTGCTGCGACGTCTGGTACATCGCGTACTGATCCACCGGCAGGTTGTAGGGGCGCATCTGCTCGAGGTCGGCGTGGCACGCGGCGCAGGACTTCGGAACTCCGGTCCGGTCGGCCAGGCTCTGGAAGCCGCCCCGGTGCGCCGCCGCCACGTCGCGGCTCGCCGGATCGCCGCCGTGGCAGCCGGTGCAGCCGACGCCCTCGCTCGCGTGGATGCTCTCCGCGGCCAGCACCCGCTCCGCCGGGTGACAGAGCACGCAGGCCTCGTCCGCCGCGGCCGCACCCGGTGCCAGGAGCAGAAGCCACACCAACCGCCCGGGAGACGGAGATCGGACCCCCATCAGGCCACCTTCGTTCCATACAGGGTGAGAGCCAGCCAGACCGCCACGGCGACCCCGGCCAGCACCATCAGCAGGAGCCGCCCGCCGCGGCGCTCCAGCGAGCGAGCCCAAAAGGGCACGAGAACGAACGCCGTCGTCGCCGCGAGCAGCACCAGACCGGCCAGCCATCGCGGCAGCCAGCTCGCCGTGATCTCGAAGAACCCGAACGGCGCCAGCAGGTACCACGGGGGGTGGACGCCGGGGAGCGTGGCGTAGGGCTCGGCGCCGGCGGGCAGGCCGCGCGGCGCCAGGACCCCGAGGGTGACGAGCGCCGCGACCAGCACGGTCAGCAGGATGGCGAGGTTGACGACGTGCTGGCGGAAGGTCACCCCATCGTCGGAGGCGCTCGCGCGCACCTTCGACGGGTCGAGCCCGACGCGGCGGATCGAGGAGAAGTGCAGGTAGATCAGCGTCAGCATCGCGATGGGCAGCAGGACGACGTGGAAGATGTAGAACCGCAACAGCGTCAGCTCCGAGATGACCGCGCCTTCGGTGCCGCTCAGGAAGCTCACCAGCCCGCCGTAGAGGGGAATCGTCTGAACGACCTCCAGGGCTCGAACCCCGGACCAGTACGCCGTGCCCGTCCAGGGCAGGATCCGCCCGGTCAGCTCGGCGTGAAACGCGACGAGCAGCAGCAGAGAGGCGAAGACCCAGACCAGCTCGCGGGGAGCGCGATAGACCCGCTGCAGGAAGAACCGCAGGACCCTGAGCGCCAGGATGGCCAGGAGCAGCTGCGCTCCCCAGTAGTGGACCTGGTGCACGAAGCCCCCGAAGTGCACCTCGCTCAAGATCGTGGCGGCGCTCGCGTGAGCGCCTTCGGGGGTCGGCGAGTAGTAGAACGTCAGCAGTCCGCCGGTGAAGATCTCGACGCCGATCAGGACCACGGCCGCGAGACCCAGGACCCGAGGCCAGGCGGAGTACGAGGGCATCGGCCGCGCCATCGCCTCGGCCAGCGCCTCGCGTGGCGGCTTGCTGCTGTCGAGCTCCGCGTGGAAGAAGCCGTAGCTCACCAGGAGCGAGAAGATCTCGGTGAGCACGAGCCTCTCCGACAGCCAGTCGAGCCATCCCTTGCGCTGTGGGTTCATCCGGGTCTCCCGACGGTCCGATTAGAGGTGAAGATAGACCTTTCCCAGACTGGTCTCGACGCGGTAGCGGGTCAGCGGGCGCGGCGGCGGGCCCTTGGTCACGTTGCCGCTGAGATCGAAAGCCCCGTTGTGGCAGGGACAGGCGAGGGCGCTCACGTCTTCGTCCCAGGTCAGCACGCAGCGCAGGTGGGTGCACACGCCCGACAGCCCCACGAACGTCGACTCGTCCGTGCGCACGACGAAGACCGGGTCGCGGCCGTGGCGAACCATCCTGGCGCGACCGACCGGCATCGACTCGAGGGGACCCAGCTCGATCACCCGCTGCGTCAAGCTGCGCTGCGAGCGGGGCGGCTTGAGGAACGACGTCACGAGCCAGGCGAACCCCAGACCCCACAAAGAGAGGAATCCCCGCGCCAACCAGGTCAGGAGACGGCGCCGGTCCGGCGCGGACTCAGGCGGGTCGATGGTGCTCGGCTCGTTCATCGCGACTCCTTCGAGGCTACGCTACACGACGCCGCCGGACGGTCTGCCCACTCGCCGGGGTAGTGGCGGGCGACGGCGGTCCTCAGCCGGCGGCGCTCCCCAGGCACAGGTACTTGACCTCGAGGAACTCCTCGATGCCGAGCCGGGACCCCTCGCGTCCCAGGCCCGACTCCTTGACGCCGCCGAAGGGCGCGACCTCGGTAGAGATCAACCCCTCGTTGACGCCCACCATTCCGTACTCGAGACCCTCGGCGACCCGCCAGATGCGGTCGGGATCGCGGGTGTAGAAGTAGGCCGCCAGCCCGTAGGGGGTGTCGTTGGCCAGCCGGATCGCCTCCTCCTCGGTCGCGAAGGGCACGAGGGGAGCGACCGGCCCGAAGATCTCCTCGTTGACCACTGCCATGCCCGGATCGACACCGGTGAGCACCGTCGGCTCGTAGAAGCTCCCCGCCGCCTCCCGGCGCGGGCCGCCGGTGATGGCGCGGGCGCCGCCGGCCACGGCGGCGCGGACCAACGCGTCCACGTCGTGGGCGGCCTTTTCGGTGATCAGCGGCCCGATGGCGACGCCCTCGGCGCGCCCGTTGCCGACCGGGAGCGCGGCCGCGGCCGCGGCTAGGCGGCGCGCGAAGCGGTCGTAGATCCCCTCCTGCACGAGGAAGCGATTGGCGCAGATGCACGTCTGCCCCGCGTTGCGGTACTTCGAGGCCACCGCCCCGGCGACCGCGGCCTCGAGGTCGGCGTCGTCGAAGACGAGGAACGGCGCGTTGCCGCCGAGCTCGAGCGACAGCCTCTTCACCGTGCCGGCGCACTGCGCCATCAGGAGCTTGCCGACGGCCGTCGAGCCCGTGAACGAGAGCTTGCGCACGATCGGGCTCGAGGTCAGCGCGGCGCCGACCCGCGCCGCGTCGCTCGTGGTCACGACGTTCAAGACCCCGGCGGGGATCCCGGCCGCCGCGGCGAGCGCCGCCAGGGCGAGGGCCGAGAGCGGCGTCTCGGAGGCCGGCTTGACGACTGCGGTGCAGCCGGCCGCGAGCCCCGGAGCCACCTTGCGCGTGATCATCGCCACGGGGAAGTTCCACGGCGTGATCGCCGCGAAGACGCCGACCGGCTGCCGGAGGACGACGATCCGCTTGCCCGGCAGGTGGCCGGGAACGACCTCGCCGTAGACCCGCTTGGCCTCCTCGGCGAACCACTCGACGAACGACGCCCCGTAGGCGACCTCGCCCCGCGCCTCGGCGAGCGGCTTGCCCTGCTCCAGCGTCATGAGCAGCGCCAGCTCCTCCTGGCGCTCGAGGATGAGCTCGTACCAGCGCCGCAGCACGGCCGCGCGCTGCTTGGCCGTCCGCGCCCGCCACCCGGGCAGCGCCCGCTCGGCGGCGGCGATCGCCTCCCGGGTGTCGGCGGCGTCCATGTCGGGCACCCGCGCGATCACCTCCCGCGAGGCCGGGTCGAGCACCTCGAACGTCCGCCCCGAGCCGGCCCCGACCCACTCGCCGCCGACGTGGGCCCGCTCCTTCAGGATGCCGGCGCGCGAGAGCTCCGCCGTGCCGCTCGCGATCGAGGGTTCCATCGCTCCAGTCTAGCTCCGGGAGCGCCTGCGAATCGAGCCGGCCCAAGCCCGCGCGGGGCGCCGCCGGGCGAACCGGGTGTATGATTCGCGGGTTCTCACCAACCCGGAAGCCTCGGCTGGCGGCCGACGCGGCCGTCGGCGCCGAGACTTCCAGCTCGCACGAGGAGGTGCCAGGTGGTGAAGGTCCCGGTCGCTGTCCGAGTCAACGGCCGCCTCTACGAAAGGGAGGTCGAGCCGCGGCTGCTCCTCGTCCACTTCCTGCGGGATCTGGACGGCCTCACCGGCACCAAGGTGGGGTGCGACACGAGCCAGTGCGGCTCCTGCACGGTGCTCCTCGACGGCATGACCGTCAAGTCCTGCACCTGCCTGGCGGTGCAGGCCGACGGCGCGGCGATCACGACGATCGAGGGGCTGGCGGCGGAGAACGGCGCTCTGCATCCCCTGCAGGAGGCCTTCTGGAACCAGCACGGGCTGCAGTGCGGATTCTGCACTCCCGGCATGATCTTCGCTGCGCACGAGATCCTGCGCACCAGCCCCGACCCCTCGGACGAGGAGATCCGGCACGGCCTCGAAGGCAACCTCTGCCGCTGCACCGGGTACCAGAACATCGTGCGCTCCGTGCGCGCGGCAGCCGACGCGATGCAGGAGGGCGAGGGATGAGCGCCAAGATCTTCGGCTCGGGAATCCGCCGGCGCGAGGACCCGCGCCTCGTCACCGGCAGCGCCACCTACACCGACGACATCACGCTGCCCGGCATGGTCTACGCCGCCATGCTGCGCAGCCCGCACGCCCACGCGCGGATCCGGAGCATCGACACGGCCGCCGCCGCGGCCGCCCCCGGGGTCCTGGCCGTCTACACCGGGGCCGACACCGCGGAGGCCCTCGCGCCTGTGCCCACGGCCTGGCTGCTGCCGGATTCCGATCTCCAGGTCGCCGACTACCCGGCGATCGCCAGGGACACCGTCCGCTACGTCGGCGACATCGTCGCCGTCGTCGTCGCGGAGAGCCGCTACCAGGCCTACGACGCCGTCGACCTCGTCGCGGTCGACTACGAGCCGCTGCCGGCCGTCGTCGACCCCGAGCTGGCCTCGCGGCCCGGGGCGCCGCAGATCCACGACGGCATCGCCGGCAACCAGGCGCTGCACTGGACGGTGGCCGGCGGCGACGTCGAGGCGGCCTTCGCGAGCGCCGACGTCGTCGTCGAGGAGCGCATCGTCCAGCAGCGCCTCATCCCCAACGCCATGGAGACCCGCTCCGCCGTCGCCCGGTTCACCCGCGCCTCGGGCGAGCTGACCCTGTGGAACACGACCCAGAACCCGCACATCGCGCGGTTCATCTGCTCCGCCGTCACGGGCGTCCCCGAGGACCGGCTGCGGGTGATCGCCCCCGAGGTCGGCGGCGGCTTCGGCAGCAAGATCGCCGTCTACCCCGCCGACTTCGTGACCGTCTTCTGCGCGATGCGGCTGGGGCGGCCCGTGAAATGGACGGAGACCCGCAGCGAGAACTACCAGGCGACGACCCACGGCCGCGATCACGTCCAGCAGGTCGAGCTGGCGGCGACCCGCGACGGCCGCATCACGGGCCTGCGCTGCTCCGTGTGGGCCGGCCTCGGCGCCTACCTGTCGACGGCCGCGCCCGGCATTCCCACCATCCTGCACGGGCTCATGCTCTCGGGCGTCTACGACATCCCGGCCGTGAAGGAGGACGTCTACGGCATCTACACCAACGCCACCCCGGTGGAGGCCTACCGCGGCGCGGGGCGCCCCGAGGCGACCTTCATGCTCGAGCGCCTCGTCGACCGCCTGGCCGGCGAGCTCGGCCTCGACCCGGCCGAGGTGCGGCGCCGCAACCTGATCCCGCGGTTCGAGGACGGCCACCCCGTCGTCACCGGCCTCACCTACGACAGCGGCGACTACCCGGCGGCCCTCGAGAAGCTCCTCGCCCACGCCGGGTACGACCGGCTGCGCGCGGAGCAGGCGGCGGCCCGCGAGCGCGGCCGCCATCTCGGGATCGGGCTGGCGACCTACGTCGAGATCTGCGGCCTCGGACCGTCGCAGGTCGCCGGCGCGATCGGCTTCCAGGGCGGCCTGTGGGAGAGCGCTATCGTGCGCTTCCACCCCAGCGGCAAGGTGCACGTCTTCATCGGCGCCTCGCCGCACGGCCAGGGCGAGGAGACGACCTTCGCCCAGATCGTCGCCAGCGAGGTCGGGGTGTCGCCCGACGACGTCAAGGTCTTCCACGGCGACACCGACAACACGCCCATGGGCTGGGGCACCTACGGCAGCCGCACGACGGCGGTGGGCGGCGCGGCCCTGGCCCTGACGGCGCGCAAGATCAAGGAGAAGGCCAAGATTGTCGCCGCCCACCTGCTCGAGGCCGCGGTCGAGGACATGGACTACGAGGACGGCAACTTCTTCGTCAAGGGGTCGCCCGACCGCGGCAAGACGATCCAGGACATCGCCCTCATGGCCAACGTCTCCTGGAACATGCCGGAGGGGGTCGAGTCGGGGCTCGAGGCGAGCACCTTCTACGACCCTCCGAACTTCACGTTCCCCTTCGGCGCCCACCTGGCCGTCGTCGAGGTGCATCCCGAGACCGGCCAGGTGGATCTCCTGCGCTACGTCGCCCTCGACGACTGCGGGCCGCAGATCAACCCGGTCATCGTCGCCGGCCAGGTCCACGGCGGCGTCGTGCAGGGCATCGGCCAGGCCCTGTGGGAAGAGGCGGTGTACGACGAGAGCGGCCAGCTCGTCAGCGGCACGATGCTCGACTACGCCCTGCCGCGCGCCGACCGCCTGCCCGAGATCGAGGTCCTGTCGACCGTGACGCCCTCGCCCCATCACCCGATCGGCGTCAAGGGCGTCGGCGAAGCCGGCACGATCGCCTCGACGGTGACGGTCTACAACGCGGTCATGGACGCGCTGCGGCCGTTCCGGGTCGGCGCCGTCACGATGCCCCTCACCCCGGAGCGCGTCTGGCGCGCAATTCAGGAAGCTCAAGGAGGCTGAGCCATGTTCGCACCGCAATTCGGCTACCACCGCGCGAGCTCGGTCGCAGAGGCCGGTGAGCTCCTGCGCAGCAACCCGGGGGCCAAGCTGCTGGCGGGCGGCCACAGCCTCATCCCGGTCCTCAAGCTGCGGCTGGCGGCGCCGCCGGCGCTCATCGACATCGGGCGCCTGGCCGAGCTCCGGGGCATCGCCGTCGACGGCGGCTCCCTGCGCCTCGGCGCCCTGACGACCCACGCCGAGCTCGCGGCTTCACCCGAGCTGCAGCGGCACGCGCCGGCCCTGGCGCAGGCCGCGTCCGTGATCGGCGACCCGGCGGTGCGCAACCGCGGCACGATCGGCGGCAACGTGGCCCACGCCGACCCCGCGTCGGACCTGCCCACCGTGCTGGTGGCGCTGGGAGCGGCCTTCGAGATCGCCGGCGCGGGCGGCGAGCGCACGGTGCCGGCGGCGGAGTTCTTCCAGGGGATGATGGCGACGGCGCTGGGCGACGGCGATCTGCTGACGGCCGTGGTCCTGCCGGCCCGGCCGCCGGGTCAGGGCCAGGCCTACGTCAAGTTCGCGCATCCGGCGTCGCGCTACGCCGTCATCGGCGTCGCCGCGGCGCTCACCGTGAGCGACGGCGCGTGCACGGCGGCTGCCGTCGCCGTCGGCGGACTCGTGCCCGTGCCGCTGCGGGCGCCTTCGGTCGAGGGGGCGCTGGCCGGCGGTCCCGTGGCGGCGGACGCCCTCGCGGCGGCGGCGGACCGGGTCGCGGCCGACCTCGGCGACGATCTCATCGGCGACGTCTTCGCCTCGGCCGAGTACCGCAGGGCCGTGGCCGCGGTCTGGGTGCGGCGCGCGCTCGAGGCGGCGGCGCAAGCCGCGTAGCCCGCGGCCCGGCGCGACCTCATGGCGCGAGACCGAGCCCCGCGCTCGATCGATGAGCTCTGCGAGCTGCTGGCCGGCGAGCTCTACATCGCCGATCGCGGGCTGGCGACGTCGATCTACCTCGCCCTCCAGCTGGGGCGGCCGCTCCTGCTGGAGGGCGAGGCCGGGGTCGGCAAGACCGAGGTCGCCAAGGTCCTGGCGGGCGGGCTCGGCACGGAGCTCATCCGCCTGCAATGCTACGAGGGCCTCGACGTCAACCACGCGGTCTACGAGTGGAACTACGCCCGGCAGCTGCTCGAGATCCGGCTGATGGAGGCGAGCGGCACCCTCGACCGCGAGGCGGCCGCCGCCGAGCTCTTCAGCGAGGAGTTCCTCGTGCGGCGTCCGGTGCTGCGCGCCCTCCAGCACGGGGGCCGGCCTCCCGTCCTCCTGATCGACGAGCTCGACCGTGCCGACGAGGAGTTCGAGGGCTTCCTCCTGGAGATCCTCTCCGACTTCCAGGTGACGATTCCGGAGCTCGGGACGATCCGCGCCGAAGCACCGCCGATCGTCATCATCACCTCCAACCGGACGCGCGAGCTCCACGACGCGCTCAAGCGCCGCTGCCTCTACTTCTGGATCGACTACCCCGACTACGAAAAGGAGCTGAGCATCGTCACCGCCAAGGTCCCCGCGGCGTCGCGGCGGCTGGCCGAGCAGGTCACGGGCTTCGTCCAGGAGCTGCGGCTGACCGCGCTCTACAAGGTGGCGGGCGTCTCCGAGACGCTCGACTGGATCGCCGCGCTGACCGCCCTCGACCGCTCGGAGCTCGACGCGCGAACGGTGGACGAGACGCTGGGGATCGTGCTCAAGAACCAGGAGGACATTCGCGCCGTGCGCGGCGAGCGCGTCCGGGCGATCCTCGACCGCGTGGCCCACCCCGGCGCCGCCGGCGCGTAGAGGATGGGATCGCTCCTCCCCAACCTGCTGCGCTTCGGACGGCTGCTCCGCGCCCTCGGGCTCGAGGTGCCGGCGGGGAGCATGCTGACGGCGGCCCGCGCGCTCGAGCACGTCGATATCGGCCGGCGCGGCGACTTCTACCACGCGCTGCGCTGCGTGCTCGTCCGTCGCGCCGCCGACCTGCCGCCCTTCGACGCCGCGTTCCGTGCCTTCTGGCGCCGCCCTCCCGGGCGGCGGGTGAGGAACCGTCCGCGCGCCATGGGCGAGGAGATCCGCTTCGGCGAGCCGGAGGTCGATCCCCCGTCTCTGGCGGCGGAAGCGGGGGACGATCCGAGCTCCGGGGGGCCGCTCGCCGAGCCCCGGCACCTCGAGCTGGCCACCCACAGCGCCCGGGAAGCTCTGCGGCGGAAGGACTTCGCCCTTTACTCCGCCGCCGAGATCGCCGCCGCGGAGACGATGATGGCGCGGCTCGACTGGGAGGTCGGCTCGCGCCGCACCCGGCGCTGGCTCGCCGGCGCCGGCCCCGGCCTGGACCTGCGCCGGCTTCTGCGCAGCGCCGCGCGCCACGGGCAGGACGACCCGGTGCTGCCTCGACGGCGGCGCAAGGTCCGCCGCCGTCCCCTCGTCCTGATCTGCGACGTCAGCGGCTCGATGGAGCGCTACACCCGCATGCTGCTCCACTTCTGCCACTCGCTGACCGGCGGTCTCGAGGGCGTCGAGTCGTTCGTCTTCTCGACCCGCCTCACTCGCGTGACGCCCGAGCTGCGGCGGGGGCGGATCAACGACGTTCTGCCCGCGCTGAGCGAGCGGGTGCACGACTGGTCCGGGGGGACGCGGATCGGGGAGGCGCTCGGCTCGTTCGCGCGCGACTGGGCGCGCCGGATCCTCGGCCACGGCGCGGTCGTGCTGCTGATCTCCGACGGCTGGGACCGCGGCGATCCCGAGCTCCTGGCGCGGGAGATGGCCCGGCTGCAGCGCTCGTGCCATCGCCTCGTCTGGCTCAATCCGCTGCTCGGGGCGCCCGGCTACGAGCCCCTGACGCGGGGCATGCGAGCCGCCCTGCCGCTCGTCGACGACTTCCTACCGGTGCACAACCTCGAGAGCCTGGAGACGCTGGCGCGCCATCTCAACCGGCTGCCGGAGGCCCGGTCGCGGCGACCGGTCGCGCCGCCGGGTCACGCCCTCTCGCGCCGGTCCAGGGCGGCGGTGCAGCGGTAGCAGAAGGCGGCGGTCTTGAGGTCGATTCCCACCACCTCGGGAGAGCTCGCCATGACGCAGCGGCCGTCGGAGCAGTGGACCAGGCCGCAGGCGTGGCCGAGCTCGTGGATCGCCTCCTTGACGAGGCGGGCCTGGAGCAGCGCGCGGTCGGCCGGCAGGCCGTAGCGCTCCGGGGCCAGGCGGTGACTCGACACCAGGGCGGCCCGGCCGTCGAGCTGGGCCTCTCCGAAGACGAACGTGAGAACGGGGATGAACAGATCTGCGTCCGTGACCCCCAGGACCTTTGCCGTTCCCGGATGGTGGCGGAGCAGCAGCGCCAGCAGCAGCCGGGAGTTGTACTGGCCGCGGGAGCCGTCGAAGGCCGTCTCGGGATCGAAGTTCGGCGCCTGCCGCTCGACCTCGAGCCCGAACGTGGCCCGGAGCTCGCCGGCGAGCGGCTCCAGGAGCGCGCTGCGCTCGCCGCAGTAGAAGGGAACCAGGGCGAGAACGCCCGGCCGCGCTTCAGCCGCCGGGCCGGCCGCCGCGGCAGGGCCCGGCGCTCGGGGCAAGCCCGGATCTCGACCGGCAGGCGGCACCCCCGTCCTCCGCCTACCGCCGCAGCCCGTATTTCTTGATCTTGTTGTAGACGGTCACCCGGTCGATGCCCAGGGTCTCGGCCGCCCGGGTGATGTTCCATCCCGTGCGCTCGAGGATCTCACCGATGTGCCGCTTCTCGACCGCCGACAGCGAGTCGCCGCGCTCGCCCGCCTCGAGGGGGCGCAGCGGCAGGTCCGCCGGGCGGATCGCGGGCGGCCGGCCCACGACCATGGCGCGCTCGATCGCGTTCGAGAGCTCGCGCACGTTGCCGGGCCAATCGTAGGCGGCGAGCACCGCCATGGCCTCGGGACTGATGCCGGTGATCCGCTTGTCCATCTGCCGCGCGAAGCGCTGCCGGAAATGCTCGGCCAGGAGCGGCACGTCGGAGGGCCGGGCGCGCAGCGGCGGCGCCTCGATCGCGAACACGTTGAGCCGATAGTAGAGATCCTCGCGAAACCGGTTTTCCTTGACCGCCCTCTCCAGATCCTCGTTGGTGGCGCAGATGACCCGGAAGTCCACCTTGACGGGGCGATTGGCCCCCAGCCGCGTGAGCTCCTTGGTCTCGAGCACCCGCAGCAGATCCACCTGCATCCTGGGCGGCACCGCGCCCACCTCGTCGAGGAAGAGGGTGCCGTGGTCCGCCGCTTCGATCTTGCCCTTGCGCCGGTACTGGGCGCCCGTGAAGGCGCCGCGCTCGTGGCCGAAGAGCTCGCTTTCGAGCAGCTCTCCCGGCAGCGCGCCGCAGTTGATCGGGACGAGCGGGAAGTAGCGCCGGCGGCTCCCGGCGTGGATGGCGCGGGCGATCAGCTCCTTGCCGGTGCCGCTCTCGCCGCGGATCAGCACGGTCGCCTCGGTCTGCGCCACGTGGCGGATCAGCTCGAGGACCTCGAGCATCGGCGGGCTCTCGCCGACGATCGCGTCGCCCCCCACGAGGTCGTCGATGGTCTCGCGCAGCTTGGCGTTCTCCTCCCTCAGGCGGCGCTGCTCGAGGGAGCGGCGCACGAGATGGCTCAGCTCGTCCGGGTCGACGGGCTTGGTGACGTAGTCGAAGGCCCCCTGCTTCAAGGCCCGCACCGCGGTCTCCACCGAGGCGAAGGCCGTGATCATGATGACGGCGAGCTCCGGGTCGATGGCGTGGAGCCGCTCCTGGAGCTCGAGGCCGTCCATGCCCGGCATCTTGATGTCGACGAGAGCGACGTCGAAGCTCTGCCGCTCGAGCGCCTGCAGGGCCTCCGTCGCGTTCTCCGCCTCGTGGACCTCGTAGCCGTCCTGCCGGAACCAGTGGCCGAGCGAATCGCGGACCGAAAGCTCGTCGTCGACGACCAGAATCGTCCCTTGCGCTCGGCTCATTCTCTTGCCTCCTGGTCCGGCGGGGCGTCTGCCGCCGCCTCTGGCCCGCCGCGCGGCAGCCGCAGGCGGAAGGTCGCCCCGCGCCCGGGCGACGATTCGACCTCGATCTGGCCGCCGTGGCCGCGGACGATCCCGTAGACCACCGCCAGGCCCAGCCCCACCCCGCTCGGCTCGCTCTTGGTGGTGAAGAACGGCTCGAAGATCCGGGTCTGGATCTCCGCCGGGATGCCGACCCCGGTGTCCGCCACTTCGACCACGATCTCGTCCGCCTCCCCTTCGAGCATCCGCACGGTGAGCTCGCCCTCTCCGTCCCCGGCCTCGACCATCGCCTCGACGGCGTTGACGCAGAGGGCCACGAGAGCCTGCTCGAGCTGGCCGGCGTCGCCCCAGATCGTCGCGTCGGCGAGCTCGCGCTCGGTGCGCAGGCGCACGCCGTGCATCTCCAGGTGATGGCGCACGAGGGCCAGGCTCCTCTCCAGGACGCCGTCGAGGTCGACCTGCGCCTTCTCTCCCGCGCCGTGGCGGGCGAAGAGGAGCAGATTGCGCACCACGCCGCCGCAGCGGCTGCACTCCGACTCGATCACCCGCAGGTGGTGGCGCAGCTCCTCCGCCACCGTCGCGGCCAGCGGCTGGCGGTCCAGCTCCCGCTCCACGAGACGGGCGTAGGTGAGGATCCCGCTCAGGGGGTTGTTGAGCTCGTGGGCCACGGTGGCCGCGAGCTTGCCGAGCGACGCCATCTTCTCCATGTGGAGAACCTGGCGCTGGGTCCGTTGCAGCTCGCTCGTCTTTTCCGCCACGGTCTCCTCCAGGCGCCGGGACCACCCTTCGAGCTCGCCGCGGGCCTGCGCCAGGTCCTCGGTCATGCTGTTGAAGGCGTGAGCGAGCCGCGCCAGCTCGTGCTCGCCGCCGACGTCGATCCGGGTGCCGAGCTCGCCGGCCGCCACTCGCCGGGCCCCCTCGCGCAATCGCGACACCGGCTGCTGCACCAGGCGCCGGACCAGGACCCAGACGACCGTGGCGGTGACGAGAAGCAGGAGCGCCGTCGTGACGAGGAGCTGGCGGCGCACCGAGCGCTCGGCCGCCTCGACGGGAGCGAGCGACATCTCGAGGTCGAGCACCCCGAGGACCGCCCGCTCGGGCGGGTGGGCGTGGCAGCCCGCCGTGGCGCACACCGTCTCGTTCTCGATCACCGAGAGGTAGCGGACGGCCCGCACGCCGCTCGCCGTGCGCATGGCGGCCGAGGCTTCGGCCGCCGCGGCGCTCGCCGGCGCGCCGGGGCCGTGACAGCTCAGGCAGGGCGTGTCCTCGAGCTGTGCCGCCAGGCCGATCTCGTCCGGCGACGCCGACAGCACGATCCGGCCCTCCTTGTCGTAGACGCGGATGGCCAGGATCTCGGGCCCCTCGGCCATCCGCTCGAGCAGCGCCTGCACCTCGTCGAGCTGGTTGAGCAGCATGCCGTCGTGGGTGGCGCGCCGCACGAGACCGCTGTTGCGCTTGACCCCGGAGCTGATCAGCGAGGTCAGCTGATCCTGGGCCGACCGGAAGTTCAGGAAGGTGTGGAGCGCGAGGACGACCGCCACCGTGAGGAAGAGCGGCACCAGCAGGCGAATGCCGAAGGACCCCAGGAGCGACCGGAAGCGACTCGCCATGAATGGCCTCCCCTGCCGCGGGCGTGGTGCCCGTCTCGTCTCGATGCTACCGCGAGGCGCTGAAAATCTCAACGCTCGCTGTTGAGCTCGGCAACAGCCGGAACGCCGGCGGCGCTCGACCTCTCGGCGCGTAACTCGCTGCACACAAGATGCTTAGCGCTACGTGACGCGGCGGTGCGCCGTGGTCCGCGCCTTGCACAGCAAGGGGGCGGGGCGACCCGAGCCCCAGACCGGAGGACGCGATGGAACCCCAGAAGATTCGCCTCAGAGAATGTCTCGCCGCCGCCGCCGTGGTTCTCGTCCTGATCGCCGCCCTGCCCCTGCTGGGGGTGGGTCTGTTCGTCCTCCGCTTCGTCCTCGTGGCGCTCGCCGTGGCGGCGCTGACGGCCGGCGTGGTGGCGTTCGCGGCGAGCCGGCGCTTCCGCCGCCGCTTCCTGGCCGCGATCGGGCCCCGCTACGACTACAAGGGGCTGCACCTCTCCACCGACGTCGCCCTCGACCCCGCCCACTCCTGGGCGCTCGTCGACCCGGACGGCGCCTTCGTCGGCGTCGACGATCTCGCCGCGGCCTGTCTGGGGCCGGTCGAGCGGGTCGAGCTGCCCGCGACGGGGCGGCGGGTGGAGCGCGGCGAGGCCCTGTTCACGCTCAGCCGCGCCGGTCGCGACCTGCCGGTACCGTCTCCGGTCAGCGGCACGGTGAGCGCCCGCAACGAGGCGCTGGTGAGCGACCCGCAGCGCGTCAACCGCGACCCCTTCGGCCTGGGCTGGGTCGCCCGGCTCCGCACCGACAACCCGCGCGCCCAGCGCCGCCGGCTGCTGCGCGGCCTGCGCGCCCAGGAGTTCTTCCGCCACGAGGTGGATCGGCTCGTGGGCACGCTGGGCAGCGACTCGTCCGCGATCACCTCCCTCGCCGACGGCGGCGCGGTCGTCGCCGATCTCCATCGAGCGATCGACTTCCCGACCTGGCAGCGGCTGCGCCGCCAGTTCTTCGCCGCCGGCCGGGAGGAAGAAGCCCTTTCGGCGACCCGGGCCAGCGAGTAGCCCGAGCGCCGCGACCACCTGGAGGATGCCATGGAGCGTCGCACCTTCCTCAAGTTGACGGCCGCCGCCGGGGCCACGTCCCTGGCCGGCTGCGCCAGCGCCCCCCGTAGCGCCGAGGACGCCGGCGAGGACTACGCGGTCCTCGTCGACCTCACCCAGTGCGCCGGCTGCCGCATGTGCGAGTTCGCCTGCGCGGAGGCCAACGGGCTGCCGGAGCCCGACTACGACGAGAAGACGGTCGACCAGGTCCGGCGCGAGCCTTCCGAGAGGCAGTGGCAGGTCGTCAACCGCTTCGAGACCAGCGCCGGAGAGGTCTACGCCCGGCGCCAGTGCATGCACTGCCTCGAGCCCGCGTGCGCCGCCGGGTGCCTCACCAAGGCCCTCGTCAAGACCGACGAGGGACCCGTGGTCTGGCGCGCCGACAAGTGCATGGGCTGCCGGTACTGCATGATCTCGTGCCCCTTCGACGGGCCCAAGTTCGAGTACCACAGCCCCGTGCCCAGGATCCAGAAGTGCCAGATGTGCTGGGAGCGCCTGCGCGCCGGGGAGCGACCGGCGTGCGTGGAGGACTGCCCGATGGAGGCCCTCGTGTTCGGCAAGCGCTCGGAGCTCCTGGAGCTGGCGCGCCAGCGCATCTACGGCAATCCGGGCGACTACGTGCCCCACATCTACGGCGAGCACGAAGCGGGCGGCACCAGCTGGCTCTATCTGTCCCCGGTTCCCTTCGCGGAGCTGGGCTTTCCCACGAACCTCGGCACGACGTCGTACCCCGAGCTCACCCGCGACTTCCTGACCGCCGTGCCGGTGGTCCTCACCGTCTGGCCGGCCTTCCTGCTGGCCCTGCGGCGGGCCAACGTGGGTGACGACGAAACCGCCGGCAGCCCGGCGAGGGAGGAGTGACCATGGCCGTCCTGGACTTCGAATCCCCGCGCGGAGCGCTCGCCGTCCTGCGCCGCGACCTGCGGCCCAAGGGACGGCTCCTGACCCCGTTCAACGTCGTCTCGGCGCTCATCATGGCGACGACCGCGGTGATCCTGGTCTTCCGCTTCGCCTTTGGCCTGGGAGCGGTGACGAACCTCGACCAGCGGTTCCCCTGGGGGCTGTGGATCGGATTCGACGTCGTGGCCGGCGTCGCCCTGGCCGGCGGCGCCTACGTCGTCACCTTCCTCGTCTACATCCTGAGGCAGGAGCAGTACCGGCCGATCGTGCGGGTCACGGTCCTCAACGGCTTCCTGGCCTACGTCTTCTACGCCGGCGCCCTCGTGCTCGACCTGGGCCGGCCGTGGAACGTCGTCAATCCCATCATCGGCAACTCCTTCGGCCTCACCTCGGTGCTGTTCCTCGTCGCCTGGCACTTCCTGCTCTACATGACGGCCGAGCTGGTCGAGTTCTCGCCCGCGATCGCCGAGTGGCTGGGCTGGCGTCGGCTCCATCGGATCCTCGTGGGGATGACCGTCGGCGCCGTGGTCTTCGGCATCACGCTGTCGACGCTCCACCAGTCCGGGCTCGGGGCCCTCTACCTCATGGCCAAGCCGAAGATCCACCCGCTGTGGTACTCCGAGCTCATCCCGCTGCTGTTCTTCGTCTCGAGCATCTTCGCCGGCCTTTCCATGGTGATCGTCGAGGGCAGCCTGACCCGCCGGATCTTCGAGGACCGGGTGGGCTCCCGCCTGCGCCGCTCGCACGACGACATCCTGCTCGGCCTTGCCCGGATCGCCGGCGGCACGATGTTCGTGTACCTGTTCCTCGAGGCGATGAAGATCCTGCACGGCCAGCTGTGGCGCGAGATCCGGGAAGGCTGGGGCGCCTGGTACCTGCTCGAGGTCCTCGGCCTCGTGGCCTTTCCCATGGTGCTGCTGCTCTACGGCGGAGTCCGCGGCAAGCTGCCGGCCGTGCGCGCCGGGGCGGCCCTCGCGCTCGCCGGCGTGATCCTCAACCGGCTCAACATCTCGGTCATCGCCTTCCGCTGGGACGAGCCGCTCCACTACGTGCCGACGTGGATGGAGCTCGTCGTCACGGCGGGCATCCTCTCCGCCGAGATCTGGGTGTTCCGCTGGGTCGTGGGTCGGCTGCCGGTGCTGGGTCGTCGGCCCGCCTGGGCCGAAGAACCCGGCCGCCACGGCGCGAGCGTCGAGACACGCCACGAGGCGGCCTGATTCAAGGGAGAAGGACATGGACTTCCTGCAGACAAAGGGTCTCGAGTACCTGCTGGCGATCGCCTACCTCGTTCTTCTCGTGCCCTTCTGGCGCTTCCTGACGGGATCGCGCGGCCCCGCGCCGCAGCCCGCCCGCGCCGTGGCCCGGGCTCAGGACCGCCCGTGGTTCGCCGTCCCCGACGGCTTCCACTTCCACCGCGGCCACACCTGGGCCCGGGAAGAAACGCCTGACCTCGTCCGCGTCGGCATGGACGACTTCGCCCACGTCCTGCTCGGCCCGGTGGACGGCCTCGACCTGCCCGCGCCGGGCAGCCGGATCACGGCCGGAGAGAACGGCTGGAAGGTGCGGCTCAATGGCGACGAGCTGCCGATTCTGGCCCCCGTCTCGGGCGAGGTGGCCGAGGTCAACGCCGACGCCGCCGACATCTTCGGGTCCGGACGCGGCGATCCCTACACGGGCGGCTGGCTGCTCAAGGTCCGAGTGCCTTCGGCCCCCGGGGTCCTGAAGAACCTCCTCCCCGGAAACCTCGCACGGGCCTGGATGGACGACGAGTCGCGGGCTCTCTCGACCGCCATGAGCCCCGAGCTGGGCACCGTCCTCCAGGACGGCGGCATGCCGGTGGCCGGCCTGGCCCGCGAGCTGGCCGGCGACGGCTGGCGCGACTTCGCCCGGCGAGCCCTGCTGACGGACTGAAGCACGGCGCGCGGGTGGGTTCGGCCGGCGCCCCGTCGGGCCGGCCGTAACAAGGGGTCGCTCCTTGCGCCTGTGGAGAGTGGGCCAACGACCGCGGCGAAGGTGCCTCTCCGGCCCTGCACCCCGCCGCAGCTAACGAATTGAAGGAGACATCATGTACCTTTTCAGAGGGCGGCTTTGTGGACGCATCTGCCGGGACTGCCCCGAGGATCTGGCGGACGTCACGGTCCGCCTCTACCGACTGCGCGAGGACCAGGACGCCACGCGACTGGCCACGGCGCAGACCAAGCAGACCTTCGGCCAGCTCAAGCCGGCGGAGGTGAAGAAGAAGCAGTCGTCGCTCCTGGCCGAGGCCAGGACGGACCAGAACGGAGCGTACTGCTTCGAGCTCGATCGCGACGACTACGACGGCGGCGCTTTCGAGGTCGACCTGGTCTTCGAGCGTGCGCCCGGCCAGGAAGAGCCGGCGGCCAAGCCGCTGCAGTTCACGCTCACGACGTTGCAGCCCCAGTGGCGCCAGACCGAGAAGGGCCTGGTCTGGGGTTGGGACTACTGCCTTCCCCACCGCCTCTGGTGCTTCATCCGCGGCCTGCTCGGCGCCTGGGTGATCTGCGGCAAGGTCGAGATCTGCGACACCGGCGCTCCGCTGGGCGGCGTGCGAGTCAAGGCCTTCGATCGCGACTGGCTCCAGGACGACGCCCTCGGCGAGGCCATGACCGACGGCAGCGGCCACTTTCGCATCGACTACACGAAGGCCGATTTCGAGCCCGGCACGTTCCTCGACGTCGAGCTCTTCGGCGGCCCCGACCTCTACTTTCGGGTCGAGACCGCCAGCGGCGTGCCGCTCCTCATCGAACCGCCCTCGCGAGGGCGCGACGCCGACCGCGAGAACGTCGGTCCCTGCTTCTGCGTCGAGCTCTGCATCGAGGAGATGCCCGATCAGCCGCAGGACGAGCCGCCGCCGGTCTTCCTGCGGGTCGGAGGCTACGACTACGCCACGCAGATCGACAGCGCCCCGGCCGGCACCGGCTTGACCACCGGCAGCGGACGGGCCTTCTACTCGAACAATCGGCTCAACGGCGTGCTGCCCAAGAAGCTCAACGGCAACCCGATGGAGTATCAGTTCGACACCCGGGAGATCCAGGCCGACGGGACGCCGATCACCGCCTGGGCCACCGTCGGACTGGCGCAGGTCGCCCGCACCCGCATCGGCGACCTCCTGCACTACGCTCCGGCCTTCCCCGGCGACCCGAACCCGATCAAGGCCCAGGCCTACACGGTCAACGGCGACCCGGGTGAAAAGGAAGCCGCCGTGGTCGGTGGCTGGATTCGGGTGCCCCAGGAGAGCGACGTGTTCGCGCCTCAGGGGTACTTCCAGCCCAACGGGAACATGATCAACTTGATCTCGACGAGCCTCGCACCCGACGCCGGGGTGAATCTCGCGGGCCTGGTCGCGGGCAACAGCTCCACGTCGACGGGCGTGCCGCTGGTCCAGAACCGCCACTTCTCCATTCGCATGCGGGTGCGAGAGGTCGGCACGATCGGGCCAGGCATTCCGGCGGGCACCTGCCAGCACATCGCGATCAACAACACGCGCTATGACGGCTACGTGCGGCACCCTTCCTGGATGCCCGACGTAGCGAACAACGAGCTGACCGTCAACATGGTCGACATCCAGCAGTTGCAGGTCAACGGCTGCTCCCAGATCGGCAACGACCTGGATGTGGTCTTCACCGCCGCACACCCGACCCTGGGGAATGTCACGGTGTGGATGACCGGGCCCGGTGGACCCTACAGCTTCACCGAGCCGGCGGCCGTGCCCGGAGAGCGCTTCGGGGTCGCCAACCCGAACTTCGTGGTGGCCGACCTGGCGCCCTGTGCCTACGTGGTGCACCTGAGCGTTCAGGTGCTGCTCACCACCGGCGACTCGATTCCCGTCAACCAGCACGATCACATCGCCTTCACCAAGGCTTGAGCTCACGGCTCGAGGCCACGGCGCCCCCGCCCCTCCCGCTCACCAGCGAGGCCGGGGCGGGGGCTTCCCGTTTCCCCTCGGGCCCTGGACCCCCGCCGGCCAGCGAGGCTCGACAGGACGTTGCGCTCGAGCTCGCCGACCGGGAAGGAAAGCCCGGGCTCCGGCGCCGGCCGCCGCTTCAGCCCTCGCTGGTCATGAGGAACAGGGGGCGCTTCTCGAAGCTGCGGTAGTGGGGGCGCAGCCGGTCGACGTTGTAGTGCTTCGCGACGTCCACCACCTTCTTGGTCGAGGTCACGACGTCGATGGGCATGTTGTCGTAGCGCCCGTTGCGCAGCACCACCAGCCGGCCGTACTTGCCGTCCATCAGGAGATCGAGGGCGAGGTTGCCGTAGGCCATGGGCACGATCGAATCGAGCGCGTCCGGGTCGCCCGAGCGCACCAGGTACCCGAGCTTCTGGGTCACGGTGTCGATCTTCTTGCCCTTGTTGTAGGCCGGAGCCAGAGCCTTCAGCCGCTCCGAGACCTGCTCGCCGATGCCCCCCAGCTTGGCGTGGCCGTAGGCGTCTCGCGCCTCGTCCGCGAAGACCATCTCGCCGCCCTCGAACCTGGCGCCCTCGGAGACGAGCAGCACCGAGTAGCGGCTGGGATTGCGCCAGCGATCCGCGACGAGCAGCTCGGCGAGCCGCTCGAGCGTGAAGACGTGCTCGGGGATGACGCAGCGGTTGGCGGCTCCCGCCATGGTGGGCAGCATGGCCGTGAAGCCCGCGTAGCGGCCGAACACCTCGAGCACGAGGAAGCGCTCGTGCGAGCCCGCCGACGTGCGCAGCCGGTTCGTCATCTCGATGGTCCGGGTGACGCAGGTGGAAAACCCGATGCAGTAGTCGGTGCCCGGGACGTCGTTGTCCATCGTCTTGGGAATGGCGACCACCTTCACCCCCTCCCGGTGGAGCCGCACGCCGTAGCTCAAGGTGTCGTCGCCGCCGATCGGAATCAGGTAGTCGATGCCCAGGAAGTCGAGGTTGGCGAGCACCTCGGCGGTCAGGTCGTTCGTCTCCTCGCGGTAGCGATCCTCGAGGTGGGCGGGGACCTCGGCCCGCCGCACCTTGCCGGGGTGGGTGCGCGACGAGTGCAGAAAGGTGCCGCCGGTGCGACCCGCCCGGTTCACGGCCTCTTCGGTAAGCACCTGCAGGCAGTCCGAGTTGTCGGCCTCCGGGTCCCGCACCAGCTCGACGAGGCCGGCCCAGCCGCGGCGGATGCCGAGCACCCGGTAGCCCTCGGCCAGGGCCTCGATGGTCACCGCCCGGATGGCCGGGTTGAGCCCCGGCACGTCGCCGCCACCGGTCAAGATGCCGATGACGCCGCGGGTCTTGCCGACCTCCGCCATCGCCCTGCTAAGCGCCGAAGGCGGCCAGCCGACCGATCAGGTCGACGACCCGGTTCGAGTAGCCCCACTCGTTGTCGTACCACGAGACGACCCGCGCGAAGCCGTCGCCGCGCGACGCCGTCGAGAGGGAATCGAAGATCGAGGAGTGGGGATTGCCGATGATGTCGCTCGACACCAGGGGATCCTGCGAGTACTCGACGACCGCCTGCATGGGCCCCTCCGCGGCTCGCCGCACCGCGTCGTTGATCTCCGCGGCCGTCGGCTTCTTCTCGAGCCGGCAGACGAAGTCGACGATCGAGCCGTCGGGGACGGGCACCCGCATGGCCATCCCGTCGAGCCGCCCGGCGAGCCGCGGCAGGACCTTGCCCACGGCGCGGGCCGCGCCGGTCGACGTCGGGATGATGTTGTCGGCCGCCGCCCGGCTGCGCCGGATCGACTTGTGCGGCACGTCCGCCAGGCGCTGATCGTTGGTGTAGGCGTGCACCGTGGTCAGGAACCCCTCCTGGATGCCGAAGGCGTCGTCGAGGATCTTGGCGAGCGGCGCCAGGCAGTTGGTGGTGCAGGAGGCGTTGGAGACGATCCGGTGGGCGGGCTCGAGCTCGTGGTCGTTGACCCCCAGGACGGCCATGAAGTCCACCTCGTCTTTCGGCGGCACCGTGAGGACGACCCGCCGGGCGCCGGCCGCCAGGTGCTTCTCGAGCGGCTCCCGGGTCCGGAAGACGCCCGTCGACTCGACGACGACGTCGACCCCGAGCTCCTTCCACGGCAGGCGCGCGGGGTCGCGCTCGTCGGTCATGGCGACCCGGTCGCCGCCGACGTGCATGACGTCGCCGTCGATCCTCACTTCCTTGTCGAAGCGCCCCATCACCGTGTCGTAGCGCAGCAGGTACGCGAGCTGCTCGTTGTCGAAGAGGTCGTTGACCGCGACGACCTCGAGGTCCTCCCGGTCGCTGAGAATCCGGAAGACGCTGCGCCCGATGCGGCCGAACCCGTTGATCCCGACCCGCGCGCCCATCACGCGGCCTCCCGCTCTTCGATGGCGATGAACCGGCGGATCAGATCGACCACCCGGTGCGCGTAGCCCCAGCCGTTGTCGTACCAGGAAAGGGTCTTCGACACGCGGTCGCCCAGGATCATCGTCGCCTGGGAGTCGAAGGTGCTCGAGTAGCTGCTGCGCACGATGTCGCTCGAGACGATGGGATCGTCCTCGTAGTGGAGGATGCCCTGCCAGTCGCTCGACGCGGCCGTGCGCACCACCTCGTTGACGGCGAACTGCGTCACCGGCTGCTCGTGCCAGCAGACCAGATCGACCACCGAGCCGTTGGCCACGGGCACGTTGATGGCGCCGCCGGAGATCCGTCCGGCGAGCTCGGGGAGAAGCTCCTCGACGACGTGCGCCGCGTTCGTCGCCTGGGGAATGATGTTCTCGGCGGCGGCGCGGCCGCGCCGCGGGTCTTCGGAGGGCACGTCCGCCAGCCGCTGCTGGTTGGTGTAGGCGTGGACGGTGCTCAGGAAAGCGCGCTCGATCCCGAACGCGTCGCTCAGGATCTTGACGATCGGCGCCGCGCAGTGCGCCGTGCAGGAGGCGTTGGAGATGATCCGGTGCTGGGGACCGAGCTGGTCGTCGTTGACGCCCATCACCACGGTGAGATCGGGCGGGTCCTTGGGCGGCGCGCAGAGGATCACCCGCCTCGCGCCGCGCTCCAGATGCTGCTCGAGCTCCTCGCGGGTGCGCTCCCGGCCCGCCGCCTCGACGACCAGGTCGACGCCCAGGTCGGCCCAGGGGGCGTTGCTCGGCGCGCCGAAGGAGGTCATCGGGATCCGGCGGCCGGCGACATAGAGATGGCCGTCGCGGATGCTGAGCTCGTCGGGGAACGGGCCGAGGATGGTGTCGAAGCGGATCAGGTACTCGATCGTCGCGTGGTCCGCGATCTCGTCGATGGCGACGATCTCGATGTCGCGGTTCTTGTAGAGGATCCGGAAGAGGTTCCTGCCGATCCTGCCGATTCCCATCAATCCTATTCGCATCGGTCTCGTGCCTCACTCGCTGACGTCCGCGGCCGGGGGGAGCGCGGAGCATCCACTAAATCGGTTTACTTCTAGCCCCTTCATGCTCCCACGTACGCGCCGCGGCGTCAAGAATCAGGCCCGGGGCGGCTCGCCGTGCGACACCGCCGGCCCCGGGTACTCGGGAAGGAAGAGGGTGCAGCGGGCGCCCGCCGCCGCGTCCGCCCGGCGCTCGATCGTCCCGCCGTGCGCCCCGGCCACGCCTTCGGCGAACGCGCGCGCCAGAGCCTGGAGGTCGGGCTCCGCAGGAGGGTCGTAGCGGTCGTAGCCGCCTTCGCGGATCTCCTCGGCCGCGTCCCCGCCGTCGTGGGCGACCGCCAGCCTGGCGTGGCCCGCCGGGACCCCGTCGTGCGCTCCGGAGCCGCGCAGCTCGATGCGCACGCTGCCGCCGCGCGGGACGGCATGGGCGGCGTCCAGACCGAGGCCGACGACCAGCTGGTAGAGCTGGTTGGCGTCGCCGCGAACGGCGACGGCCGACTCGCCGAGGTCGAGCTCGAGCCGCGTCGACGCCGGCAGGGAGGCGCGCAGGAAAGCGCCGGCCTCCGCCACGGCCTGCCGCAGGTCGAACGGCGCGCTCTCCGGCGCCCGGTCGCGGCCGAACGACGAGAGGCCCGAGACCAGGACGGCGGCCCGGCGGGCCGCCTCGAGCACCTGGTCCAGGTGCTCCGCCGCGCTCGAGTCGCCCTCCAGGCCGCTCTTGGCGAGCTCCGTGTAGCCGACGATCGTCAGCAGGATGTTGTTGAAGTGGTGGGCGATCCCGCCGGCCATCCGGCCGAGCGTCTCCACCCGCTGGCGGTGCTGGAGCCGGAGCGCCCGCGCCTCGCTCTCGGCCGAGCCGCCCTCGGCGGCGAGCGTCGACGGGGGGTCGGCGTCGCCGATGAGGCCCGGTGCGTTCTGCGATGGATCTGGTCCCACGGCCCGCGATGTTCGCATACACCCGTCGCGCCATTCCAGAGGGCCGGCGGCGGCGACGTGGCGGCGGCGCTCCGGGCCGCCGCCGAGGCGATGCCCTTCCGGGGCCGGGCGGCGCCTCTTCCGCCTCAGAGACCGCTGCCGGCGAGGAGCACCAGGTCGAGACCCGGGATGTCCTCGAAGTCCTTCCGATTCCGAGTCAGCAAGGACAGTCCGTGCTGGACCGCTTGACTGGCCATCCACAGATCATGGACACGGAACTCATGCCCGCGACCCATCGCCGCCAGCTCCGCCGCCAATCGGCCGAAGATCTCTCCCGTCGTGTCGTCGATGAGGAGGACGGGGCTCCGCCGCAGTCGGCCGAGACCTACGAGCCGCTTCTGTTTGAGGCCCGGGGCAGCGGCTCGTTGAGCACCGAACTCGAGCTCGGCGATGGTCACGGGAGAGAGGAAAACCGGCTCGGAGCCGGTTACCGCTGCCACCTCCGCCGGCGTCAGCCGCCCACGTTCCACGTCGACCCAGATCGACGTGTCGATCAGGAATCCCACGGATTTCGCAGCTCGTCCAACCGCAACCCTTCCCGGTCGCGAGAGTCCCGAACCCAGTCGGCGCCGGCGTCCTCGGAAAGCACCCGGTACAGATCGCCCATGGCCTCCTCCGCCGTCTGATGTGCCGGGCCGGGAACGATGCGGGCGATCTGGTGCTGATTGCGCCACACCAGATGCTCCTCTCTCTGGAACTCGACCCGGTCCAGCACCTCCCGCAGGTTGCGGGCCAGCTCCGTGGCGGTGACCTGTCTCATGGCTCGTCTTCCTCGACCGGCCTCGGCGGTCGATCTGATTTTATGTATTGTGTTGGCTGCCCCCTGGGAAGTCAAGGGCGTAAGGGCCGGCCGCGGCGGGGTCAGTCCTCGCCGGGCCTCGCGCCCGCGCCCAGCGCCGCGACCACCGGCGGGTCGAGGTGGAGATCGAGCTGCGGGAAGGCGATCGTCACTCCGGCCTCCTTGAGCGCCCACCAGACGGCCTCGTGCAGCTCGTTGCGGTAGGACTGCATCCGCCACGGATCGCAGATCCAGACGGAGGTCTCGAAGACGACGGCCGAGTCGCCGAACTCCTTGAGCAGCACCCGCGGCGCCGGCTCCGCCTCGCGCCACGCCAGGTCCTTCGCCGCGCCCTCGAGGACCTGCCGTACGAGCCGGAGGTCGGCGCCGTAGACGACTCCGACCACGGCCCGCAGCCGGTAGAGCGAGTCCTCGAACGTGAAGTTCTTCACCGTCGTCGAGACCAGGAGCGAGTTCGGGATGATGATGTCCTCCTCGTCGAGAGTGCGGGCGACCGTGGCGCGAATCCCCATGTCGCGCACCTGCACCATGCTGCCTTCGACCTCGAGGACGTCGCCCGGCTTGATGACCCGCTCGAGCAGGAGGATCACCCCGGAGACGAAGTTCTGCGAGATGTTCTGCATGGCGAAGCCGATGGCGACCGCGAAGACCGCCCCGGCGGCGAAGAGCGCCGTGAGATCGATTCCCACGTTGTGGGTCGCGATCCCGAGGCCGATCAGGAGCACCAGGTAGCGCGCCAGGCGCGAGGCCACGGCGGCGGTGCCCTCGTCGCTCTGCCCCCTCGCCGCGAAGGCCCGGGCGACCCCGCGGCGCACCCAGCCGGCGACGACGAAGGTCAAGGCCACGATGAGCGCGAAGGTCAGCAACGCGACCAGCGTCACCGTCGCGCCGCCGACGTCGAAGAGCGACACGTCGAGGACGCCGAGCTGTCCCCTCACCTTCTCGAGCTGCTGGTCCACCGCACCCTCTCGGAATCCGGTGACAGGATACCCGCTTCCGCCGCCGGGCGTCGACGATCGGGCGATTGTCCGATGCTAGAATCCCCGCCGTTCCGCCACCAGCAGGTCTCGAGATCTCCCCGGCCGAGGAGGGCAGCAGATGCTCCACCAGCGATCGTTTCTCGTTCTCATGTCCTTCGCGCTCGCGCTCGCCGCCGCCGGCCCGCGCGCCGCGGAGCTCGCGGCGGCGGCGCCGGCGCCGCTGCTCCTGATCCTCGATGCCTCGGGCTCGATGTGGGGGCAGATCGAGGGCGAGAACAAGATCGTCATCGCGCGGCGGGTGCTCGCCGGGCTGGTCGACGGACTCGACGACGGCGCGGAGGTCGGGGTCATCGCCTACGGCCACCGGCGCGAGGGCGACTGCGACGACATCGAGACCGTGGTGACGATGGGGCCGCTCGACAAGGCGGCCGTCAAGTCGACGGTGAGCGGCCTCGAGCCGAAGGGCAAGACGCCGATCACGAGATCGGTCGAGACCGCCTTCGACTCGCTCGCCGCACGGCCGGGCGGAGCCACCGTCATCCTCGTTTGCGACGGCCTCGAGACCTGCGGCGGCGACCCCTGCGCCGCCGTGCGCGCCGCCAAGGAGCGCGGCATCGACTTCCGGCTCCACGTCATCGGCTTCGACGTCGCCGGCGAGGACGTGTCGCAGCTCGAATGCGCCGCGCAGGCCGGCGACGGCCTCTTCCTGAGCGCCGAGAACGCCGCCGAGCTGGCGGGCGCCCTCGACCGGGCCGTGGCGCTGGCGCCGGCCGTGCCGGCCGGCCGGCTGTCCGTTCGCGCCGTCGCCGACGGCGAGCTCCAGGACGCCGCGTCAACGGTTCGCCTGACGAGCGGCACCTACGAGGTCGCGGTCCACTCGGTCGAGATCTCCGGCCGGCCGTCGGCGTCGCTGGGCGAGGTCACCATCCAGCCCGGCGGCAGCGCCGCGGTGGATCACGACTGGCAGTCCGGCACGCTCGAGATCGGCGCGGCCCGCGGCGGCGAGCTGGTGGATGCCACCCTCGGCATCGTCAGCATCGCCACCGGCGAGGCCGCGGCCCAAGGGCGCACCTACACGAGCGCGAGCTCGAACCCCAAGACCTTCATCCTCCTGCCGGGCGACTACCGAGTTACCGTCCAGGAGATCCGCGGCGAGCGTCGCACGATCGAGGTCAAGGTCGTCTCCGGCCAGAGCGTGCAGCACATGGTGGATCCGTCCGGCGGAGGGTAACGGCGTCCGACCATGCGTCGCGCCGGCTCTCGCCGGGGGTGACTCTACGGCAGCGCTCTCGGCCAGGCCGCGTCGCCGGCCCGGTCGGTGAAGAGCCACTCGAGGCTCGCGCGCGATGCCCGCCGCCTGTGGGGCTAGCCTACGCCGGCACGCGCTCCCTCACCCGGCGCAGGCTCGCGAGGACGGCGTCGGCGAGGCGGTCGATCTCGGCCTCGCCCATGGGGGTCGAGAGGGTTCCGGTGCCGGTGTGGATGAGCACGATCCCTTCGTCGTAAAGGCCGTTGACGAAGAGCTCGAGGGCCTTCGACTCCGTCGCGGTGAGTACCGAGGACCGGTAGTCGCGTGGCGCGACGGCGCGCAGGTGGATGCGGAAGAGCGAGCCGGCGCCGGTGACGCTGGCCGGCACGCCGGACGCGGCGATCGCTTCCTCGAGGCGCGCGCGCGCGAGACGACCGAGGCGGTTCAGCCGCGCCACCGCCTCGGCGTCGAAGAGCCGCATCGCCGCCTGGCCCGCGGCCAGCGTCAGCGGGTTGGCCGAGAAGGTCCCCGAATGCGGCAGCCGCGGCGGCGCGCCGCTTTGCGACGAGAACACCGACATCACCTCGTCCCGCCCGGCCACCGCGCCCACGGGCAGTCCGCCGCCGATGATCTTGCCCATGGCGGTCAGGTCCGGCGTCACCCCGTAGCGCTCCTGCATGCCGCCCACCTCGATGCGGAGCGTTATGACCTCGTCGAAGACCAGCAGGACGCCGTGGCTCGCCGTCCAGTCGCGCAGCGCCTCGACGAACGAACGCTCGGCGGGCACCAGCCCGAGGCGGTGGGGCATCGGGTCGAGCAGCACGCAGCCGATCTCGTCGCGGTGCTCGTCCAAGACGTCGACCGCGGCCCCGAGGTCGTTGAACGGCAGGACCACGACGTCCTGCGGCACCGCGGGCGGCGTGCCCGCGGCCAGCGCCACCGAGGACGGTCGGCCGGGAGGGCCCCACAGGTGGGGCGGCGGCGCCTGGCTGACCTCGGCGTAGTCGTAGCCGCCGTGGTAGCTACCCTCGACCTTGGCTATCCGACTGCGGCCGGTGAACGCTCGCGCCGCCTTGAGCGCGGCCATGACGGCCTCGGTGCCGGAGTTGACGAAGCGCATCTTGTGGAACGACGACGGCGAGCGTCCGCACAGGTGGCGCGCGTATTGGATCTCGATCTCCGTCGCCAGGGTGAACGCCGTGCCCCGCCTCACCTGCTCGCTCACCGCCGCCACGATCGCCGGATGGGCATGTCCGTGGATCAGCGCCGCCATGTTGTTGGCGAAATCGAGGCGCTCGACGCCGTCGACGTCGACGACCCGGCAGCCACGTCCTTCGCTCACGTAGAGCGGGTAGGGGCGGCGCAGCAGCGTGTTGCGGCTGACGCCGCCGGCCAGGACCTCCTGCGCCTGCCGGAAGAGCTCGGCGCTGCGCTCGCTCATCGACGTCCCCCTTCGCGCGCTGCTCGCAGCGGGGCGGCGGTCTTTTCGATCACCTCTTCCAGCTCGACGCCCGGCGCGAGCTCCCGCAGCTCGAGGCCGTCGAGCGTCACGTCGATCACCGCGAGGTCGGTGTAGATCGACGAGACCACGCCGCGGCCGGTGAGCGGGTAGCTGCACTCCGCGATGATCTTGGGCTCGGCGTCCTTGGTGACGTGGCTGGTCAGAACGAAGATCGCACCCACGCCCGCGACCAGGTCCATCGCGCCGCCGACCGCGGGAATCGCGTCGGGCGCTCCGGTCGACCAGTTCGCGAGATCGCCGGCCGCAGACACCTGCATGGCCCCGAGGACGCAGACGTCGATGTGGCCGCCGCGGATCATGGCGAAGCTGTCCGCGTGGTGAAAGAAGGAGGCGCCGGGCAGCGCAGTCACCGGCCTCTTGCCGGCGTTGATGAGCTCCGGGTCCTCGCGGCCCGGCGGCGGCGGCGGTCCCATGCCGAGAAGTCCGTTCTCCGTGTGGTAGATGAACACCCGCCCCTCGGGGACGTAGCGCGCCACCAGCTCCGGGATGCCGATGCCCAGGTTGACGTACGCGCCGTCCGGGATGTCGAGCGCCGCCCGCGCGGCGATTCCCTCGCGGCTCCAGCCCTTCTTCTCGCGGCTCACGGGTAGCGCGCCCCCGCGGCGATCAGCTCCGATTCGTGGAGCGGCTCGGGGACCTCAACCACGCGATCGACGAAGATGCCGGGCGTGACGACGTGCTCCGGGTCGATCGCCCCCGGCTCGACGACCCGGCGCGCCTGGACGATCGTGGTCTCGGCCGCCATACACATGATCGGCCCGAAGTTCCTCGCCGTCTTGTTGTACACGAGATTGCCCAGGCGATCGGCGACCTCGCAGCGCACCAGCGCGAAGTCCGCCTTGAGCCAGCGCTCGAGCAGATAGGGCCGGCCGTCGAGCTCGCGCACCTCTTTGCCCTCGGCGAGCGGCGTGCCGACGGCAGCCGGCGTGTAAAAGGCCGGGATGCCCGCGCCGGCGGCGCGGATGCGCTCGGCGAGCGTGCCCTGGGGCACCAGCTCGAGCTCGATCCGTCCGGCCCGATAGAGCTCGGGAAAGAGCTTCGAGTGGCTCGAGCGCGGGTAGGAGCAGATCATCTTGCGCACCTGCCCGTTGCCGATCAGCGCCGCCAGCCCGACCTCGCCGTTGCCGGTGTTGTTGTTGATCGCGGTCAGGTCGCGAGCTCCCCGGTCGATCAGGGCGTGGATCAGCTCGATGGGGCTGCCGGCCTCGCCGAAGCCGCCGATCATCACCACCGCGCCGTCGCCGATGCACGCCACCGCTTCCGCCGGGGAGCCGACCGTCTTGTCGATCATCCGTCCTCCCGAGTGGCGATCCAGCGCGATCAGCGGGCCGTGAGCTCGACCAGCCGCGCCTCCAGCTCCTCCTCGATCGCCGCGAGCTCGGCCTCGAAGAAGAACGCCTCCGTGTCGTAGGGCTCGAGGAGAGCGACGTTGTTGGCCTCCTCGTCGTACTTCGCCAGGAACACCTTGTCGAGCCACCTCATGTCGCGGCCCTCGGAGAACTTGAGCGCGAAGAGGGTTTCCCCGTGCACCTCGGCCGTGCCCAGGATCGAGATCTTGCCGGCCGAGGTAGTCATCGAGATGTGGCGCGACGGCCGGTTGATCGAGGGCAGGGAGCGATAGATCGTGTCGTACACCTTGTGAATGTCCGCCAGGGGCGCGGTGAAGTAGTGGTGCTCGCCCGTCGGCCGCGCGCAGTAGATCGAGTGGAAACCGACGTTGAGCATACCGAGAATATTGGCGAGATCGATCCAGTTCTTCGCCGAGCGGGCGACGTCGATGGCGCCCGTCTCGTCGGCGAAGAGGCTGATGTGCTTCATCATCGGGCTCTGGCTGCGCAGCACGGCGTGGCGCGCCTGCAGCCGGCGGATCGCGGCGATCGTCAGCGGATTGAGCACCTCGCGCGGCGTCGAGAAGTGAGCCATCCAGGCCACCTGGATGCCGTGGTCATAGAGCCGCTCAAAGAGCTCGAGCATGCCCTCGTACTTGGGGGAGAGCACGATCTCGGGCTGGTAGGTGAGCGCCCGGCTGCCCAGCCGCACCGTCTTGACGTGGATCAGGGTGGGGTCCTCGAGCAGCGGCGCGACGTAGCGCGCAAAGCGCTCGGCTGTGAGATACCCGGCGTCGCCCCCGGTGATCAGCAGGTCGTTGACCTCCTCGTGGGCCCGCAGGTAGTCGTGCACCTGGTCGACGTCCTCCTGCACGAACATGTCCTCGTCGCCGCGCACCTGGGCGTGCCGGAAGCAGTAGGTGCAGAACGAGAAGCAGTGCTGGGTCTGGCGGTCGAATATGAGCTGGCACTGCGGGTACTTGTGCTGGCTGCCGTGCAGCACCTCCACTTCGCCCGTCTCGCTGGTGAACCAGGGCTTGTTCAGCAGCTGGTGGCAGTCGTGCGGATTCGTCTCGTGCATGTAGTCGGCGGCGATCCGCTCGCGCTCTTCGCGGCTGTCTGCCCGACAGTAGGCCTCCACGACCTGGCGACGGATCATCCCCGGCTGCGGGAAGACCATCTGGAAGATCGAGTCGGCCGTGAACTCCTCCCAGTCGATGCTGTTGAGCGTGTGTCGGGTAGCGAGGAAGCGATAGACGTCGATGAAGAGCTCGCGCTCCTCCTGGAAGCCGATCTCGACGCCGTGCTCGCGCAGGATCGCGCAGACCTCGCGGAACCCCTCGAGGCCGGAGTAGGTCTCCTGGCCGGCAAACAGCGGTGGCGACGTGGGCCGCAACCGAGCGTGCTGTGGGTAGAGCCGCTCGAGCCGGCTCACCAGGCCGTCCGGCAGCAGCCGTTCGGCGCGGATGGTCGCGATGCTCTCGGGGCGATAGCCGCGCCCTTCGAGCGGCAGCGGGTCGCCGGCGGCGCGGGTCGTCTGGGCGGACTGCGGAACGGTCTGCTGCATGGCATCCTTCCGGAACGTACGGTGTCGGGACGTACACCCACCCCTGTCAGCCGCTCGTGCCTCGCTCCAGTGGACTGGACGGCGCGCCGGCCGTGCAACACCCGAACGGGTGGTCCCCAGGACAGTCTACGGCACCGTGAGGCTCCAGGCCGAGGTGTCGCCGCTCTCGAAGCCGTCGGCGAAGATCCCGCCCACGTGGAACGATTGCGCGGCGCCCGTCCCGAGGTTGTCCGCCCAGTCGCGGGCCGTGACGAAGTACTCGACGAGCGCGCCGCTTTCCTGGCCCGGCACGAGGCCGCGGTAGACCTGGCCGCCGCTGTACCTCATCGCGGCCTCGAGCTCGGCCCCGCCGTCGACGCTGTAGTGGAGCGTCACCCCGCGGTCGAAGAAGTTGCGGTCGGACGTCATGTCGTCGAGCACGAGCGCGCGCACGACGTAGAAGGGCTCCCCGGGCTGCGGGTCGGCCGGCACCTCGGTGGCGACGATGCGCGGCGCGCGGTCGTCCGCGGGGCCGCCGTTGACGTAGATCCGGTTGACGAAGCTGCCCGACTCTCCCTGGGCGGTGACGACGTCGAGGCGACCATCGCCGTCGAAGTCGGCGACGACGAGGTCGAGCGAGGAGTCCGACACCGCCTGGATGACGCCGGGCACCAGCACGAAGTTGCCGTCACCATCGTTCTCGTAGACCTTCTCGCTCGTGCCGCCGAGCCGCGCGATGACGAGGTCGAGGTCGCCGTCGTCGTCGTAGTCGAAGAACTTGGAGTCGTTGTCGTCCTCCGACGGGTTCGGGTCGAGCCGGTTGCTGACGTCGGTGAAGCTCCCGGTGCCGTCGTTGAGCAGCAGGAGCTCGCCCAGCGAGGAGGGGTTGGCGTTGGCGCCCAGCAGATCCAGGTCGCCGTCGCCGTCGATGTCGCCGAAATCGTAGGAATAGGCGTTGTTATCCGCCGGGATGCTCGTCGACAGGGCGAAGACGCCGGCTCCGTCGTTGACGTAGAGCCGGCTGTTGGCGGCCCCGGTGCTGCCGGTACGCACGTCGAGATCGAAGTCGTTGTCGACGTCGCCGAAGATGCAGTCCATGTTTTCGCAGACGTTCTCGATCGGATGCCGCGCGGCGGTCTCGTCCACGAACGTGCCCAGCCCGTCGTTGACCCAGACCTGGTACTGGCCGCAGCCGAAGCGGCTGCCGACGCCGTTCGTGAGATAGAGATCGAGGTCGCCGTCGTTGTCGATGTCGCCGAACTGCGCGCGCGAGCTCGAGAGCGGAAGCGCCGGCAGCTGCTCTGCGGTGACGTCGGTGAAGAACCCGTTGCCGTCGTTGACGAAGAGAGCCGGCTGGCGGTCGAAGTCCTGGGCGAAGACGAGATCGAGGTCGCCGTCGCCGTCGACGTCTCCGAGCTCGGCGCCGCGCGCAAGGGCCGAGAAGCCGAGGCGCGCCGCCGACTCGTCCGTGAAGACGCCCGTGCCGTCGTTGACGTAGACCCTCTGGACCTGCGGGCTCCCGGGGCTTGCGAAGTTGCCGCCGTTGGCGAAGACGAGATCGAGATCGCCGTCACCGTCGAGGTCCCCGACCGTCGCCTGGTTGCTGTAGTCGGTGGCGGCCGGGGTCGGAAACCGCGTCGCCGTCTCGTCGACGAACTGCTGCCCGCCCGCGGCCGCGGCGCCCAACCCGGTGGCGAGGCAGGCGGTGGCGAGGCAGGCGGCGGCGATCGGGAAGCGGCTCGGGGCGGGGCTCATGACCGTCGCGGCGACGCCGCGGCGGGACCGAAGGAGCGCTCGAAGAGCTCGTGGATCGCCGTCCGGCCGTCGTCCGTGAGGTTGCGCGTGCCGGTGGCGGCGAAGGGACCGTTGGGGATGACCGGGTCGCTCTCCTGCCAGCTGCCGCCGATCCAGGTGTACCACCGCCTCTTGTCCTGGTCGAAGACGCTCACCTTGCGGTGGAAGAACTTGGCCAGCTCGACCCCCCAGCCGGTGCCCCCCTTGACGTGGTCGTCGGGGAGGATCCAGCCGACCGCGAAGAGCTCGTCGCCCCGCGTCACGACGTGGAACATCGACTGGATGACCCGCCGGATCCCCTTGCCGCGGTGGAACTCGCGGCGGAGGTTGGCAAAGACGAAGTCCATGCTGACGTCGCCGCGGGCTAGGTCCGCCTCGCTCAACGTCTCGACTTCGCCCGAGTGCTCCATCACGTGGCCCTCGAAGGTGAACGTGGTCTCGGGAATGTTCCAGAGCGCGGCGGCACGGCCGAACTCGGCCTCGGCTCCTCGGTGGCCGCCGCTCACGAGACGGGCCTTGTGCTTTTCCATGGGTTCTGTCCTCGTCGGGAGCGCCCGCGGGCGTCGGAGATCGGTCGGGCCGCGCCGGCAGGCCGGCGGGTGCCGCATCTTCGCAGAATCGGGCGCCGATGTGGAGGCCCCTCGGGCTACCCGCTCTCCTCGACGAGGTCGCCGGCAATCGGGCCGCGCGGCGTCGCGCCGGCCGTGCCGGGTGCGCGCGCAGCAACGTGGCCGCCGCGTGCGTCGAGACGGACCGCGCCAAGCGCGCCTACCATGGAGCCTCTCGCCTCCAGGGGCAAAAGGGGCCGGACGGGTGAGGAGCCGGCACGCTGGATCCTGCCGTGTCCGAGCCGAGCGGGCTGGCGACCGTCAGGCTGACGGCGAGCTCCCCCGTGGAGCCCGACCAGGCCGAGGTGTCGCCGGACTCGAAGCCGTCGGCGAACACGACGTCGCCGAACCGCTGGCCGACGAGATCCCAGTCCGGCCCGACGAGGCGGACGAGGACGAAATCGGAGGGATTGTCGCTCGAGTGAACCAGCGTGGAGAAGTCTTCGGTGTCCGGGACCGCGAACGTCGCGACGTGGTTGCCCAACGGATCGAAGCGGTCACCGCGGGGCTCCCCGCCGTACGGGTAGTAGTCGTGCCACACGACCACGAAGTCACCGGTGGGCGCCATCGAGAACGTGTGGTCTTCACTTTCGATTGCCAGTTCCTTGATCGGACCGGTAGCGCCACCGGCGTCCGTCCGGCGGCCGTAGACCCCACCCCAGGCGAGATTGAGCTGGGTGTGCCAGACGACGAGGAAGTTGTCGCTCTCGTCGACGCCGACGTCGGGGCGAATGCTGTAGTAGGCCCCGCCCTCCCCGGGGTCCGACAGCTGAAACTCGCCGCTCAGGGGAGATCCGTCCGCGGCGAAGCGCCTCTGGAAGACGTCCGTGGTGGGCCCGGGACCACCCGCATCGTGCTCGCCCACCCACGCTACGACGAACCCGCCGTCCGAGCGCATGCCGCTGGCGACGCCCCCGCCGGAGGGGTAGTTGCCCGAGGTGTTGACGACGAACTCCGGGAGTGCGACGGCGCCCGAAGCATCGAAAGCGGCTGCCTTGACGTCCTCGGAGGAGAGCCGAGCGGCCCACGAGACCAGGAAGTCACCGCTCCCGTTGCGACCTACCGCGACCCATGGCTGCACGAGAGGGGTCTGAGAGTTGACCTGGAACTCTCGACCGAGAGGCGCGCCATCGGCGGCAAAGAGCCGTGCGAACACCGCGTGATCTTGCTGATCCGGGCCGATCCAGACCACCACGAAGTTACCCAGCGCGTCCGTCGCGACCCGCGGACGCCACTGGTTGCCCACCGTGGTCTCGTTGACGGTGAACTCGCTGGAGATCGGGTTGCCCCTGGCGGAGAAGAGACGCGCCCGTACGGCCGTCCCGTCGCCGTCGGCGGCATCACTCTGCCAGACGACGACGAACGACCGGTTCGGCTGCCGAGCGGCGTCGGCGCCGATCTGCGCTCCAGGCGTGAGCTCGTTGATCGGAAACGGATCTCCGACCGGGGTCTGCGCCCCTGCCGCGGCGGTCAGAAGACAATGGCCGAGCACGATGAGGCGTCGCATGACGGTCACAACCCTCCCACGGCACTGTACTAGACCCGGTCGAGGCGTCGCCGGCCTGCCCTCGAGATCGGACTCTCTGCTCGGGCGAAGAGAGGGGGTGAGCAGGGGCTCCGCCATCGGCTCGCGGGTCGCTCGGCTACACTGGGACCAGCCGGTCAGATCAACCGTTCCGATGGAGGTGCCGACATGCCGCGATTCATCGCCCTGATCGACTTCACAGCGAAGGGAATAGGCGCGATCCAGGACACCGTGAAGAGAAGCGACGCCTTTCGGGAGACGGCGGCGCAGATGGGGGCCGAGATCCGCGAGGTC
>JAOTWP010000001.1 GCA_029862975.1 Acidobacteriota bacterium
GGGCGCCCGGGGTGGCGGCCGTGGAGGAGCCGTACGAGCCGCTGGCGCCCGAGGTAGCGGCCGTGGAAGAGCCGTACGAGCCTCTGGCGCCCGAGGTAACGGCCGTGGTGGAGCCGTACGAGCCTCTGGCGCCCGAGGTAGCGGCCGTGGAGGAGCCGGACGAGCCTCCGGCGCCCGAGGTAGCGGCCGTGGTGGAGCCGTACGGGCCTCTGGCGCCCGAGGTAGCGGCCGTGGAGGAGCCGTACGAGCCTCTGGCGCCCGAGGTAGCGGCCGTGGAGGAGCCGTACGAGCCGCTGGCGGCGGAAGCGGAGGCCCCGGAGGAGCTGGACGAGCCGCTGGCGGCTGAAGTGCCGGCCGTCGAGGAGCCGGCGGAGGTGGCGGCGGAGGACGTCGCGGCCGTGGAGGAGATCGCAGAGCTGGCGATCGGAGCGCAGGCCGCGGCCGCGGCCGAGGAGCCGGACTGGGTGATCGATCGGGCACTTGACGAGGATCCGGCGGGCGAGGGGGCCGCAGCGGGAGAACCGGCGTCCGGCCAGCCTTTGGCGGCGGAGACGAGCGCGGAGCCGAGCACCGACATCGAGGCCGTGCTCGCCGACATCCTCGAGGCGGAGGACGCGTGGGATGGTCCGGCCGAGGGAGCCGACGGGGCCGAGCTCGGGCGTCTCGAGGAGCTCCTCGCCGCGCCGGCCGCGCCGGCCCAGGAGAGTGGCGCCGCCGAGGACGAGGCGGTACCGGCCGGGCTGGACGAAGAGACCGCGCTCGAGGTCCTGGGGCCCTACGAGCTCCTCGAGATGCTCGAGTTCGGCGATCTCACGGAGCGCTGGCGCGCGGTCCGCTCCGGCGACGACGGGACCGAGGTCGTCGTCGAACGGATACGGCACGAGCTGCGGTCGCGTGCCGACGTCCGGCAGGCCTTCGTCGACGGCTGCTCCGAGGCCGCCGGCTGGGCTCAGGAGAACATCCTCCCGGTGGTCGACCTGGGCCGCGACGGCGACGTCGACTACGTCGCGACCGAGTACCATCGGGGTCACTCCCTACGCGAGGTGCTCGAGCGGGTGCGGAGGATGGAGGCGCGGATGCCGTTGGGGATCGGCCTGCTCATCGCCGAGCGGGTCGGCGCCGGGCTGCAGACCATCGCGGCGGGCCCGGCTGCCAGCCGGCATGGTTGGCTCGTACCGGGCAGCATCTGGCTCACGCTCGACGGCGAGGTGCTGCTGCGGGAGTTCGGCTTCGGACGCCTGGCGGCCGTCGCCGACGTCGCCCCTCTCGATTGGACCGAATACCGGTTCCTCGGACCCGAGGTCTGGAGCCGGCAGGCCGACTCCCGATCCGATCTCTACTCCCTGGGCGCGCTGCTCTACGAGATGATCGGCGGGCGCAAGACGCACGCCGCCGACGATCTGGAATCCCTCGTCGCCACGATCCGATCCACCGACATCGCTCGCGCCCAGACGGTGGATCCGACGATTCCCTCGGAAGTCGACGGCTGGATCATGCGCTTGCTGCGCCGCAGTCCTTCCGAACGGCCGCAGGCGGTCGCCGAGATCGCCTCGAAGGTCGATCTCGCCCTGCAGTCGCTGCCGGCGCGGCCCTCCAACGCCGAGCTGGCCGCGTATCTGCGCCAGCTCTTCGCGGCCCGGGTCCCCGAGCAGCCCGCCGAGGCCGCGCGGCCCCCCGCCGCTGTCGCGGCGCCGGTCGCGGACGCGGACGAGGTCCGGCCGCCAGCCTGGCGGCTCGGCGCGCGCCGCTGGCGCTGGTGGCTGGCGGCCGCGCTGCTGGCCCTGCTCGTGGCGCTTCTCGTCTGGCGCTGGGCCGCGGGCCGCGAGAGCTCCGATACGGCGTCGCGCAGCGCCGACTCCGCGGCGCGGCTGGAAGGTCAGCCGGACGCCGCGAGCCGGGCGCAGGGGTGACGGGCCGCCACGCCGCCGATGCGCCGGTGGCGATGACCCCCGGCCGCGACGGCGCTGGCGCCGAGGACCCGAGCGTCGCTGCCCGCGGCCCCGATCGTCGATGACCCGTCGATGACCTGTCGATGACATAGAGTTGGCGCGATGGCTTGGTTCCGCAAGGCGAAGAAGCCCAAGGAGGTTCGCGAGGGACGCAGCGCCGTGCCCGAGGGTCTCTGGGTCAAGTGCGACGGGTGTCGCGAGATCATCTACTCGCGAGAGCTGCAGCGCAACCTGCGGATCTGCCCGAAATGCGGCTACCACTTCCGGATCGGCGCCCGCAGCCGGATCGAGCTGCTGCTCGACGAGGGAACCTGGGAGGAGCACTTCGCCGGCGTCCTGCCGAGCGATCCCCTGAGCTTCAAGGACACGAAGGGCTACAAGGAACGGCTCCGGCAGTACCAGGCCAAGCTGGGGGGCAAGGACGCGGTCGTGGTCGTGACGGGCCAGCTCGACGGCCTGCCCGTCGTGCTGGCGGCGATGGAGTACGGGTTCATGGGCGGCTCGATGGGCTCGGTCGTCGGTGAGAAGATCGCGCGGGCCGCTGAGCTGGCGATCGAGCGCCGGGTGCCCCTCATCGTCGTCTCCGCCTCCGGGGGAGCGCGCATGCAGGAGGGTGTCCTGTCGCTCATGCAGATGGGAAAGGTCGCCGCGACCCTGGCCCGGATGAGGGCGGCGGGCCTGGCCTACCTCTCGCTGCTCACGGATCCGACGACCGGCGGCGTCACGGCGTCCTTCGCCATGCTCGGCGACCTCAACATCGCGGAGCCCGGGGCGCTGATCGGCTTCGCCGGTCCGCGGGTGATCCAGCAGACGATCGGTCAGGACCTGCCGGAGGGCTTTCAGCGTAGCGAGTTCTTGCTCAAGCACGGCTTCCTCGACGTGGTGGTCGAGCGCACGCAGCTCAAGGCGACGGTCGCGCGAGCGCTGCGGCACCTCAAGCCGAGCCTCCCGCAGCCCACTCCTTGAAGCCGAAGAGCGCGCCATCCGTCCGGGACCTCCTGGCCGAGCTCGAGACCTCGGGAATCCGGCTCGGACTCGACGCGATGCGCGGCGTCCTCGCCGGCCTGGGAGACCCCCACCTGCGGCTCCCGCACGTGCTCGTGGCGGGAACCAACGGCAAGGGCTCGACCGCCGCGCTGGTCGCCTCGATGCTCGGCGCCGCCGGCCACCGGACCGGGCTCTACACGTCGCCTCATCTGGAGGACGTGCGCGAGCGTCTGCGCCTCGATGGCCGCGCAATCGGCCGCGCGGAGCTCGCGGCGCGGCTCGGGCGCGTCGTCGCGGCCGCCCGGCGACGGCTCGGATCTCTGCCCACCTACTTCGAGGCGTTGACCGCGGCCGCCTTCTCGTGGCTCGCGGACGAGGCGGCGATCGCCGTCATGGAGGTGGGGCTCGGCGGCCGGCTGGACGCCACGAACGTCGGGCAGCCGCTCGCCGCGCTGGTCACCGAGATCGGGATCGACCATGCCGAGATCCTGGGCGGCAGCGAGCGCGAGATCGCCCTCGAGAAGGCTGGCGTGATGCGCCCGGGGCGGCCGGCGCTGGCGTTCGTGAGCTCGGCCGCGGCGCGAGAGGTGCTCGCGGGCCGAGCCCGCGAGCTGGGCGCGCAGTGGCACGACGTGACGGCAGAGGTCGAGTGGCGCCTTGGAGGCGCGGGTCGCGTCGAGCTCGCGACGCCGGAGCGAGTCTACCGGCTGGAACCGCCGCTGGCCGGCGCGCACCAGCTCGGGAATCTGGCCCTGGCCGTGCGCGCCGTGGAGGTCCTCGCGGCCGCGGGCGGCCCGCCCACGACCCGCGCGGCGATCGAGGCGGGCGTGGCCAGGTGCCGCTGGCCGGGCCGGCTCGAGCGGATCGATCTCGCGAGCGGCCACCAGGTGCTGCTCGACGCCGCCCACAACCCGCAAGGGGCGGCGGCGCTCAAGGCCTACCTGGACGGCGAGGCGCGGCCCTACCGGCTGCTCTTCGGCGCCCTCGGCGACAAGGACGTGGCCGGCGCACTGTTGCCGCTGGCCGCGGGCGCGACGGCCGTGATCCTCACGACTCCAAGGAGCCCGCGGGCGGTGGCGCCGGCGCGTCTCGCCGAGCTGCTCCCGGAGGGCCCGGTGCGGGTCGAGGAGGACACCGCCGCGGCGCTGACCGCGGCCCTCGATCCCCCCGCCGCCACGGTGGTCGTCTGCGGCTCGATCTATCTCGTGGGCGAGGTGCGGCGGCTCCTTCGCGCGCGCCATGGCCGGCCCGCCGCCGCGGTCGACGTCGATCTCGCCGGCTGACGCCGCTTCCCGCTTCAGGCCGCGAACAAGGGGAACTCGCGACAGAGCTCGCGCACGGCGCCGCGGATCGCGGCGAGGGCCTGCTCGCTCTCGGGGGCCGCGAGGACCCCGGCGATCGCCTCGGCGACGCGCTCCATCTCCGGCTGCCGCATGCCGCGCGTGGTGACCGCGGCCGTGCCCAGCCGGATTCCCGAGGCCACCATGGGGGGGTGCGCGTCGTAGGGGATGGTGTTCTTGTTGACCGTGATTCCGGCCCGCTCGAGGGCCGCTTCGGCCAGCCGGCCCGTATGCCCGGCGGCGGCGACGTCGACCAGCAGCAGGTGGTTGTCCGTGCCGCCCGACACGATCCGCTGGCCGCGCCGGGTCAGAGCGTCGGCCAGATGCGCGGCATTGGCGACGATCTGCCTCTGGTAGCGAGCGAACGCCGGGCTACGCGCCTCGCGCAGCGCCACGGCCTTGGCCGCGATCACGTGCATCAACGGTCCTCCTTGCAGGCCGGGGAAGACCGCGCGATCGATCGCCTTGGCGTGCTCCTTGGCGCACAGGATCAAGCCGCCGCGGGGACCGCGCAGCGTCTTGTGGGTGGTGGTCGTGACGAACTGGCAGTGCGGCACGGGCGACGGGTGGACGCCGGCCGCCACGAGCCCCGCGATGTGGGCCATGTCCGCCATCAAGAGCGCTCCGCAGTCGTCGGCGATCTCCCGGAAGCGGGCGAAGTCGATCGTCCGGCTGTAGGCGCTGGCGCCGCACACGATGAGCTTGGGCCGGTGCCGCGCGGCGATCCGAGCCACCTCGGCGTAGTCGAGCCGCTCGGTCCCGCGGTCGACGCCGTAGGCCACGACCTGGAAGTCCCGCCCCGAGTACGACAGCGGATGGCCGTGGGTGAGGTGGCCGCCCGCCGCCAGGTCCATCCCCATCAGCGTGTCGCCCGGCGCCAGGACCGCGAAGTAGACGGCCATGTTCGCCTGCGAGCCGCTGTGGGCCTGGACGTTGGCGTGCTCGGCCCCGAAGAGCTTCAAGGCTCGCTGGATCGCCAGCCGCTCGGCCACGTCGACGTGCTCGCAGCCGCCGTAGTAGCGCCGCCCGGGGTAGCCCTCGGCGTACTTGTTGGTGAGGACGCTGCCCGTCGCTTCCAGGATCGCGCGGCTGACGAAGTTCTCCGAGGCAATGAGCTCGAGGCCGTCGTTCTGACGGGCCCGCTCGGCGGCGAGGACGTCGGCGATCTTGGGGTCCGCGGTGCGCAGATCGCGTTCGTCGATCATCGGCGCAGCTCCGCGGACGCTACTCGGCGCTGTCTTCGGCCGGCTCGACGGCCTTCTTCGCAGCCTTCTTGGCCGGCTTCTTCGCGGTCTTCTTGACCGCCTTCGTGGCGCTCTTGGCGGCCTTCTTGGGGGTCTTCTTGGCAGCCTTCTTGGCGGTCTTCTTGGCGCTCTTCTTGGCGCTCTTCTTGAGCACCTTCTTCGCCGGCTGCTTGGCGCTCGCGAGCTCCTTGGCCGCCTCGCGCCTCCGCCCCTTCAATCGTTTGAGCCGTCTCTGGCGTCGCCGCCGCAGCTCCCGGTCCTTTTCACGCATCGACTGTGCTCCCGGCAAGTAGGCTTCGAATGACGCGCCAGCTTGTCCCAGCGTCCGGAGAGTGTCAAGGAGTCGCGGGCGCCGTTGCCGGCCCGCCCCCGGGGGCGCGCGGCCCTTCAGAGTGGCAGGTTGCCGTGCTTCTTGGCGGGCACCCGCTGGCGCTTGCCGGCGAGCTGCCGGAGGGCGCGAATCAGGTGTCCGCGGGTCGTCCGCGGCTCGATGACCGCGTCCACGAAGCCGCGCTCGGCGGCGATGTACGGGTTGGAGAAGCGCTGCCGGTACTCGGCGACCTTCTCCGCGCGAGCGGCGGCGGCGTCGTCGCCGGCGGCCGCGAGCTCCCGCCGGTAGAGGATGTTGACCGCGCCCTCGGGCCCCATCACCGCGATCTCCGCGGTCGGATAGGCGAGGTTGACGTCGGTGCGCAAGTGCTTGGACGACATCACGCAGTAGGCTCCGCCGTAGGCCTTGCGGGTGATCACCGTCAGCTTCGGCACGGTCGCCTCGGCGTAGGCGTAGAGCAGCTTGGCACCGTGCTTGATGATGCCGCCGAACTCCTGCTGGGTGCCGGGCAGAAAGCCGGGGACGTCCTCGAACGTCACCAGGGGGATGTTGAAGGCATCGCAGAAGCGGACGAAACGGGCGCCCTTGAGCGAGGCGTCGATGTCGAGAACGCCGGCCTGATAGGCGGGCTGGTTGGCGACCACCCCGACGCTCTGGCCGCCGAGGCGCGCGAACCCGACGACGAGATTCCGGGCGTAGTCGGGCTGGACCTCGAAGAACTCGGCGTCGTCGACCACCCCGACGACCAGGCGCTTGATGTCGTAGGGCTTGTTGGGGTCGGTGGGGACCAGGGAGTCGAGCTCCGGATCCTCCCGGTCGGGAGGATCGTCGCCGCGCCCGGGCGGCGGCTCGTCGAGGTTGTTGCTCGGCAGGTAGGAGAGCAGCTGCCGGATCGCGAGCAGGCAGGCCGCGTCGTTGGCGCGCGTGAAGTGGCAGACCCCGCTCCGCGCGCTGTGGGTCGCGGCGCCCCCGAGCTCCTCCTTGGTCACTTCCTCGTGGGTGACCGTCTTGATCACGTCCGGGCCGGTCACGAACATGTAGCTCGTGTCGGCGACCATGAAGATGAAGTCGGTGATCGCCGGCGAGTAGACGGCGCCTCCGGCGCAGGGGCCCATGATCGCGCTGATCTGGGGGACCACCCCGGACGCGAGGGTGTTGCGCAGGAAGATGTCGGCGTAGCCCCCCAGCGACGCTACCCCCTCCTGGATGCGCGCGCCGCCCGAGTCGTTGAGGCCGATCACGGGAGCTCCGTTCTCCACCGCCAGGTCCATGACCTTGCAGATCTTGCGGGCGTTGGTCGCTGACAGCGAGCCCCCGAAGACCGTGAAGTCCTGCGCGAACACGTAGACGAGCCGATCCTCGATGGTTCCGTATCCGCAGACGACGCCGTCGCCGGGGATCCTGGTGCTCTCCATCCCGAAGTCGCGGCAGCGATGGGTGACGAGGGCGTCGATCTCGTTGAAGGACTGCGGATCGAGCAGCAGGTCGACCCGCTCGCGCGCCGTGAGCTTGCCGCTCGCGTGCTGGCGCTCGATGCGCTCCTCGCCCCCTCCCAGGCGCGCGGCGGCGAGCCGCTCGTTGAGCTCCTCGAGGCTCGTACTAGCCTCACTGCCTTCTTCTTCGCTCATCCGCAGTGCCTCGGCCGGTGCGACGGCAGGAATCCGACGTCACGTTGATGGTTGCACATCATATGGGACAAACTCCAGGCAGCTCGCGGCTCCCGGCCGCCGCCGGCAGAGCCGCCGTCTCATGCCTTTCGTCGACCTAGAAACCGGAGGGATCGCCCGCTGCCTGGCGCAGATCGCGGACCGTCCGGACGATCACGTCGAGGCCTTCTTCGAGGTGGCGACGCAGGAGAGCGCGCGGGGCGTCTGCGGCCGGATGACCTCCGAGAGCCGGACCGAGAAGGGGCTTGCCGTCCGCCTGGTCCGCGGCGGCGAGAGCTGGCTGGCCAGCAGCGACGGCATCTCGCCGGAGATCTTCGGCCGCGCAGTCGCGCGGGTCGCGCGGGCCCGCCCCGGCGCCGTGGCGCCGTCGCCCCGGCCGCTGTCCGCGGGAGACGTCGACGCCGCCTCCGGCGAGGATCTGGAGACGTTCGCGGTGGCGGTCGAGGCGGCGATCGCCAGCCGCCACGCCTCGTTCCCCGTCCACTGGGACCTGCGCCGCCACCGGCGGTGGAGCCGGACCCTCGGCTCGCTGCTGGCGCCCGAGCAGCAGCACGAGAGCTACTACAGCTGCGTCGCGCGGACCTCGTGGACGTCCTGGGGGACGCTGCTGCTGGCGCTCGACGCCGCCGCCGCCGAATCCGTGGCCCAGTCGCTGACCCGCTCGTTCCGGGCGCAGCGCGCCCCGGCGCCCCCCGCCGGCCCGATCGACGTGGTGCTCGGGCCCGCGGCCGCGGCGGTCTTCCTCCACGAAGCGGTGGCCCACGCGCTCGAGACGGACACCCTGGGGCTCGCCGGAGACCCGGAGGCCGCGCTCGGTGTGCGCCTCGCGGCCGACGGTCTGGACGTGGTGGACAACCCGGCGGGCGCGCCCGCGGGGGTGCGACGCTCCGTCGACGACGAAGGCCTGCCGACGGTCCGGCGCTGGCTGCTGCGCACGGGCGTCGTCGAGCAACCTCTGGCCGACCTCCGGGCCGCGAGCCGCTCGGAGCGGCTCGTGCCCGGCGCCGCCCGCCGGAGCAGCCGCCACCTGGCGCCGGTACCGCGGTCGACCCACCTCGAGCTCTTGCCGGGCGCGGCGTCGAACGAGCATCTGATGGCGGACTGCGGCGCGGGGCTCCTCGTCGGGGAGCTCTCGCGCGGCAGCCTCGATCCGTTGTCGGGGAGGGTGGAGCTGCACTTTCCCTGGGCCCGCCGCCTCGAGGGCGGCCGCCTCGCCGGGCTCACGGGGCCTGGCCGCCTCGAGGGCGTGGTCGCCGACCTCCTGGGCAACCTGCGGGGAATCGGCGCGGAGGCGGCGCCGGGCGGCGCCGGCTGGTGCGCGAAGGGCGGGCACCGGCTGGCGGTCTGGGCCTCGGCGCCGGCGCTCTGGATCTCCGGTTTCGGGGCCGGGTCGTGAGCGGCCGGGAGGGCGCTCGCGCTCTCGTGGCGAGGCTGGAGCGCGAGGGAAACGCCCTGGCCGAGGTGCTGGTCAAGCGGGGTCGCACCCGGCGCTGCGAGCTCGGTCCGGGAGGGCCGGTCTCGGTGCTCACGGAGGAGGCGGGCTGGGCCGTGCGCGCGGGCGGCGGCGACGGGTCGTTCTTCGCCTGCGGCAGCGGGGCGCCGCCCCTCGACGCGGCGCGGCCGCGGGCCTCGGGCCCCGCTCTGCGGCTGCCGGACGCCCAGCCGGTGCCCGCGTGGGCGCCGAGCCCGGCGCTCGAGGCGCCGCTGGCGGTCGAGGGCGAGGCCCGCGGCCTGATCCTCGGCCTGGCGCGCGAGCTCGGCCGGCAGCTCGCCGGCGCGAGGGTGCTGCACGCCGTTCTCGACGATGGCGCGAGCGAGACCGTTCTCGTCAGCTCGCGAGGGATCGACTGCGGTTTCGCCAGCCGCCTGGCGAGCCTGCGCGTCGAAGCCGTCGTCGACGGCCAGCCGGAGACGCGAAGCACGGTCGAGGTCGTCGCTCGCGGTGCGCATCTGCTGCGGCCGCAGGCGCTCGTGCGGCGGCTCGCCGACGTGCTCGCGGTCCGCTCGGCGGGCTCCTCGCCGGTCCGCGAGCGCGGGGAGATGGTGCTCGCACCGGCCGTCGGAGCGCGCCTGCTGGCGGCGCTCGTCCCGCTCTGGCTGGGACCGGAGGCGGCGGTGCTGGCCGCCGCGCTGAGCGACCGTCACGATCGGCTCGGCAGCAGCGAGCTGAGCCTCGTCGACGACGGCCGCCTGGCTGGGGGAGCCCTCGAGTCGCCGGTCGACGGCGAAGGCGTCCCCACCCGCCGGCTCGTGCTGGTCGAGGAGGGGCGCTACCTGCAGCCGCTCGTCGACTGGCGGCAGGCCGCGCAGGGCACCTGGAAACCGGTCGGCTGCGTGCGGCGCGCGGGCTGGCGGGAGGTTCCGGAGCCCGGCATCAGCCACCTCCACGTCGTCCCGGATCCCGAGGTCGCTCCCGCCGACCTGGTCTCGTCCGTCGCGCGGGGCTTCTACCTGCTCGACGCCGTGGGCACCCCGCGGGTCGATCCGGGGGCGGACCGGTTCGCTCTCGAGGTCTGCGGCTTCGGTCTCGTGCAGGGTCGGGCGCGGAGCCCGCTGGCCCGCGGCTGGCTGTGCGGCGGCATCGGCGCGCTGCTGCGCGGCGTCCGCGCCGTGGGCCGCGACCTGACGTTCCTGCCGGCCGGCGGCATGGTGGGGGCGCCGACGCTGCTGCTCACCGGGCTCGAGATCCGGCGCGCGCTATAGGCTGCCGGAGCTCTGGCCGTCCGCGGCGGGGACCTCGTCCGGGGCGGGTGCTTCGACCGCGGCGGGCCCTTCGTCGGCCGGGGCCGTCGCGGGCTCGGCGGGTTCGCCGTCGGTGCGCTGGCGCAGCTCGTCGAGCCCCGGGATGAGGAGGCCGACGATGGGGCGTGGATCCTCGTAGAGGCGCCCGAAGCGGCCGGGCGAGGCGGCGAGGTAGCCGCTCATCGAGGCCCAGCTCGTCAGCTTGTTGAAGAGGATCTCCGGGTTGCTCCGGACGTCGAGGAGCTCGGGATCGAGATGGAAGGCTCGCGAGTAGTGCTTCACGGCCCGGCGATTGCGATCGCGGGCGTCGAACGCCGCCCCCAGGCCGTAATGCGCCCGCCCGAAGGAGGGGTCGAGCTCGATGGCGTGATGAAAGCGCTTTTGCGCCGCCCGCGGCCGGCCGAGCTCGAGCTCGAGCAAGCCCAGGTTGTAGCTGGCCGCGAGCGAGTCGGGATCGACCGCGAGGGCGTCGCGGTAGGCGGCCTCGGCCGCGTCGAGAAAGCCCGCGTGCACGAGCAGATTGCCGTAGTCGTTGAGCAGCCCGGCGTCACGGGGCTGCTCGTCGAGGCGCCCGGCGAGGTCGTCCAGCGCCCGCGCGAGGGGAGAGTCGGCCTCAGGGGCGCCGGCGGCCGGCAGGCCGGCCAGCGCGAGCCAGATGCACGATGCCGCAAAGGTCCGCTTCATGGGCTCTCCTCGCCGGCGTCCGGCTGATTCCCTCGGGGCCTGGGCGTGCGGCCGATGGCCTTCGCCTTGAGCGTGCGCTTGCCGTCGTTCTCGATGACCCGGAACTGGACCGACGAGCATCCGGTGCGGCCCCGGATCTCCGCGACCTTGCGCTCCAGGAACTCGCGGAAGCCGCTGATGCTCGCCGGGGTCTGCTCCCTCTTGTAGAGCTCGTAGTAGAGCCGCCGCACGGCGTCGGCGCCGCGCGCACCGCCCACGACGACGCCCTCGGTCGGTCGGGCACGGCTCTGCCGGCGAGCGTCGTGGAGCCGCATCTTGCGATCGAACAGCTCGTTGAAACTGGCCAGACGGGCGCTCAGGGAGCTCAACCGGAAGCGCTCCACGGTCTTCATCTGGGGCACCGCCCGGATCTGGCGCACCCGCTGCTCGATCTCCTCCCGCAGATCCGTCGGCGCCAGCTCCCGATCGCCGGCGAAGTAGCGCGAGAACTCGATCTGCAGGCGCCGGATGTCGCGCTCCAGCTCGTCGAGATCTCGCTGCGGGCTCTTGAGGTCCATGGTCGTCGGGGGGCAAAGGCGCGAGTCGGTGGATTATACGGGCGGCGAGCCGGCCGCGCCTATGCCCACGTAGAATGCGCTGGTGGCCCGCTCGCGGATACTGGTGGTGGAGGATCGCGCGTCGCTGCGCAAGATGCTCCTCCACGCGCTGACGGGCGAGGGCCACGAGGTGGTGACCGCGGGCGATGCCGAGGGCGCGATCGAGGCGCTCGGCCGCGAGTCGTTCGACCTCGTGCTCACCGACCTCAAGCTGCCCCAGGCCTCCGGGCTCGCGGTCGTCGCCGCCAGCCGGCGGACGCAACCGGCTGTCCCGGTGGTGGTTCTCACGGCGTTCGGCACCGTCGAGACCGCGGTCGAGGCGATGAAGCAGGGGGCCTGCGACTTCCTCGAGAAACCGGTCGAAGTGGCCGATCTGCTCGAGCTCGTCGCCGCCCTGGTCGACGGCGTGGCCGCCGAGCACGAGTTCACGAGCCCGGGCGGCACGCGGATCGTCGGCGGTCATCCTCGGCTGCGCGTGGCGCTGCGGCTGCTCGCCCGCGTCGCGCCGACCGAGAGCACGGTGCTTCTGACCGGCGAGAGCGGCACCGGCAAGGAGCTCTTCGCACGGGCGCTGCACGAGCTCTCCGCGCGGCGAACGGGACCCTTCGTGGCGGTGAACTGCGCGGCCATCCCGGAGCCCCTCGTCGAGAACGAGCTGTTCGGGCACGAGCGGGGATCGTTCACGGGAGCGCATCGCCGGCAACCGGGCCGCTTCGAGGTGGCCGCCGGCGGCACCCTTTTTCTCGACGAGATCGGCGATCTCGGGCTCGCCGTCCAGAGCAAGGTCCTGCGGGCGCTCGACGAGAGGACCTTCGAGCGCGTGGGCGGCCGCCGGACGCTGGCCGCCGACGTGCGCCTCGTCGCGGCCACCAACCGGGATCTCGCGGCGATGGTGGCCGCGGGCGAGTTCCGGTCGGATCTCTTCTTCCGGCTCGACGTCTTCCCGATCGAGCTGCCGCCGCTGCGGGAGCGGGGCGGAGACGTCGGCTCGCTGGCCCGCCATCTGCTGGCACGCCTGGCGGCGCGCCAGGGCCGGCCGGCGCCGCGGCTGACCGGCGGAGCCGTCGAGCTGCTCGCGGCCCAGCCCTGGCCGGGCAACGTCCGCCAGCTGGCGAACCTGCTCGAGCGGGCGCTCATTCTCGACGACGGGCCCGTCTTGACCGCCGCCGGCCTGCGCGGCCTCCTCGGCCCGGGGGCCGAGGACGAAGAGCGGCGAGCGGTGCGGGAGGCGCTCGCCGAGACCGGCGGCGACCGGCGCGCGGCGGCCGCCGTCCTGGGCGTCAGCTACCGCACCCTCATGCGGCGGGTACGCACCTACGAGCTCGAGGGCTACCCGAAGTACCGCAGCGACTAGCCGGCTCGGCTCCGCTCAGCTGCCGTCCAGCTCCGCTTCGGGTCGCTCTTCGGGACCGCCGACGTCGAGATCGAGGCTCCTGACGACCATGCGGGTTGCCGCGATGGTGAAGACGTCGCGGAACTGGGCTCGGAACGTCGTGCTCTCGCCGGGCCGTAGCGACGTCGTCGCCGGGGTCACCGTCTGGGTGCCCGCGAGGGCGCCGCCGTCGGCGAAGACGGAGATCTCGAGCGAGATGCCCGCGGCAAACGAGTTGCCGTCGTTGCGCAGGGTGCCGAAGACGACCCGGCCGTCGCCGTCTTCCGGGTCTTCCTCGTCCCAGGCGATCACGCGCACCGGGCTTGCCGCCGGCGCGCCCGCGGCGGCTCCGGCCTCGTCCTCTTCCGCGTCCCCCGTCGGCTCGTCGAGCGCCGGGTCCGGCGCCGGCTCGACGTGGGCCACGTCGGCGTCCGTGATGACGATCTTCGCCGTGGGCCTCGGGGCCGCGGGCGCGGTGGTGCCCGAGCCGACGCCAGGGGCCGGAGCGTTGCGCCGCTCGGTGGCCTCGAAGTCGACGTCCTCGGACCGCAAGGCGGACAGCTGCCCGTTGGCCAGGGTGAACACCACCATCTTCCCCTGCCGCTGCCAGGGTCCGCGGGTCGCGATCTCGGTGCCGTCCACGGTCACGAGGATCTCGGCACCGGCGGTGAGCGCCGCCGCCCACGCGAGCAGGACATAGGGGTAGATGCGTCGCATGCCTGGCTCCTTTCCCGGAAGGCCTCTGTCCGGCCGTCGCCGCCCTAGAACTCGCGGAAGCTCTTTTCTACCACGCAGATCGGGACCGGCGCGATGAAGTCGATGTTCGTTCCGGAGTTCCTCGTCTTGACGTCGATGCGGTAGCCCGGCGGGAAGGTGCAGTTCTCGGGGAACTGCTCCTTCAGGCGATCGCGGATGTACTCGAGGTGGGCGGAGAGGTCGTCGATCACGTCCTGGTCGACGTCCGGCGGCGGGTTCTTGGTCTGCGACTGCTCCGTGAACGGCGACGACACGAGTCCGGACACGCTCACGAAGCGAACGAGGTCGCTCGGGTCGCCGATGTCGGGGTCGTCCGTCAGGAGCCCGTCGGCGTTGGAGGTGAAGACGCCGTAGATGTTGCTGAGCCCCTTCTCCCGGCACAGGGAGTCCTCCGGAATCACCTCGGGACCGTCGGGATCCGGGATGAAGGTCGAGAAGAAGAGGATGCCGGACAGAGCGAAGGGCTCGGTCACGACCCGCTCGTTGACGGCGAGCTCGAGCCACCAGCCCTCGCCGGGCTGGAGCAGATCCACCTGCTCGAGCCGGGGCGACGTCGGCGTCAGCGCCGTCAGGCCCGAGGACGACTCCGAGAAGGGGACGAACGAGGGCGACAGGATCTCGGAGTGCTCGACGTCGTCGACGAAGACGAAGAAGCGGCCCGACGGCTCGGTGCGTCCGAAGATGTTCTCGCGGTCCCCGGTGCCGACGGCGATGGCGTACTGGTTGAACTTGGGCAGATAAGCGACCGACGGCCGGAAGAAGATCGGCCGGACCACCGGCGGGATCGTCGGCGGGTCGGTCGGCGCGTCGTTGGCGTCGAGAAGCACCCGGGGCGCGAAATCCGGGTCGACGATCCGCTCGAGATCGCGCGCCACGACGGTGCCGTCGTACGCGGTCTCGGTGATCGAGACGGTCTCGATCTGCGGGTACTTGGGGGGGGTGACCGCGCCGCCGTCGCCGTCGTCGTCGTAGGCTGCGAGCGTCGCGCGGTAGAGCAGGCCGAGGGAGGTGCCGACGTAGATGGTGTCGATGTAGCCGTCGAAGTCCTTGTCGACCGCCGCCGGCTCGCCCGCCACCGCGCCGAGGACGTTGAACTTGTAGATGGCCTCGCCGGTCTCGATGTCGATCATGTAGAGGTAGTTGCCGCGCAGGAACGGGCTCTTCGGATCGTAACCGCCTCCGACGACGGCGACGTAGCGGTCCTCGAGCGTCGGAGCGGCCGAGGAGCAGGACTCGGTGCACACCTGGATGCGCCCGAGGCTCGGATTCGACCAGGCGAACGCCAGGTCGACGTGCCCGTTGTCGTCCTCGTCGAGCCGTACCCCCTCGACCGTGTCGCGGAACTCCCACAGCGGGGCCGCGAAGGCGATGGGTCCGCAATCCGGGTCGATCGGGGTCACGCCGTCGGCCGTCCGGAGGCAGGACGGAGGCTCGACGCCCACCGCCTGGGGGATCGGCGGCCGGGTCTCGCCGGGCGGCACGATCTCGAGGGGATCCGGCAGGGTCAGGTCGAGGGCGTAGTAGCCGGACGCGGCCTGGTTGGTCGGTAGCACGGAGTCGTTCGGGTTGGCGTCGGCGGGGCTCGTGATGTCGCCGATCCCCTCGGGCACGAGGTTGCCGCCCTCGCGCAGGCCGCCGACGAGGACGGTGCGCCACTCGCGAGCGTCCGGGTCCGGTCCCAGCGGCGGCGGAACGAGAGCGCCGGCGTGCACCGGGTCGATGAAGACGTCGGCCGCCTGCGTGCGCCCGTCCGTCGCGTACCGGTGCCGCGGCACCGTGTCGAGGGCGAGCTGGCTCATCGTGGGCATCGCCGTCCGCGGCACGAAGCCGAACAGCTCGCGGCCGCTGCCGTTGTCGAACAGACAGGGCCGGGGATCCTCGCGGATGAGATCGCGGCAGACCCCGGCGTCGATGCCGTGCACGATCCCGGAGTTGGTGGCGAAGAGCAGGACGCGGCGCCGGAACGAGTGGTCGAAGGCGAAGTCCCGATAGCCGTCCAAGTCGGCGAAGAAGTAGAAGAGGTTGTTCGGCGATCCGAGCAGCAGCGGGTCGGAGTGGAAGATGTCGCCGAGCACGTAGTCGATGGCGACGGGGAAGTCCTCGTTGACGGGCGTCGTCTTGACGCTCAACGTGTAGTCGATGATGTCGTTGGCGTCGTCGCGCGCGGCGTCGAACGTCGACGGCTCGAGCGGGTCGAAATCGAGGTCGAAGCCGCGCCAGAGGTCGAACTCCTGAGCCGGCGGCGTCGTGCCGTCCTCCGTTTCCTCGAGGAAGTGGCGGACCCTGGGCACGCCGATGCCGTTCTCCCCGTAGTAGATGCGGCGCTGGCTGGCGAGGTCGCCGACCGGGTCCGAGGGGTCGATCTGCTCGGCGAGGATGACCTCTCCGGCCTCCCACAGCAGGCAGGCCGAGGGATCGTCGTTCGGATCCTCGAGATCGTCAGGCGGGCAGACGATCGAGATGTCGGGCTTGTTCTCGTCGTCGACCGGCAGGGGCTTCAAGAAGGCGTTGACCCGTCCCCACCAGGTGGAGCGCTCGGGCACCGGAGTGAAGTCGCTCAGGAAGACCTTGTCGGCTGCTTCCGCCTGCACCGACGGCACGGCGGCCGTCGAGAAGCTGGACGGCGCCGGCTTGATCTGGTCGAGGATGGAGACGAGGGCGTCCACGAGCTCGTCCTGGTTCTGCGGGTAGATGACTCCCGGGCCGTCCTCGCTGTCGATCTCGCCGTCGAGGTCGTAGTCCTCGTCCCCGGTGCCGCCGGTCGACGCCATGCAGCGCAGCGAGCGGTTCACCCGCGCCGGGTTCGGGGCCGGCCAGCCGTCGGCCGGAATCGACGGGTCGTCGCTGGGGATGCACAGCGGCTCGCCGTCGCCGGCGCAGCAGTCCACGTTGGGCTGTTCCTCGGGGTCTCCGGTGCAGCGCGGCAGGAACGGCGTGTGCGGCGCGACGCCGAACGCGACGACGAAAGTCTTGATCCCGAGATCGTCGAACAGCTCCGCGGTGCCCTCGTCCGCGCACGGATCGTCGCCGTCGCAGTCGCTCTGGTTGCCGTCCGTGATGATGACGAGGTAGGTGCGGCGGCAGTAGAAGCTGGGATCGTTTTCCGCCGCCGCCTCGAGCCAGCTCCCGGGACCCGCGACGAAGTCGAAGAACGAACCGACCGACGTGCCGATGGGCGTCGCGCCGAAGGCCATGATGGGCCGGGCCCTCTCGTCCTTGAGGTGCAGCTCGTCGCTCGGGTTCACGATGTCTTCGAAGTACGTCGCGATCCGGAAATCGGGAACCGTGTCGCCCAGCGCCAGATTGGGCGCCAGGCGCTCGAGCAGCTTCTGCTGGTTGCTGTCGCGCCAGTCCATCGGGAGCACGTCTCCGACGTCGAGCAGGGGCGAGAAAGAGCCGTCGGGCACCGTCGGCCAGCGGGCGTTGTAGCCGCTGTAGATGTCGGCGGGGGTGTCGGTGTTGGCGTCCCAGTTCACGCAGGTGTTGGTGGCGGGGCTGTCGCTCGCCGTGCCCTGGGTGAAGAAGCCCGCCTGCAGGGGGCCGCGGTCGGTCGTGAACTCCCAGTAGCCGTAGTCCGTCACGAGATCGAAGTCGACGTCCTCGTGAGTCTCGCCGGTGGTCGAAGAGCAGCTGTCGTTGGTGCACAGGGCCTGGTAGACGCGCACCGTGATGGTCGGCGATCCGAGGTCGGCCGCGCCGCGGTCCTCGATGCGGATCCGATACCGCGACCCGCCCGCGCGCACGAAGTAGGTCGTGCGCCCGGCGACGCCGTCGTTGTCGCCGTCGCTGGGGAAGGCGTCGCTCTCCTTGGGCAGGGCGGCGACCCGCTGGTTCTCCCACGGGTCGATCAGATCGGCCGGGGTGTAGCCCGAGCAGCCGATGTTGGCGTCTGCGCCCGAGCCCGTGGTGCACCGCCAGCCCTGACCGAACGAGTGCAGGTCGCCGACGGCCGGATAGGGCCCCCAGCCGGGGATCGTCGGGCCGCCTTCGGCCGCCGCGTAGAGCCAGTGCTTGCGCCGCAGCCGCAGGCTGTCCTGGTTGAAGGTCGCAAACCCGACGTTGATGTCCTCGGTCTGGGAGATCACGTTGTAGATCGCTTCTTTGGCCTGGTAGAACTTGGAGCTCGGGTGGTCGGCGTTGGCGGGGACCCAGCAGTCGCCCGAGGGGCACAGGTAGTCGCACTCGCCGGCGTCGAAGTCCTCCTGCAGGCATTGCGCGCTCCAGTGCATCGAGCCGGACGTGTCGAAGAGGAAGAAGACGGTCGGGATCTCCTCGAATCCGGTGATGAGGCGGCGGTCGTCGGCCCCGGCCGTGGCGACCAGTCCGAGCGTCAGGAGGCAGGCGAGGGCGAAGCCCAGGGAGGAGTTCGAGTGTCGGGTCATGGGAGTCTCCAAGGTAGCGAGCTGCAGCCTAGAGGGCCGCTTTCTCGGCCAGCTCCTCCGTGGGCATCTGGGCCAGGGGGAAGAGCGAGCTGACGGGCACGCGCCACGGCTGCACGTCCATCGTGGCCGCCACCCGCCGCAGGGCGATGGCGTTGCCCAGCGTCTGCCGCTGGCCGCGGGTCGGCAGCAGGATGTTGCCGCGCTGGTAGGAGCTGTCGCGGTAGGAGCCGGCGTTGTTGATCTCGCACAGGTTGCAGGGAGCCACCTGCGTGGGCATCAACGGCCCCACGCTGACGCGGCTGCGGACCAGTGGGCTGGCGGCGCCCGGCGCCTCGTTGAGGATGTAGCTGTTGTTCTCGTCGTTGCCGACGTCGTAGTAGTAGTCGCTGCTGACGAGGACCCGCGCCGCGGCGATGCCGATGCCGGCGTCCGTGGCGTAGAAGACCCGCTCGAGGATGCGCTCGTTGGCGCCGATCTGGCTCTCCGTGCCGGTGACCAGGGCGAGGGAGAGACCGAGCAGGGTCATGATGACGAGCAGCAGCAGGGTCACGAGGTAGGCGCTGCCCGCTTGGGGGAGTGGTCGGCGTGCCGGCATCAGAGGTTCCTCAGGTCGATGATCGTGGTCAGTTGGAGGCGGCGGTACTGCCGGCCCTCGGAGCCGTTGATCGCCTTGGGGTCGCTCGGCGCCGGGGGGTAGGCGCGGTCTTCGATGGCGGTGATCAGCGGCGCCTGGTAGCCGCGGTCCGCGCTGGCGGTGAGGCTCAAGGTGGTCACCCGGGCGTAGTACAGCCGGGGCCTGGGCTGCGAGGCGGTGAAGGCCGGTGGGGTCGATCCCGAGGCCGGATTCGGCGTCCAGGGCAGGTTGCCGAGGTTCTCCTCGTCGGCGGGGTCGTTGAAGAGCCAGTCGTCGAGGTCGCTGCTCGTGCTCGGCACCAGCTCGCCGTCGACGATGAGGTCGTCGTTGCCGATGTTGTCGGGATCGAAGGCGAAGAAGCCGTTGAACGAGTTGGTGCCGTCGAAGCTGGAGTCGAATCCCAGGGCGACCTGCAGGTCGTAGACGTTGCTGGCCAGATCCTGCCTCCAGCCGCCGTTCGGATGCGGGGCGTCGGTTCCCGGGAAGAACCGGCCGACGGCGAGGCGGGGCGCGACCTCGCCTTCCAGGCCCTCGGGGTCGCGGATGTAGTAGCGGTACTCCTCGAGCAGGGCGACGGAGCCCACCCCCTCGAGATCGCGCACCGGCACCCACTCCGGGGGCGTCGGGGGCAGCACGTTGGGGTCCGGGAAGACGCCGTCGGCGGAGAGCAGACCGTACTCGGTGGTATAGGTGCCGCCGCGGTTCTTGTAGCCGATGACGATGTCGAAGACCGCCGCCGGGTCGGGGTCGAAGAGGCTGACGTCCGAGGTGGTGGGATCGAGCTCGGCGACGCCATAGACGAGGTCGCTGAGCGAGCTCGTGATCAGGAGAGCGTCGGGGCGGTCGTCGTCGACGGCGTCGACGAGCGCGCTGAGGTCCTGGGGCACCCCGCCCGGGCTGCGACTCGAGATGGTGATGGTGCCGCCGTTGCCGGCCACCACGAACGTGGAGGGGTCGGTCGAGTTGACGAAGGCGGGCGGCGACTCGAAGTGGCCGCGCACCGTCAGGACGTCGGTGTCCAGAGCCACGAGGGGGGAGCTGTCGTCGCCGATCACGAGCCGCTGCTGGGCGGCGGGCACGTTGTTGCGCACGGTGATGGCCGGAGTGACGGACGCCGGGCCGGACGTCGCCGTGAAGCCCGCGACGGCAAAGCCGGCGAGACCGCCGCGGCCGGCCATGCGGACCGTTCCGAGCAGCTCGCGCTGCGCCACGCGCGCCGACTGCTGGAGGTCGGATTGGTGGAGCTGCGCGCGCGACAGCTTGTTGGTGTAGTTGAACAGGGTGAGCGCGCCGCCCAGCACGAGGGCCACCAGGAGCATCGAGACGAGCAGCTCGACCAGGGAGAAGCCGGCCTGCCGAAGGGCCCTCGGATCGCCGCCGCGGCCGCCCATCTCAGAAGCCCCTCAGGTTGACGAGATCGACCCGGCGCCCCTTGCCGAGCGGGCTGTCCGGCGTCCGCTGGCCTTCCGTCGTGACGACCAGCTGGCGGATGTGGACGAACGCGTCGAGCTGGTCGTCGGCGGCGGCGTAGCCGGGGATCGGGTTCGTGAAGGTCGGAGTCCCGCTCGCCGTGTCCGCGTCGTAGATGTCGCGAATGCTGAACTGCTGAATGGTCGTCTGCCGGGTCCAGGTCGGCGTCCCGGCCGGATCCGCGCTGCAGGGATCACGGAGGGTCCAGCCCGTCCCCGCCTCGTAGTCCTCGCAGGTCTCGCGGCTGAGCTCCGAGACCACCGGCCGCAGCGCCTCGCGGTCGAGGGGCAGCGAGATCATCTCCTCCGACGTCGAGCGCGCGTAGTTGGACGACAGGGTCGACTCCTTGCCCGCCACGTTCTGGATGATCGACCGGGTGAAAAGCGGCATGATCCCCAGGGTGATGACCATCACCAGGGCGGCCGCGAGGAGACCTTCGAGAAGCGAGAAGCCCGCCTGGCGCAGCGCCGGGCGGTTCCTGCAGGGGTGCGAGTCGTCACGGCTCATCCGCCTTCCTCCCAATCTGTGTCGACGTCGGGACCCACGAACGTGCGGATCACCATCCTCGCCGTCGTGGCCGGGTCGACCCGGACCTCGACGAAATGCCCGTTCGAGTTGGCCAGCCGAAAGGCGCCGCGATTGTCCGCGCTGCCGCCGGCGCCGAAGATGACCCAGCCCCCCGTGGCGTCCTCCTGGAAGCCATCGGCGCTGGGATCGCCGCCATTGCCGTCCACCGCCTCCGGCCCGCCCGGCGCCGGGTCGGTGGGCCCCTGCAGGTCCACGCCGCCCTCGAGCAGGAACCAGTTGACGATCGTCCCGGTGTTGGGATCGTCGCCCTGGAAGACCTCGATCCGGTTGGGGTAGCGGCCCATGACTCCGTAGTCGCGGGTCTCGGAGATGGCCTTGTAGCGCGCCGCGCGCATGGCGGAGATCAGCTCGCGGCCGGCCTGCTTGAGCTTGATCTCCTGGGCGATCTCCCACAACGCCGGCGCGCCGACCGCCGTCAGGATCCCGATGATGGCCACGATGAGAATGAGCTCGGCGAGGGTGAAGCCGCGGCGATCGTTTCGAATGCGGGCTCGAGGCATCGTGTCCTCCGGTCTTGAGTGGCGGGCGGTCTTGAGTGGCGGGCGCCGGGGCGCGGGCGAGCGCCAGCCGTTGGAGATAGAGCAAGGCGTGTACCAGGTTGGCGTCGAATGCGTAACTATCTGCAAGAAATGACTTTATCCATGTACCCGAGGCAGGACGGCGGCAGCGGAGCGCGCCCTGATCGTTACGTTAGGTAACAATCATGCCAAGCGGCAGCGACACCACCGCTTCGGTGCCTCCCCCGGCGCGGGGCGCGAGCCGCAACGTCGCCCCGTGGAGCTCGAGGATGCGCTGGGCCAGGGGCAGCCCGAGGCCCACGCCCTCGTCCCGGGTGGTGGCGAAGGGCGCGAACAGCTCCTCGACGCGCTCCGCGGCAACGCCCGGCCCGCGGTCGGCGATGACCAGCGAAAGAGACGCCTCGCCGCGGGTGACGGTGAGCTCGAGCGGCTCGGTGGCCGCCGCTTCGCGGGCGGCCTGAGCCGCGTTGAGCAGGAGGTTGCGCAGGGCGCGCTCGAGGAGCTGCCGGTCGGCGCGGATCCGGACCGGGCCGCCCAGCTCGTCGCGCAGCCGCACCTCCTGGTCGCCGAGTCCCGGATCGGCCGCGACGCGGGCCGCGAGCTCGTTGAGCGACAGGGTCTCGAGGCGCGCCTCGGGCCGAGCAAACGACAGGAAGTCCTCCAGCACCCGGTGCAGCTGATCGCTCTCGCTGCGCATCTCGCCGAGGTAGTCGGTGACCGATTCCTCGTCCGGATGACGCTCGATGAGGGTCAGGTAGCCGCGCAGGGCCGCGAGGCTGTTGCGCAGCTCGTGGGCGAGCCCGGCCGACATCCTGCCGAGCTGGGCGAGGCTCGAGGCCCGGCGCTCCTCCTCCGCGCGCCTTCGCGCCTGGGTCAGGTCGACGAAGAGGGCCAGCACGCCGCGGATCGTGCCGTCGTCGCGGCGCAGGGGGTGGGCCGTGAGGCCGAGGGTCGCCGACCCGCCCGCGGCGTCGGCGATCTCCAGCTCCTGGCGCGAGACTCCCTGGCCGGCTTCGTTGGCTTGGAGCAAGATCTCCACGAGCTGCGGGTGGCGGGCGCAGTAGTCGGCCACGGCCGGCGCGGCGAGCGGGGCGGGCGGCAGGCCCAACAGCGCGGCGCCCACCGCGTTGACGGCGAGGACGCGATTGCCGCTGTCGACGAGCAGGACCCCGCTGTCGAGGCTCGAGCCCAGAGCCCGCCGGAGGCTGGCGATCTCCCGTTCGTCGGGCTCCTCGCCGCCGCCCCGAGCGAGTGCGGTGATCGCGCGCTCGAACGTCGACACGAGGAAGTCGATCTCGTCGCCGCCGCCGTCCTCGCCCTCGGCGGCCACCCCCCGGGCCTGGCGCAGCAGCGTCTCGACGGGAGTCACCAGGTGGCGCAGATACAGCAGGACCAGCAGGGTGAGGGCCACGTTGACCGAGGTGACGAGCCAGGTCAGCCGGCGCACGAGCACGGACTGGTAGGCGAGCTCGCCGGCCGGCTCCGCCGCCGCCCCCGGCAGCGCCAGCTGAAGCTCCGCGATGGCGTTGCGATACGCGAGCAGGGTGACCGTCGAAACGAGCACGAGCAGCAAGGTGACGAGCGGCAGCAGGATCGAGACCTCCCGCACCCAGCCGATGCGCGGCGGCCGCTTCACAGCAGGCCCAGGTAGGCGTCGACGAGGCGGCCGCGGGAGAACAGCGCCGCGAGGGCGCCGAGGGCGAGAAAGGCGCCGAAGGGCAGCTTCGAGGTGAGGCCGGCACGGCGCAGCGCCAGCAGTGCGAGCCCGACGAGAGCGCCCGCGAGGGCGCCGGCGAAGAGGCTGAGCAGGACGCCCTTCCAGCCCAGGAAGGCGCCGACGAGGGCCATGAGGTTGACGTCGCCGAGACCCATCCCCTCCTCTTCGCGCAGCCAGTACCAGGCGTTGATGAGGAGGATCAGCAGGCCGGCGCCCACCAGCATGCCGAGCACGGCGTCGAGAAGGGTGACGCCGTCGATCCACGGCTGCAGCGCGAGGCCGGCAGCCATTCCCGGGAACGTCAGCTTGTCCGGCAGCAGCAGGTGCTCGAGATCGATGAGAGCGAGCGGCAGGAGCAGGGCGCAGAAGACGGCCGCCGCCAGGGCCTGGGGGCGCGGCCCGAACGTCAGCACGCAGCCGACGAAGAGGGCCGCCGTGGCCAGCTCGACCAGGGGATAGCGCACCGAGATGCGGGCGCCGCACGAGCGGCAGCGGCCGCGGAGCCACAGGTACGAGGCCACGGGGACGTTGTCGAGGGCCCGTAGCTCGGCGCCGCACGCCGGACAGGCCGAGCGCGGGCTGATGGTGGACAGCCCGCGGGGGAGGCGGTGGACGACGACGTTCAAGTAGCTGCCGACGACCAGACCGGCGAGTGCGGCCGCGAGCGCGGCCAGCGGAAACGGCACGGCCGGATTGTACGGGAACCCGCGGCGCTACCGGGGGTCGGCGCCGGCGCCGTCCGCCGCGTTGCCCGCGGCGCCACACGGGCGCGCCGCGAGGGTCGCCTCGACGTCCGGGCCGAGGGCGGCGCGCAGCTCGCGCAGGACGGCCTCGGCGTCGCTCCCGTCGCCGTCGAGCGAGACCTCGACGAGCGCCGTGGCCCGCGGCGCGATGACGTTCACGGCGCCGGCGGCCGTGAGCGCCACGATGCGCTGCCGGCGCGGCGGCTCGGAGGTCCGCGCCCAGGCCGGCAGCCGGTCGAGGGCCCGGATCAGCCGATGCGCCGCCGAGTGGGGCACGAGGGTCGCGCCATGGGCGCCGCGCCCCTCGGCGGAGATCTCGACGACGGCGCAGCCGCCCGCGGGGGGCGGCGCGGCGGTGGCGACGAGGACGAGCAGGGCGGCGATCAAGGCAGGCTCAGTCTATCCATCCGGCAGTCTGTCCATCCGGCAGTCCGTCCATGCGGGGAGTCGATCGTGCCGGAGAGCAAGAAAAAGGGCGGCACCGCCGGAGCGATGCCGCCAAGGGGTAGGTCCTACTCCGAAAAGGTTCCGGCCGCGGCCCTAGCCGCCGCCGACCTTGGCGCCGGCCGGGTAGTTGATGAAGAAGCCGTCGGCCCAGACGATGTCCTCGTCGTAGTCCGTGGCGATGAACGGCCCGACCGGGTACAGGTCGGTCTCGAACGCGTCGTTGCGGCCGGGGCTGCGGATGCCCATCACCTGGGCGCCGAGCAGCGTCGCGGCCAGGCGGTACTCGTAGAGGTTGCCCCAGCCGTCGAACTTGGGCACCGTCTGGATGTAGAAGAAGGTCGTGCTTGGGAACAGGGTGCTCTGCAGCTCTTCCGCCGTGAGCGTGGTGCCGAAGGCGAAGTTGTAGGTCTGGGCGCCGGCCGCGGCCGCGCCGACCTGGTCGGTCAGCCAGGAGAACCAGGCCGCGCCGACGTTGCGCACGTCGCCTACCGTCCGCTTCTGCTTGGCCTTCTGCAGGGCGTCGAGCAGGTTGGGGATGAGGATCGCCGCGATGATCCCGATGATCGCCACGACGATGAGCAGCTCGATGAGGGTAAAACCCTTCTGGCTGCGCTTGCGGTTGAGGTAATTGATCATTCTGTCTTCCTCCCTGGGGTTTGTAGGTTCTACCGCTCGCCGCCCTGGTTTGCAGGCGGCGTGCCAGAGGTCAAATCCCTGACGACAAGAGACTTGAGGGCTGCCCGCGAGCCCGGATCATGGCATGCAGCGTCAGTCCGCCTGACAATATCTGTCACAGCCCGGCGACATCCGTCAGCGCGCGGCGGCCTCCGCCGGAGCCGGGCGGGCGGCGTCGGCCAGCCGGCGGACGGTCTCGACGTAGACCTCGACGCCGGCGACGAAGCCGGGCAGGTTGATCCGCTCGTTGCGCGTGTCGGCGCGGTAGGACTCGATGCTGAAGACGAGGAACGGCGAGAAGCCGTAGGACGCCACCCCGCGCTGGCGGAAGAAGCGAGCGTCCGTGGCGCTCCAGGACAGGAAGTACGGCCCGACGGGAGTGCCGGCATGGGCCGCGGCGAGGGACTCTTCGAGAATCCGGAAGTCGGCCGACGTGGTCGAGCTGCCGCCGGCGGCGCCGAGCGGCTCGTCGAAGCGCACGTCGAGGCCGTGCGTCAACCAGGGTGGCAGGAGCTCGGCGAAGACGCGGTCGGCGTCGGCGCCCGGCAGCAGATGGGCCATCATCGGCAGCCGGTAGCCGCCGTCGGCGGTGCGCTCGACGGGGAAGGGCACGATCTCGTTGAGAAAGAGCGACCGCAGATAGGCCGGGAAGACCTGGAAGTGGGTCGGGTTGGCCTCCCCCTGGAGCAGGGATCCGAGCATGCGGCGGAACCACTTCTCCTCGCGGGTGGGCGCGTAGGTGCGCAGGAAGTCCCGGACCTCCGGCGTGAGGACCGGCGTGCCGAGCTCGCGCTGCCGGCGATAGAGCTCCTTGAAGAGCCAGTCCAGCGGGGCGCGGCTGCGGAAGCAGGCCTCGCCGGCCGCGAAGCGCTTCTGCCCGGCCTCGATACCCCAGTACTTGATCTCGGAGACGCTGACCGGCTCGACGACGCCGCCCTCGGTGAGGACGAGATCGAAGCGCTCGGCGAGCTCGGGATGCTCGCGCAGGATCCAGCGCGTTCCCAGGCGGCTGCCGCTCTCCTCGTCCGCGGTGGCGAGGAAGATGACCGAGCGCTCCGGCCTTTCGGGTCGCGCCGCCAGCGCGCGCAGCGCCAGGAGCTGCGCGATCGCCAGGCTCTTCATGTCGAAGGCGCCGCGCCCGTAGAGGAAGGGAGGCTCGATCTCGCCGCCGAACGGCTCGAACGCCCACGCCTCGGGCTCGAGCACCCGGAAGACGTCGATGTGGTTGTGCAGCACGATCGCCTCGCGGCGGCGGCCCTCGAGGATCGCCCACAGGTTGGCGCGGCCGTCGCCGAGCTCCTCGAGGACCGGCTCGAGACCCATGAGGCGCAGCTCCTCGGCGAGGAAGCGGGCGCCCTCGATCTCGCGCTCGGTGGTGTCGATGCGGACGTAGCGGCGCAGCAGCTCCACCTCGGGGCGCGCCTCCCACTCCTCGCGGGTGCCGCTCTGCTCCTCGAGGGTGCCCAGCTTCCGGCTGAAGCTGTGGGTGACGGCGAAGACCGCGAGGCCGCTCAGCGCGAAGCTCGAATAGAGCGCCCACCGTGCCGCGCGGCGGTGCTGGCGTTGGAATGGCGTGTATCCGGACACGGCGAGGCCGCGGCGGGGCGGGCCGGGAGCGGCCGCGGGCTCCGCGGTCGGGTATTGTACGGATCCGCCATGACGACAACCAGCGCAGGGCGCGGCGGTGCGCCCGCCGAGGACCGGGCGGCGAGGCTCCTGGCCCTCGCCGGCGCGGCGCTGGCCATCGCCTACGTCGCGACCGGCTGGCGAGCCCTGCGCCGCCTCGGGCTGCCGCTCGACGACAGCTGGATCCACCTCCAGTTCGCGCGCAGCCTCGCCGCCGGCCACGGGCTGGCGTTCGAGCCGGGCGAGCTGGTCGCGGGCTCCACCGCGCCGCTGTGGACGGCGCTCGTCTCCCTGCTGGAGCCGTTGCCGGGCTCGCCCGTGGCCCGGGTGCAGGCGCTGGGCATCGTCGTCTTCGCGGCCGGGATCCCCGTCCTCTACGGCCTCGGTCGCGACCTCGGGCTCGGCCGCGGGCTCGCGGCGTTCGGCGCGGCGCTCTACGCGCTCACCGGGCCGATGGTGTGGTCGGCCGTCTCCGGTCTCGAGGTGCCCCTCTTCGTGCTGCTCTCGCTGGCCGCGACGCGATGCCACGTGCAGGACCGCGCGGCCCCGAGGGGCGTCGCGCTCTCGCTGCCGCTTTTCGCGCTCTCGGCGCTCGCGCGCCCGGAGGGTCTCCTGCTCCTCGCGCTGGCGGTGCTCGACCGGGCCGTGGCGGTGCGCGGCCGCTGGCGCGACGGGCTCGCGGGAGCCTGGGCGGGCCTGGTTCTGGCGGCGATCGTGCTCGCGCCGGTGGCGCTCTTCAACCTCTCGGTCTCGGGCTCGCTGCTGCCGACGACCTTCGCGGCCAAGAGCGGCGGGGTGCGCGGCCTCCTGCCCAGCCTGCGGTACCTGCACACGGTTCTCGGGATCCTGTTCCGGGCTCAGCCCTACATGACCCTCCTCGCCGGGGCCGGCGTCGTGGCCCTGGCGCGGCGGGCGGGGGGCGACCGCGACTCCGGGCTCCTGCCCGCGCTGTGGGTGTGCGGGCTTCCCCTCGCCTACTCCTGCTTTTCCTCCCCGGGCGGCGCTCTCGTCGGCAACTTCGGGCGCTACCACTATCCGCTCTTCCCCTTCGTGATCCTCCTCGGCTGCCTGGGCCTGTCGCTCGCCGGCGCGGCCCGCGCCACGCCCCGCGGGCGCGCGGGGCGCCTGGCGCTGGCGGCGGCGGGCCTCGTGATCGCCTGGCCCACCGTCGGACACCTCGTCACGACCGCGGGTCAGTACGTGCGCAGCGTCCGCGACATCGAGGATGGCGACGTGGCGGCGGCGCGCTGGCTCGCCCCGCGGCTGCCGGCCGGCGCCAGCCTGGCGGTCAACGACATCGGGGCGATCAAGTACCTGCTGCCCGAGCACCGGATCTTCGATCTCGCGGGCATCGTCACTCCCGAGGTGCATCGCTACACGAGAGCCGCGGTCGCCGCGGGCGGCCGCTGGGAGGAGGGGATCCGGGCCTATCTCGACCGCGTGCGGCCGGACTACCTCGTGGTGTTTCCGAGCTGGTTCCCCGGGCTCCTCGCGTCCGACGGCTCGTTCCGTCCGATCCGGGAGTTCTCCGTCCCCGGCAACATCGCCCTGGGCGGCGACCGGCTGGCGATCTACTCGACCCCGTGGACCCGCGAGGAGGTGCGGCCGTGAACCGCGATGCGCAGCCCGTCCCGATGTTCGACCTCGGCCGCGCGGTAGCGCGCATCGAGAGCGAGCTCGACCGCCGCTGGCGCCGGCTGCTCGCCGCGACCGCGTTCGTGGGCGGCGAGGAGGTGCGGGAGTTCGAGCGCGCGTTCGCCGAGGACCACGAGGTCGAGCACTGCGTGGGGGTGGCCAACGGCACGGACGCGCTGGTCCTGGCCCTGCGCGCTCACTGCGTCGGTCCGGGCGACGAGGTCGTCGTGCCGGGCTTCACCTTCGTCGCGACGGCCGCGGCCGTCCTGCTGGCCGGCGCGACTCCGGTCTTCGCCGACGTTCGGCCGGACAGCCTCAACCTCGATCTCGAAGACGTCGCGCGCCGGCTGACCAGCCGCACGGTGGGCGTCATCGGCGTGCATCTCTACGGCAATCCCTTCGACCTCGACGCGGCCGGCGAGCTGTGCGCCGGCCGCGGGCTCTGGCTGATCGAGGATGCCGCCCAGGCGCACGGAGCCCGTTGGCGGGGACGGCCCGTGGGCGGCTTCGGCAGCCTGGCGACCTGGAGCTTCTATCCGTCGAAGAACCTGGGCTGCTTCGGCGACGGCGGCGCCGTCACCACGAACGATCCGGAGCTGGCGCGGCGGGTGCGGCTGCTGGCCAACCACGGGGCGACGGCGCGCTACCACCACGAGCTCGTAGGCGGCAACAGCCGGCTCGACGCGCTCCAGGCCGCGGTGCTCAACTGCCGCCTTCCGCTGCTCGCCGGGGACAACGAGCGGCGGCGGCAGGTGGCCGCGCGCTATCGCGAGCACCTCGCCGGGGCGCGCGAGGTGACGGCCCTGCCGGAGCCCCGGGACGCGACCCCGGTGTGGCATCAGTTCACGGTGCTTTGCGAGCGCCGCGACGCCCTGCAGGCGTTCCTCGCCGGCCGCGGCATCGGCAGCGCCACGCATTATCCCGAGCCGCTGCACCGCCAGCCGGCGTTCGCCCATCTCGGCGCGCCGCCGGCCCTCGAAGTCGCCGAGGACGTGGCCCGCCGGGTGCTCTGCCTGCCCATGTTCGCGGAGCTGACCGACGAGGAGGTCGCGGCCGTCGGCCGGGCGCTGGCCGAGTTCGAGGCCTGAGGTCGGCTAGCGCGACGGCTGCGGAGCGACCACCGCGAGGTCGAAGTCGCGATTCCCCAGCACCACGAGGTGCTCGGCCGGCGCGTAGTCGTCGGAGAGCTCGACGAGGTCCGCCGTCTCGTAGTCCCACTGCAGGACGTCGCCGGCGATCTCCGCGAGGCGGATCCGCAGTCCGGAGTCGTCGATCTCCGTGGCCCGGCGGCGGATCGCTTCCGGCAGCGACGGGCCGCCGGCGCTCGCCAGCACGAGGACGTTGCCGGCGCCGCGGACCCCGATCACGACGGTGGAGCGGAAGGCGCGGCGCACCGTATGGAGCAGCGAGCGCGAGAAGGGGTCCTCGAGCCCGGCGGCCAGGTTGACGGCCAGCACTCCTCCGGGCTCGAGGTGCGCGGCCGCGAGGGCGAAGAACTCGCGGGTCGTCAGATGGAAGGGCACGGCGAGGCCGATGTAGGCGTCGACGTAGATCAGATCCCACGATTCGGCGCTGCGGCGCAGGAACTGCCGGCCGTCGGCGATGTGGACGCGGTCGCGCGGATGGGGGGTCCAGAAACCGTACTGCTGCGCGATCCGCGGCACGACGGCGTCGATCTCGACGAAATCGACCTCGAGCTCCGGCGCCAGCCGCCGCCACGGCCGGGCGACGAGGCCGCCGCCCATGCCGATCACCAGGGCGCGCCGGGGCGCCGGGTGCACGAGGAAGGCGGCCGCCGCGTAGTGGGCGTAGGCCGCCGCCACGCTGCCGTCGGCCATGTGGATCGCCGACTGGGTGACGCGATCGCTGCGGATCGAGCGCACGCCGGCCCGCTCGACCACCTCGAGCGTCTGGTACGGAGAGCTGTGGACGGCGACGACTTCGCCGCGGCCGAGCGCCGGCGCGCCACGGAAGGAGAGGCCGGCGACGAGGAGCAGTGCCGCCGCGACGGTCGCGTAGCCCGGCCGTCGCGGCGCGGCGAGGGCCACGAGCGCGGTGCCTGCCGTCCCCGCCGTCAGTGCCGCCAGGATGGCCGGGACCGGGAAGGCGGGGATCGCGACGAAGGTGCACAGCAGCGTGCCGGCCAGAGAGCCCAGGGTCGAGACCGCGTAGAGCCGGCCCGCCGTGTCGCCGAGGCGCGCGAAGTCCCGGGCCGCGAGCCGGACGACGAACGGCGACACCGTGCCGAAGAGCAGGCTCGGGGGCCCGAACAGCAGGCTGGCGGTCACCAGGGTGCCGGCCGGCGACCCGGAGGTCGCGTCGGCGAGCCATTCGGCGGCCCGGGTTCCCCCCAGCCGCAGCGCCAGCAGCCAGAAGCCGGCGAGCACGATCAGGCGTCCGAGGACCTCGAGATCGGGGTGGCGGTCGGCGATCCTGCCGCCCCAGGCGTAGCCCAGCGCCAGGGCGGCGAGGAAGACGCTGATGATCGAGCCCCAGATGTAGACGCTGTTGCCGAAGTAGGGAGCGATGATCCGGCTGGCGAGGATCTCGAGCGCCATCAGGAGCCCGCCGCACAGCGCCGCCAAGCAGTAGAGCCTGAGTCTCGTCATCCTGGGAGTCCCGCGACGGTCTTGCCGGGTGTCCTTCGGCGGTCGCGGCGGGCGCCGGGAGCGCGCGCGGCCCGCCGGTGGCGTCGGTCCCGCCGCGGCTCCGATGCCGGCGAGGGCGAGGCTTCGAGTAATCTTCTGCCCATCGTCGCCGTGGCATTGTGGGCGAAATCGATCACCAGCCGCAAGGAAGGTCGAGATGCCGGGGACCGAACGCAGGTGGATCTGGGCCGGCGCCGCGTTGGCGCTCGTCGCCCTGCCGTTCCTGACGGTCGACTTCGTCCCCAGCACCGATCTGCCGCAGCATCTCGGGCAGCTGCGGCTCTTTGCGCGGGCGTGGGCCGATCCGGACGGCCCGCTGCGCATCCAGTGGTGGACGCCCTATGGCCTGGTCTACGGTCTCCTGGCGATCCCGTGGGTGCTGCTGCCGCCGGTCGCCGCCGGCCGGGTGGGCGTGCTCCTGCTGGTGCTGCTGCAGGCGGCGGCCCTCCATTGGGTCGGCGCCAAGTACGACCGGCCGATCGCGGCGCTCGTCCTGGCGACCGCCTTCCTCTTCCACGGCCAGCTCTACTGGGGCTTCCTCAACTTCATCTCGGGCTGGATCGCGTTCCTCGTGTGGTTCGTCCTGACCCGGCGGCGGCGGGAGGACGAGCCCGGCCGCTGGCGGACGGCGGCGCTCTACTTCGCGGCGGCCGCGCTGCTGTATCTGTCGCACGCGCTGTGGTTCGCGCTCGGGGTCGCGTGGCTCGCCGTCGAGGCGGCCATCAGCCGCCGGTCGCCGCGCGATCTCCTGTGGCGCGCGGTGGGGCTGGCGCCGGTCGTCGTCGCCGCCGCGATCTGGTTCGCGTTCCTGCGCGCGAGCGACTTCACGAGCCCCCCGGAGTGGACCGTGGCGCCGCCGCTGCGGCTCCATCCCGAGCTCTTCGCGCTCGCCGCGCTCGGCGGCGTGCGGCACCCGATCGAGCCGATCGTCGTCTTCGGCGCCCTCGCCTGGGCCGCGGCCGCGATCGTCGCGCATCGCAAGAGCCGCGCCTGGGGCTGCGATCCCTACTTCGCGGCGCTCGCCGTGCTGCTCTTCGGGCTCTACCTGTTCCTGCCGTACAAGTTCTCCAACACGATCCGGTTCAGCACGCGATGGCTGCCCTTCGCCATCACGTCCCTGCTGCTGGCGGTCGACCGGCCGCTGCTGCGCCGCCCCCTGCGCCGCGCGCTGGCGATCGCCCTGCTCGCCACCCTGATGGTCGTGACGACGGCCACCTGGCGCCGCTTCGAGCGCACCGAGCTCGGCGGTCTCGCCGCGGCGCTCGCGGCCCTGCCCGAGGAGCCGCGGGTCGTCGGGCTGAGCTACGTCGCCACCAGCAGGCTGCTCTACGGGCAGCCCTTCATCCAGACCTTTGCCTGGGCCCAGGCCGTGCGCGGCGGCGAGCTGAACTTCTCCTTCGGCTACTTCGCGCCCAGTCTCGTCGTGTACGAGGATCCCGGGCGCGTGCGGTGGACGTGGGGCCTCGAGTGGTTCCCGAAGAGAGTCCGGCGCCGCGATTTCGCGTTCTTCGACTTCGCCCTCGTCAGCGGCGACGAGGCGGCGCACGAGCGGATGCGCGCCCTGCCCGAGCTCGAGCCGGTGACGGAGGGGGGCGTGTGGCGACTCTACGAGGTCGCCGACTCGCCGCCCCTCGCGGCCCGCTGAGCGGCCGTCGGCCGAGCCGCCGTCGGCTGAGCCGCCGTCAGCTGAGCCGCCGTCAATGGGCGCCGCGCGCCCACAGCGCCACGAGCTCGGTCATGCGAGCGGTGCCGCGCTCGAGCTCGGCGAGCGGGATGCGCTCGTCGCGGCCGTGGATGGTGCGCATCAGCTCCCCGTCGAGGATGAAGGGCGACAGGCCGTAGGCCGGCACGCCGCGCTCGCGGAAGAACCGCGAGTCGGTGATGCCGGCCCCCATCTGCGGCACCACCGGGGCGACGGGGCCGAGGACGCGGGTGAGAGCGCCGACCCAGGGTCCGTCCCAGGGGCTGGCCTCCACGGCGGGGGCCGAGAGCAGGACCTCGACCTCGATCGCCGGCCCGAGGAGGCCGCGGATCCGGGGCAGCCACGCACCGGCGTCGCTGTCCGGAAGCAGGCGAACGTCGATCCTCGCCCGCCCGCGGCCGTCCGGGAGGACCTCGAGCTCGTTGGCCTGAAGCGAGTCGAGGAAGAACGTGGCCATGCCGGGCAGCAGCTGGACCGTCGGCCCGCCCGGGAGCACGAAGCGATCGAGGTCGAGGAAGATCGCCCGCCAGTGGTCGTTGTAGTGGGGCGCGAGCTCTCCGAACGTGAACCGGACCGCCGGCGAGACGCGCCAGCTCGGAGGCAGGTCGACGAGGCGCCGCAGGCCGGCGACCAGGGCCGCCGGATCGCCGGCCGTGGCCTCGATCCACAAGGGCCGTTTCTGCGCCACCTCGATACCCCACCAGTGCAGGCGTCCCCCGAAGCCACGGTTGCTGCCCCCTTCGTTGACGACCGCCGCGACGCCGTCCAGAAGCTCCGGGCGCAGCGTCAGCCAGCGCTCGACGCCGAGGCGGCCGCCGCGCTCCTCGTCGGCGGCGGCAAACAGGGCGACGCCGCGCCGCCGCGGCCCGCCCTCGCGAGCGAGCGCCACCAGGGCGGCCAGCTGCGCCACGCCGAGGCTCTTCGCGTCGATCGCGCCGCGCCCCCACAGCTCGCCCTCCCGGACCTCGCCGCCGAAGGGCGGCGCGCGCCAGGACGGGCCGGCGGGCACGACGTCCATGTGGTGGAGCATGAGCAGGGTCTGCGCCCCCGCCGCGGGCTCGGTCGGCGGCAGGAACGCCCACAGGGAGGGGCGGCCGTCGCCGGCGTCGAGCAGCTCGTGGTCGACGCCGGCTTCGGCCAGGACTCCCGCCAGCAGCTCGGCGGCCGCACGCTCGCCGCCGGGAGGGTTCGTCGTGTCGAGGCGCAGGTAGGCCTGCAGCCAGCCCGCGGCCTCCGACAGCGGCGCGGGGGCGGCCGGCCGCTCGGCGCGGCAGGCGAGCAGGAGCAGGAGCAGGAGCGGGCCGCCAGCGAGCGCCCGCGAGCGCCTCACGAGACGTAGACGATCCACAGGACCGCCCCCGCCCAGAGCGCCAGATTGGCGAGAAACGGGCCGTCCCGCAAGAGGGCCTCGGTCGGGTTGCGCGGGGTCCGCTGCTGGTAGATCAGGTAGAGGTAGCGGAAGATCCCGAACAGAACGAACGGCACGGTGTAGACCAGCTCGCGGCCGCCGAAGCGGGCGATCGTGTCCGGCGCCGCGGCGTAGAGGGCGTAGGAGAGGACGCTCGAAGCCGTCACGACGTTGACCATCTGATCGAGAAACGGGGCGCTGTACTGACCGAGGACGGGCCGGTGGTCGGCGGCCTCGCCGGACATCAGGATCAGCTCGTGGCGCCGCTTGGACAGCGCCAGCAGCAGGGAGACGAAGATCGTCGAGGTCAGGAGCCACGACGAGACCTCGACCTCGATGGCCTCGCCGCCGCCAAGGACCCGGAGCACGAAGCCGACGCTGATGATCAGCACGTCCAGGATGACCACCCGCTTGAGCCCGACGCTGTAGAGCAGGTTCAGGAAGAGGTAGAGGGCGACGACGAGGGCGACGGATCGGTTGAGCCGGCTCGCAATTAGTAGACTCCCGGCGGCAAGAGCGAGAGCGGCGAGGACACCGAGGGAGACCGGCACGGTACCGGCGGCGAACGGCCGGCTGCGCTTCAGCGGGTGCTTGCGGTCCTCGGCGCGATCCTGGATGTCGTTGAAGAGGTACACGGCGCTCGATGCGAGACAGAACGACAGGAAGGCCCAGGCGGTCCGCTTCACCGACGGGAGGTGAGCGAGGGCCTCGGCGAAGACGAGCGGAGCGAAGACGAACACGTTCTTCGTCCACTGGGCGGGGCGCAGCGCACCGAGCAGGCCGAGCAACATGACGACCATTCTACGCGGCGCGAGGGAAGACGAAGGGGCGGGCCGCGCGGCGGGGTGGCGCTTCGCGTTGCTGTGGGTCGCCCCGGTCATGCTCCTGCTCGTGGCGATCGCCCTGCCGCTCATCTCGGGCGCCCGGACGCTCTACCTGCGCGACGTCCTCAACACCCATTACGAGATGAAGTGGGCGCAGGCCCAGGCGATGCGGGCCGGCGAGCTGCCGCTCGTCGACATGTACCGCGGCGGCGGTCAGGCCCATCTCGCCAATCCCAACACGGTGCCGCTCTACCCGGACAACGTCCTGTTCCTCTTCGCCGAGACCCTGTGGGCCATGAACGCCCACTTCTGGCTCCACTGGCTGGTGGCTCCGTTCGCCGGCTTCTGGCTCGGGCGAGCCCTGGGCATGCGGCGCGAGGCGGCCTGGGCCGTCGGCGTGGTCTACGTCACGAGCGGCTACTACCTGGCGACGCTCAACCTCTACAACCTGGTCGCTCCCGTGACGCTGGCGCCGGCGCTCGCCGCCGCGAGCGTCCGGCTCGCCGAGCCCGCCCGCCGCAGGAGGGGCTTCGTGGCGGTGGCGGTGCTCTGGGCGCTGATGATCCTCGGCGGCGACCCGATGACGGCGGCGGTGAGCCTGGCGGCGGCCGCCGCCCTGGTGCTCCTGCGCCACGGCCGCCGCTATCCCTGGTGGAGCGCCGCCGGCGCGGTGGCCATCGGCACGGGCTTGAGCGCCCCCCAGTGGGTCGAGTTCGTGCGCATGCTCAGCTTCACCTATCGCGGCTTCTGGGGCTTCGGCGTCGATCTCGCGACGGTGGGAGGCTGGCGCCCGATCGACGCCCTCGAGCTCCTCGTCCCGTTCTTCTTCGGCCGCCCCGACATGAACTACTGGGGCCAGGCCCACCACGCCAACCAGGTGCCGCTCTTCTTCACGCTCTACCCCGGGGTGCTCGTCCTCGCCCTCATGGCCGCGGCGCGCGCCGACGGCCGGCGCACGCTGGCGTGGGCCTGGGGCCTGGTCGCGGTGAGCCTCTTCCTGGCGCTGGGCGAGGTCAACCCCATCGTGGTCGCGCTCTCGAAGCTGCCCGGGGCCTCGCTTCTGCGCATTCCGGCGAAGCTGTGGAGCGCCACGGCCCTCGGCTCGGCGGTGCTCTGCGGGCTGGCGTTCGGCCGCCTCTTCGAGGCCGCGGGGCGGCGCCGGCTGCTGCTCCCTCTGGGGCTCCTCGGCGGGCTCTACTTCGTCGCCTGGGGGGTGATGAGCCTCTTCCCGCAGGCCGTGGACGCCTGGAGCCGCGGATTCGTCCCGGAGACCTTCAAGGACGCCTTCGTCAGCGCCGAGCGGCTGCGCTGGGCCGGCTCCTGCTTCCTGAGCTTGCTGCTGATCGCTCTCTATCTCCTCACTCTCCGAGCCGGCCGGCGGCGGCCGCGCCTGGCGGCGCTGTGCCTCCTCGTCGCCCACGCGGCGAGCCAGCTCTTCCTGCTGCGGCCGGCCTTCGCGACCGACGTGCGGGCGGCCTACCTCGAGGTCCAGGAGCTGCGGGCCTGGGTGCCGCCCGGCTCGCGAGTGGTTCACGGCGGCAACATGCAGCTCTTCGGCCCCGTGAGCATCAAGGTGAGCCTCTATCCGGACGCCAGGCTCCTGTGGCGCGAGCGCCAGATGCACGCCGATCTGCACCCGGCCTTCGGCGTCCAGGCCGGGCTGCGCTACGAGCTCAACCTCTCGCCCGAGGGGCTGGACTCGTTCCTCACCCGGGCCGTGGTCCACCTGATGCCCGGGTACGAGGACGAGCGCCGGATGCGGCTCTTGCAGATCTTCGGGATCGAGTACCTGCTGCTCGAGCGCGAGCTCGACCCCGCGGCCTTGGCCTACGCCGAGCTCGTGCACCGCCGGCCCACCGTGGGCGGGGAGCTGCACGTCTACAAGGTGGTCGACCCGACGCCGCACGTCCAGGTCGTCGGCCGGGTCCGCGGCTCGGAGAACCTCAACGTGGCCCTCACCTCGCTGCTCAGCCCGGGCTTCGACCACCGCTCGGCGGTGGTGCTCGCCGGCGCCCACGAGCCGCTCGAGGGACGCCGCGGCACGGCCCGCCTGATCCGGGAGACGGACGAGTCGCTCGAGATCGCAGTGAGCGCGCCGGACGAAGGGGTGCTGGTGGTGCAGCGCACCCACCTGCCCATCTACCGCGCCACGATCGACGGCGAGCCCGCGGCGCTCTACGCGGCGAATCTGTACCGCATGGGGGTGAAGCTGCCGGCCGGCGAGCACACGGTGCGGATCGCCGTCGACCGCCGGCCGTGGCACGCGGCGCTCGGGCTCGCCCTGCTCGCGGCGGTGGCGCTGGCCTGGCTTGGATTCCGGGATTGGCCCCGGCAGAGGGAGCCGCGCCCCGCCGCCGCCCGCTCCGCCTGCTAGAATCACCGACGTCGTCCCGCTGGCGGCCGTTCCTGGACAGGGGCCTCATGGCCGACCGACCCAAGGTGCTCGAGAAGGTCCTGATCGCCAATCGCGGCGAGATCGCCGTGCGGGTGCTGCGCGCCCTGCGCGAGCTCGGCAGGCGCAGCGCCGTCGTCTACTCCGACGCCGACCGCGCGTCGCTGCCGGTGCTGCTGGCCGACGAGGCCCACCGGATCGGGCCCGCGCCGTCGGCCGAGAGCTATCTGCGGGCGGAGGCGATCGTCGAGCTGGCCCGCGAGATCGGCGCCGACGCGATCCACCCCGGCTACGGCTTCCTGGCCGAGAGCGCCCGTTTCGCGGCGCTGTGCGGCGCCGCGGGCGTCAAGTTCATCGGTCCGCCGCCCGCGGCGATGGCGGCGATGGGCTCGAAGATCGAGAGCCGGCGGCTGATGATCGCGGCCGGCGTGCCCGTCGTGCCGGGCGGCGAGGATCCGCTCGCCTCGCCCGCCGAGGCCGCGGCGGCCGCGGCCGCCATCGGCTATCCGGTGATGCTCAAGGCGGCCGCGGGCGGCGGCGGCAAGGGCATGCGGCTGGTGCGCGACGCCGACGGCCTCGCCGCGGCCTACCGGGCGGCGCGCTCCGAGGCGCGGGCGAGCTTCGGCGACGACGCCGTCTACCTCGAGAAGCTCGTCGAGCGGCCGCGCCACGTGGAGATCCAGATCCTGGCCGACGAGCACGGCAACGTCGTCTCCCTGGGCGAGCGGGACTGCTCGCTGCAGCGCCGCCATCAGAAGGTCGTCGAGGAGGCCCCGTCGCCCGCCGTCGACGCCCCTCTCCGGCGTCGGATGAGCGAGGCGGCGGTGCGGGCGGCGGCGGCGGTGGGCTACGCCAACGCCGGGACGGTCGAGTTCCTCCTCGCTCCGGACGGCGACTTCTTCTTCCTCGAGATGAACACGCGGCTGCAGGTGGAGCACCCGATCACCGAGATGGTCACCGGGATCGATCTCGTGCGCTGGCAGCTGGCCATCGCCGAGGGCCGGCCGCTGGCCGAGGAGCTCGACGACGTCGAGATCAGGGGCCACGCCTTCGAGGTCCGGCTCTACGCCGAGGACCCGTACCGGAACTTCGCGCCCTCGCCGGGGCGGATCGAGCGGCTGCGCCTGCCCCAGGGCCCGGGGGTGCGCAACGAGTGCGGGGTCTACGAGGGCGAGGCCGTGACGATCCACTACGATCCGCTGCTGGCCAAGCTCGTCGTCTGGGGCGCCGATCGCGGCCAGGCGATGGAGCGCCTCGACCGCGCCCTCTCGGAGCTGCGGATCGAAGGGATCCGGACGACGGCGCCGCTCTTCCGGGCGCTGCTGGCCGACGCGGATTTCCGGCGCGGCGTGGTCGACAACGACATGCTCGATCGCAAGCTGGCGGCCGGCGAGCTCACGCCGACCCGGTCCGCGCTCCAGCGCGAGCTCACGACGATCGCCGCGGCGCTCGAGCATCTCGATCGCCACGGCCGGCGCGCCGCGCGGTCGCTGGCGCGCGGCCGGCGCGATCACTGGCGCGGAGCCGGGCGCCGCGAGGCTCTTCGGGGGACGTGATGGAGCTCATCGTCAAGCACGCCGACGGCGACACCAAGGTCAAGATCGACCGGCGCGGAGCCGAGTACCAGCTGCAGATCGGCGACCAGAGCTACGTCATCCTGTCCGCCGAGGCGGCCAATGGAGTCCGCAGCCTGCTCGTCGACGGCGGGCAGTACGAGGTGTCGGTGCGCAGTCTCGGGGAGGACCGCTACGAGGTGACGACCACGGCCGGCGCCGCGACGGTCCAGGTGCAGGACCCGCTGACCCAACTGGCGGAGGTGGCGCACGAGAAGCAGGGCGGCACCGGACGGCAGCGCGTGGCGGCCTACATGCCGGGCCGGGTGGTCTCGGTCCTCGTCGCCGAGGGCGAAGCCGTCACGGCCGGCCAGGGGCTCCTGGTGCTCGAGGCCATGAAGATGGAGAACGAGATCCAGGCCGAGCAGGCCGGCGTCATCGCCAAGCTCCACGTCACCCCCGGCCAGGCCGTCGACCGCGGCGACCCGCTGTTCGAGCTCGAGCCGGCCGGGCAGCCCGATCGCGGTGCCGGCGGGCAGGTCTAAAGCCCCGCCTCGACTGCGGCGACTGCGGCGGTGGCGGGCAGGTCGGTCATGCACCGGTGGTGGCCGAGGGGGCAGCGGCGGCGGAAGCAGGGGGAGCACCAGCGGTGGCCGTAGAGGACCTCGTGGCCGGCGCCGCTCGGCGCGGTGCGGGCGGGGTCGGTGGGACCGAAGAGAGCGGCGCAGTGGACGCCGAGGGCCGCGGCCAGGTGCATGGGACCCGAGTCGTTGGTCAGGAGCGCGCGGTGGGCGGCGAGCACGGCGGCGAGCTCTCCTAGGTCGAGGTCGGGGCCGATCACGGGGTGGATCTTGCCGGTCTCCTCGTGCAGGCGGACGGCGAGCCAAACCTCTTTGGGTCCGGCGAGGATCGAGAGCTGCAGGTCGCGATGGCGGCGCCGCAGCTCCCGCATCGCGTCCGCGAAGTGCTCGCGCGGCCACCGCTTGGAGGCGCCGAACTCGGCGCCCGGGAAGACCCCCACCACGGGTCCCGCGGCCGGGTCGATGCCGGCCCGGGCGAGCAGCTGGCGGCCGCGCTCGCGCTCGGTGGCGCCGAGCGCCAGGCGCGGCGTCCAGTCCTCCGGGGAGGGCACGCCCATCGCGGCGAGCAGCTCGGCATAGTCCGCGGTCTGGTGGCGGACCGCGCCGCCGGCGCGGGGCACGGCGGGCGCGAGCAGCGGGCCGCGGAAGCCGCCGCGGTAGCCGAAGCGCCGCGGAATGCCGGCCCGGCGGGCGAGCCAGGCCGAGCGGAACGAGTTGGGCAGCAGGACCGCTTCGTCGTAGCCCCCCGCCCGCATCGCCGCCAGCGTGGTCCGGTCGTCGCCGCGGCTGAGGGCTCCCGCGGCTCCGGCCGCCAGGCCGACGAGCGGCACGAGGTGAGGGCGGGCGAGGACGTCGACGGCCCGGCCGGCTGCCGCCAGCGCCGCGAGCACCGGCAGCGCCATGACGGTGTCGCCCACCCAGTTGGGCGCGTAGACGAGGCTGCGGGTCGCGCTCACGTCATCTTCCACCGGTCGTGCATCCACAGCCACAGATCCGGCCGGCGGCGGATCTCGGTCTCGACCGCGGCGACGCAGCGCCCCGTGAGGTCGCGGACCGGGTCGGCGGTGTCGCTTTCCGGGGCGATGGCGGGGCGCGCCACGACGCGGTAGCGCCCGCCGGGGGCGGGGTAGGCGTAGACCGGCACGACGGGGGTGCGATGCTTCAACGCGAGGCGGGCGATGAGGCTGCTCGTGCGCGCCGGCCGGCCGAAGAAGGGCACGACCACCGCGTCGCGCGGTGCGACCCTCTGGTCGAGCAGAACGAGCAGCCGGCCGCCGGCCTGCAGGTTGCGCACGAGGCTGCGGGCGGCGCCATGCTTGTGGATGAGCCGCAGGCCGAAGCGGGTCCGCAGGGCGGCCAGCCGGCGGTCGAGCCGCGGGTTGTCGAGCGGCCGCACGAGCGCGAGGACGGGCGGCGCGTAGAGCCCCGTCGCCTGGCCGACCATCTCCCAGTAGCCGAAGTGGGCGGTCATGAGGAAGGCGGCCCGCGAGCCCGAGGTGGCGGCCGTCACGTGCTCCCAGCCGTCGAGCGTCCAGCGGCGGCACAGCGCCGCCGCGTCGAACCGCCCCAGGGAGAGGAGCTCGGTCGCGTGGGCGGTCATCTGCCGGAACGAGCCGCGGGCGACGTCGTGCCGCGAGCGCTCGTCGAGCTCCGGCATGGCGAGCTCGAGGTTGGCGAGCGCGATCCGCCGGCGGCTCGCGAGGAGAAGGTAGGCGACGCCGCCGAGCGCGCGGCCGAGGCGGCGGGCGCCGGAGTGGGGCAGGACGCGGACCAGGCCGTGCAGGAGCTGGAAGAAGGCGAGCTCGCCGGCGTGGAGGACGGGGGCGTCCTTCATCGCGGGGCGAGCTCCGCCAGCGTGTCGCCGAGCCACTCCCAGAAGCCGGGGCCGGGCGCGGCGCGCAGCGGCAGCTCGGCCAGCGGCAGGTCGAGCCGGCCGAGGAGCTTCACCCGGTCCTTGGCCGTCGTCAGGACCGTCTCCGCGGAGCTGCCTTCGACGGCCGCGGCGATCTGGCGCAGCGAGGCCTCCGGATAGGCGTGGTGGTCCGGAAAGACGAGGGCGCCGCGGATCTCGACGTCGAGCTTTCGGACGGCCGCCTCGAAGACTCCCGGCCGGGCGACGGCGCTCACCAGGAAGACGCGGACTCCCGGCTCCAAAGGCTCTCCGGTCACCCGCCGGGGTGGCCCGAAGGCGCGATCGCAGCCGAAGCCCGGGCCGCGGAAGCCGTGCTCGCGCAGCAGCGCCGCGAGCTCCGCGGCCGCTTCCGTGGAGCCGCCCATGAGGACGATCGCGTCGGCGTGCGCCGTCGCCGCCAGCGGCTCGCGGAGCCGGCCGCCGGGCCACAGCCGGCCGCCGCCCAGCGGGTCCTCGACCGGCAGGACGAGCAGGTCCAGGTCGCGGGCCAGCCGCAGATGGGAGAAGCCGTCGTCGAGCAGGAAGACGTCGGGCGGCGGGTCGAGCCGCTCCATGGCGTGGCGCCCCGCCAACGCGCGGTCCGGCGCCACGACGACGGCGGCGCCCGGGACCTCGCCGGCCAGCAGCACCGGCTCGTCGCCGGCCAGGCCGGGCCCCAGCAGCGGTCCCTCGCCGGTGCTGACGACCCGCACCTGGCGATCGCGCCGTCCGTACCCTCGCGACAGGATCGCCACCCGGTAGCCGTCGGCGACGAGGCGGGCCGCGAGAGCCGCGGTCAGCGGCGTCTTGCCGCTGCCCCCCCAGTGCAGGTTGCCGACGCTGATCACCGGCCGCGGCAGCCGCGAGCGGCGGTCGCGGAACCAGCGCCGGCGCCAGCGGTGGGCGCTGCCGTAGAGCCACTGCCAGGGCGAGCCGGACGGTCGCGGCGCCGCGCCGGCGCTCACGGCGTCGTCTCCCGCGGCGGCCCGGACATCGCCGCGGAGAGCAGCGGCGCGATGACGCCGCGGGTCCGCTCGGCGGCGCCGCGGTGGTCGTGCACGAGCTGGCGCCCGCGGCGCCCCATGGCGGCGACCTCGCCGCTGCCGGCGATCGCCTCCCGGAAGAACTCGGCGAGCTCCGCCTCGTCGGCCACCCGGCGCCACGCGGCCGCCGCGTCGAACGTCTCCGCCATGTGGCGGAAATTGGCCATCGACGGGCCCGCGGCCACCGCGACGCCGTGCGCGGCCGGCTCGAGGGGATTGTGGCCGCCGCTCGGAACGAGGCTGCCGCCGACGAACGCCGCGGCGCCCAGGCGGTAGAGGGCCGCGAGCTCGCCGAGACTGTCGAGCAGGACGACGTCGGCGGGCGCGCCGCCGCGGTCGAGCTGGGAGCGGCGAGCCAGGGTGAGTCCCCGGCGGCGGACCAGCTCCGCGACCTCCGGCCAGCGCTCGGGGTGCCGGGGGGCGAGGACCAGGAGCGCCGCGCGGCCGCCGCCGGCCGCCGCGAAGGCGGCCAGCACCTGTTCCTCCTCGCCGGCCATGGTCGAGCCGGCAACGAGGATCGGCCGCCGCCCGGCGCCGGCCGCCAGGAGCGTCTCGACCGCGGGGATGGGCTCGGGCTGGGGGGCGTCGAACTTGAGGTTGCCGGTGACCGAGAGGCGTTCGGGATCGACGCCGAGGGCGAGCAGCTTGTCGCGGTCCTCGGCCGTCTGCACGGCGAAGTGGTCGACGCGGCCCAAGAGCGCGCGGGCCAGGAGCCGGACCCGCCGCAGGCGCCGGAAGCTGCGGTCGCCGACGCGGCCGTTCACCACCACCACGGGCAGCCCGCGGCGGCGGACGTGGCGCAGCAGCAGGGGCCAGTAGTCGCCCTCGACGAGGACGAGGGCGCGGGGCTCGAAGCGGTCGAGGAACCGGCGGATGGCGAACCCGAGGTCGAAGGGCAGGTAGGCGATCGCCGCGCGATCGCCGCACATCGCCCGCGCCTGCTGCTGGCCGGTCGGGGTGACCGTGGTGACGAGCAGCGGCCAGGCGGCGGGCAGGCCGCGCGCGAACGCGGCGCCCACCCGGGCCTCGCCGACCGACACGGCGTGGATCCACAGCGGCCGTTTGACGGCCGCTCCCGCGTGGCGGCCGAGGCGTCCCCCGAGAGTCTCGAGATAGTGCCCGCCGCGCCGCAGCAGCAGGAACGGTGCGGCCATGGCGAGGGTCAGGGCCAGGGCGGTCTGATAGAGGATCCACATCGCCGGGTCGCGGTTCGCGCCGCGAGTATAATCGCCTGAATCCAGGGAGCTTGCCCGGCGCGCCCGGCGGGCTCGCGGAAAGCGCGGCGACCTGGACGGCCGCCGGAGGAGGCTAGACGCCCGCCGCCTCCGGGACGTACAAGAGCCAGGCGCACGAGAGCAAGCCGCAAGCCGCCAACCGCGAGCCGCCCGCGACCGGGACCTGCGAGACCGAGACCCACGAGACAAGACCGAGACCCCCGAGACCGAGCAGCCGTGAAGTCACCGACCCTCGTCCATTCCTCCACGCGGGAGCGCGTCCGCCTCTCCGAGCTCTCGGACCGCGACCTGCTGCTGGCCCTGGCGGCGGGCGACGAGCCGGCGCTCGACGAGCTGATCGCGCGCAAGAGCGGGGCGCTGCTGCAGCTTGCCTGGCGCCTGGTCGGGGATCGCGAGGAGGCCCGCGACATCGTGCAGCTGACGTTCCTGCGGGCCTGGGAGCATCGCCTGCGCTACGACGAGCGTTTCAGCCCCAACACCTGGCTCTACCGCATCGCCACCAATCTCGGAATCGACCTGCTCCGCTCGCGCGGCGCGCGCCAGCGGCAGCTCGAGCCCGTGCGGTCGCACTTCGTCCGCCTGGCCGACTCGCGTCGCAGCAGCGTCGGCGAGCTCGAGGACCGGGAGGTCACGGCGATCCTCCACGAGCTCGCGGGGGCGTTGAGCGAGCGCCAGCGGGCCGTCTTCGTGCTGCGCGAGGTGGAGGGACTGGCGTCGGCCGAGGTCGCCGACGTCCTGGGCTGTCAGCCCTCGACCGTCCGCAACCACCTCTTCGCGGCCCGCAAGATCCTGCGCCGCGAGCTGGCGGCGCGCTATCCCGAATACGCGGTCGGCCGCGGGCCCGAGTCCGGGAAGGCCGCCCCGTGAGCTGCCGCGACTGGCGCCGCCTGCTGGCGCACCGCTTCGATCCGGAGCTGCCGGTGCCGCGGGAGTGGGAGCGGGCGCGGGAGCACCTGGCCGGCTGCCCGAGCTGCCGCCGGGAGGCCGCGGCGATCGATCCGACCCTCGCCTTCCAAGGGGCGGCGGCCTGGCCGGCCGGCGGCGAGGAGGTCGAGGCTGTCCGGCTCGCCGTGCGGGCCCTGCGCCGGACCGGCCGGCTGCGCGCCGGCGGCGCCGGCGCGCGCCCGGGAGCCCGCCGCCGGATGGCGTTCGCGGCCTTCTTCGCGGCCCTCCTCGCGATGCTGCCGGCCGTCGTGGACCGCCACGCCGGCGAGCTCGTCCGGGCCGCGGCCGTCCGCTCGGGCGGCGGGGAGCGCGCGGCGCCGCGGCCGGCCGGACCGGTGGCCAGCGCCATCGACGGGCTCGACCGGCCGTTGGCTCGGATCTACGAGTGGGGCGCCGAAGACCTCTCGGTCGTGATGGTCGTGGATGAGTCCCTGGACGTGTAGCCACCCGTGGTCCCGGCTTGCCCCGCCCCATCGCCGCTCCCGGCTCGCCCTCCTGTGGATCTCGGCCTGCGTCGCCGGCCTGGCCGCGCCGTCGGCGGCGCTCCAGGAGCCCGCGCAGCCGCAGCCGCCGAGCCTCGTGATGCAGATCTACGCGCTCCGGCATCGGGCCGCCGGCGAGGCGATCGGCGAGGTCGAGGATCTGCTCTCCTCGCGCGGCACCCTGGAGCTCCAGCCCGGCGAGAACACGCTCGTCATCCGCGACACGGCGGCCGTGGTGCGGCGGATCGCGGAGCGGCTGCGGGACTTCGATCGGCCGCCGCGGCGCGTGCGGTTGGAGATCCAGATCGTGCGCGCCGGGGGAGCGGCCGGGGCCGAAGGGCGGGGCCCGGAGCTGCCGGCGGAGCTGGTGCGGCGGCTCGGCGAGCTGCTGCGTTTCGAGAGCTTCACCTTGCTGGCCCAGGCCGGGCTCGAGATGATGGAAGGCGAGCGCGTCGCGTATCAGTTCGGGGGCGACTACCGGGTCGAGTTCGAGCTCGGCGTCCTGAGCGCGTCCCATCAGCTACGGCTGCAGGATTTCATCGTCGGAGCCGGCCCGGCCGATGACCCGCGACCCTTGATCCACACCAACCTCAACTTGACGATCGAGCGCCCCATGGTGCTCGGGCTGGCCCAGACCGAGGCCAGCGAGCGCGCCCTCATGGTCGTACTGACGAGCCATCTCCTGGAGGACGCTCCCTGAGCGGGGAGCCGCGGCCATGCGCTTCATCTGTCGAGTCGGCACACCCGAAGGCAGCGTCGTCGAGCAGGTCCACGAGGGGCGCGACGCCGCCGCCGTGCGCGGCGACCTCGAGAAGAAAGGGCTCTTCGTCTTCGACGTCCGGCGCCGCGGCCTCCTGGGCGCCCTTTCCCTGGACATCGGCGGCGGCTCCCGCGGCCGCGTGCCGATCCAGCAGCTGCTGGTCTTCAACCAGGAGCTGATCGCGCTCCTGCGCTCCGGCCTGCCGCTGCTGCAGTCCATCGAGCTGCTGAAGGACCGCCCGGCGGACGAGGGCTTCCGCCAGGTCCTGGGCGAGGTCCGCGACCGGGTCAAGAGCGGCGAGGCGATGTCCGACGCCTTCGCCGGCTTCGGCCAGCGCTTTCCGGCGCTCTACGCTCCGACGCTGCAGGCCGGCGAGCGCAGCGGCGAGCTCGAGAGCGTGCTGAAGCGCTTCGTCCGCTACCAGAAGCTGGTGCTCAGCACCCGCAAGAAGGTCATCTCGGCGCTGATGTACCCGGCGGCCCTGATCGGCCTCTCGCTGGTCCTGATCCTCGTCATGACCGCTTACGTGCTGCCCAACTTCAGCGATTTCTTCGCCGGGCTGGGCGCCGAGCTGCCGCTCCTGACCCGTGGCGTGATGGTGGTCGCGGACTTCCTGCGGGCCAACGCGGTGTGGCTCGCCGGGGGCGCGTTGGCGGCGGTCATCGTGCTGCGCCAGTCGGGGCGAACGGCGGCCGGCCGGCGGCGCCTCGACGGCTGGAAGCTGTCCGTGCCGTTTCTCGGAGTCGTCTTCGAGCGCATGTCGCTGTCCGAGTTCTGCCGCTCGCTCTCGACCCTGCTCGCGGGCGGCATCCCGATCGTACCCTCGCTCGAGACGAGCGTCGGCGCCATCGGCAACGCGGCGGTCCGCGAGCGCCTGGCGCCGCTGCCGGCGGCGGTGCGCGAGGGCAAGGCGATGGCCGAGGCCCTGCGCTCGACCGGCGTCGGCGAGGATCTGATGATCGACATGGTGCAGGTGGGCGAGGAGACGGGAGCGCTCGACCAGATGCTCTCCGACGTCTCGGACTTCCTCGACGACGAGGTCGACACCCGCATGCAGAGGATCCTCGGGTTGATCGAGCCGGCGATGTTGATCATCATGGCGATCCTGGTCGCGATCCTGCTGGTCGCCGTCTATCTGCCGATGTACAGCCTGCTGGGAAGCATCGGGGTCTGAGGGTCCGGGAATGAGAGGCGGGAGCCCGGCTAGACGTTCTCACCGGAGTGCCGTAAACCAAGGCGGGGGCCCGCCGGAGAAGGGCCCGTGACATGACGACCGACAACCAGACCCCGCTCATCGACGCCGCGCAGGATCTCGCCGTGTCCGGGGCCGCCGACGCGCGGCGCGCGCGCGAGATCGCCGAGCGCCACGGGCTCGATCTCGTGGACATGGCGAGCTTCCGGATCGACAACGACCTCTTCCGCTCGATCCCGTTCGAGCTCATGCTGCGCTACGACTTCGTGCCCGAGGAGCAGCTCGACGGCCGCCTGGCGGTCGTCATGGCGGATCCCACCGACATCACGAAGCTCGACGAGCTGGAGCTCCTGCTCGGCCAGCCCGTCGAGGTGCGGGTCGGCGCCCGCGCCGCCATCAGCGAGATCCTGCAGCGCTCGGAGAGCGCGCAGCGGGTCCTCGACGAGGCCACGGAGGATTTCAAGCTCCAGCTCGTCGGCGAGGACGAGGGGGGCGACCAGGTCCTGTCGATCGATCGGATCTCGCACGACACGAGCCCGATCATCAAGCTCGTCGACTCGACGATCTTCAACGCGATCCAGCGGCGCGCCAGCGACATCCACATCGAGACCCGCGAGGGCGAGGTGGTCATCAAGTACCGCATCGACGGCGTGCTCTACCAGGCGATGGAGCCGATCGACAAGCGCCACCATCAGACCGTGATCAGCCGCGTCAAGGTCATGGCCGAGCTCGACATCGCGGAGAAGCGCGTTCCGCAGGACGGCCGTTTCAAGCTGCGCTTCGAGGGGCGCACGATCGACTTCCGGGTGTCGGTCATGCCCTCGGTGCACGGCGAGGACTGCGTCATCCGGATCCTCGACAAGGAGTCGATGAACAAGGAGTTCAAACAGCTCCGCCTCGACATTCTCGGCTTCGACGCAACGACGATGCGCAAGGTCCGCAAGTTCATTCGCGAGCCCTACGGCATGGTGCTCGTCACCGGACCGACCGGCTCGGGAAAGACGACCACCCTCTACGCCTGCCTGTCGGAGATCCAGTCGTCCGAGGACAAGATCGTGACGATCGAGGACCCGGTCGAGTACCAGCTGCGCGGCATCACCCAGATCCCCGTCAACGAGAAGAAGGGCCTCACCTTCGCCCGCGGCCTGCGCTCGATCCTGCGCCACGATCCCGACAAGATCATGGTGGGCGAGATTCGCGACCAGGAGACGGCGCAGATCGCCGTCCAGTCGGCCCTCACCGGCCATCTGGTCTTCACCACGGTGCACGCCAACAACGTGATCGACGTCCTCGGCCGCTTTCTCAACATGAAGGTCGATCTCTACAACTTCGTCTCGGCGCTCAACTGCGTGCTGGCGCAGAGGCTCGTACGCAAGATCTGCAACAACTGCCGGCGCGAAGCCTCGATCAGCGCCGAGCTCTTCGAGGAGAGCGGTCTCGACCCCGCGCTGCACGCCGGCCAGACGTTCTTCGAGGGAGCGGGCTGCTTCGAGTGCAACGGGACCGGGTTCCTCGGCCGGACGGCGATCACCGAGCTGCTCGATCTTTCCGACCGCATCCGCGAGCTGATCCTCGAGCGGCGCCCGGCCTCCGAGATCCGGCGCGCGGCGCACGAGGAGGGGATGCTGTTCCTGCGCGAATCGGCGCTTCAGAAGACGTTCGAGGGAGTCACGACGCTTCGTGAGATCAATAAAGTTACCTTCGTGGACTGAGCGCCTGCTCGGGCTCGACCCACGACCGGTCCCGCCGCACGTCTTCTCCCTCGAGCGCCGCGAGCTCCTCTACGGGCGGTTCGTGCGCGGCGAGAGCGGCTACGACGTCGAGGATTTCGTCGGCGTGGAGCTGCCCGCGGGGCTCTTCGCCGCGGGTCCGCTGGGCGGCCCGATGCACGACGCAGGCCTGTTCAAGCCGCTCGTCCACGAGCTGGTGCGTGGCGTGCGGGGGAGCGTTGCCGAGGCGTCGTTGGTCCTCCCGGACGCCTGGCTGCGGCTGGCCTTCGCGGAGGTCGACGAGCTGCCGTCGAGAGGCGCCCGCCGCGACGAGGTCCTGCGCTGGAAGCTGAGACGCCAGGTGCCCTTTCGGGTCGAGGACCTGCGCCTCCGAGGCGTCGAGGTGGCGCCGCTGCCGGCGCAGCAGGAAAAGCACCGCGTGCTCCTCGGGTTCGGAATCGATCAGCTGCTGCGCCAGGTCGAGGAGGCCTTTGCCTCCTGCGGCGTGCGCCTGGGCCAGGTGCTCAACGCGAGCCTGGCCAGCGTGGACTCCGTGCGGGAGGTCGTCGGCGACGTCGACCTCGCCGCGCTGGTGCTCGTGGCGGCGGACGGCTACAGCCTCACGTTCACCCGTCGGGGCGAGCCCCTGCTCCACCGCTTTCGGGCCCTCGACACGGAGACCGGGGGAGACACGGTCGCCCGCCTGGTGCTCAGGGACCTGAAGCTGACCGGGACGTTCCTCGGCGATCAGCTGCCGGACTCTGAGCTGGGGCGCGTGCTGCTCGTCTGCCAGCCGGCTCGGGCGCGCTTCTGGCTCGACAGCCTCGAGCGAGGCCTGGGGCACAGGGCCGTCGCGCTCGGGCGCGAGCAGCTGCCGCTCCAGGGGCGGCTGCCCGACGCGTCCGCGGCCGTGCTGGCTCCCATGCTCGGGGCGGTCCGCAGGGAGGTCGCTTGATCCGCGGCCCCAACCTCGCGGCGCAGCCGTTCGCCAACCGGCGCCCCGTGCTGCGGGCGGCGGCGCTCCTCGCGCTTGCCGCGATCGCTTTCTCGGTGGCCAACGTCTGGCTCTACTGGCGCCATTTCGCCGGCCGGGGAGAGCAGGTCACCGAGCTGGGGGAGCTGGCGGCGAGCACGGCGGAGGAGCGCGCGGCACTCGCCGCGGCGCTCGCCGTGGTCGCCGGCTTCGACGTCGATTGGCAGCAGGCCCAGATCACCTTCCTCAATGCCAGGATCGCCGAGCGCACCTTCGCCTGGAGCGCGCTCTTCGACGATCTGGCCGAGGTCCTGCCGCGCGCCGTGCGCATCGAGCGGGTCACGCCCCAGCTCGTCGCCGAAGGCGGCAGCCGGCGCCGCGGCGACCCGCGCTCGGCAACGGACGAGGTGGCCCTCGAGATCACGGGCAAGGCGGAGCAGGACGACGCGCTGCTCGAGATGCTCGACGCCTTCTTCGCCCACGAGCGCTTCCGCCGGCCGAGCCTCAAGGTCGAGGCCCGGCAGGGACCTGCCGGCCAGGTCGGCTACTCGATGAGCGTGGTCTACATGCCGACGCTGCCGGCGACCGCGGCAGGGCCACCCGGCGAAGCGGCGCCCGGAGACGCGGTGCCGGAGGGCGCGGTGCCGGAGGACGCGGTGCCGGAGGGCGCGGCGCCGGAGGAAGCGGCCCCCGGCGGGGAGGCGCGGGAGGCCCGGGCGGGGCGCGGGCCGGAGGCGCCGGCCGGCGCGGCGGAGGTGTCGCCGTGACCCTCGTGGCCTGGAAGCGCGAGACGCGGCTCTGGCTGCCGGCGCTCGTCCTGCTGCTCGTCAACGTCGGCGCCTACGTCGCCTATCGCGCCCTCTACGCCGGCGAGGCGCAGAGCCGCAGAACCGAGGTCGCGCGCGCCCGCGCGGAGTACGAACGGGTGGTCGGGCAGCGCGAGCGGGCGCAGGCGCTGGCGGCGCAGGCGGTCGAGAACCAGGAGCGTCTCGAGGCTCTCTACCGGGATCGTTTCATGACCCAGGAGCAGCGCATCACGCGCGTGATCGCGGAGGTCAAGGAGCTCACCCAGAAGGCCGGCCTCGACCCGCCGGCGATCCGCTACCCCGACGAGCCGATCGAGAGCCTCGGCCTCGTCAAGCGGTCGATCGTGTTCGGCGTCGAGGGCTCCTACCAGGCGTTGCGGACGTTCATCAACCTCCTCGAGCGGACGGAATCGTTCGTCATCCTGGAGGAGATCCGGCCGGGAGAGCGGGCGGACGGCCGCAGCAGCCGGCTGAGCATCGACCTCAAGGTCGCCACGTTCTTTCTCGACGACGGCGTCGATCCGGCGGCCCTGGCGCGGAGCCGCGACGCCGTGGGGGCGGCGCGGTGAGCGACGCGCAACGGCAGAAGCAGCTGCTGGCCGCGCTCCTCGTGGTGCTCGCCGGCACCGTCGGGTACCGGGTTCTCGGGGGCGTGGGCGGCGGCGGTCCCGGCGCCCGGGCGGCGCGGCCGGCCGCGATCGAGCGGGACCTGGCGGCGATCGAGATGCAGCGCCTGGACCTCGAGGCCCTGCAGCGCGAGGGCGCGGCGTACACTCCGGGCCGCGATCCGTTCCGCTACGGTGAAGCCCCGGCGCCGCCGCCGCCGCCGCCGCCGCCGAAAGCCCCACCGCGGCGCGCCGATGCGCGGCCGAAGGCGCCACCGGCGCGCCCGGCGCGGGCGACGCCGGAGGCGCCGAAGCCGCCCGCGGTCGATTTCGTCTACCTCGGCAGCTTCGGGCCCCAGGAGCGCCGGATCGCCGTTTTCGCCAAGAACGACGAGATCTACAACGCCTTCGTCGGGGAGGTTCTGCTGGATCGATTCATCGTGGATAAGATCGGCTTCGAGTCGGCAGACATCAAGTTTGTCGGGTTCCCGGACGCCCCCGAGACGCGCCTCCAGGCGGGCGGTTGAGGAAGGATGGAGTGGATGAGAGCTGACCGGAAGATCCTGCTGCTGCTGGTGGTGCTGGCGGCGCTCGGCTGCTCGGGCTATCGCAGCTTCCGCGAGGCGCAGATCGCGGAGCGCCGCGGCGACTGGGATCAGGCCGTGCTGCACTACCTCGAGCTCGTCGATCAGTACCCCGGCAACATCTCCTACAAGGCGGGGCTCCTGCGCTCGAGGATCGCGGCGTCGCAGGAGCACTTCGACCGGGCCAAGAAGCTCCATGAGGTCGGCGCCCTCGAGCAGGCCCGCAAGGAGTACCTCCAGACCCTCCAGCTCGACCCGTCGAATCAGTACGCCCAGGTGGAGTTCGAGAAGGTCCTGGAGTCGTTGGCGGCGGCCGACGGCAGCGGCGCTTCGCTGTCCATCGACGACCTCAAGGCGAGGACCAAGGCCGAGAGCGGCGGGCCACCCGTGCTCAATCCGCGGTCGAACGAGCCGATCTCTCTCAACTTCCCGAACAAGGTCAGCCTGCGCGACATCTACCGCGCGCTCGGCCAGGCCTTCGGCATCAACATCCAGTTCGACTCGCGGCTGCGCGACAAGCAGATGGAGATCGAGCTCGAGGAGGTCACCGCGCAGGAGGCTCTCGAGTTCGTCATGAAGGCGGCGGGGCACTTCTACAAGGTGCTCAACGAGACGACGATCATCGTCATCGAGGACAACACCCAGAACCGGCGCGAGTACGAGGAGCAGGTCATCCAGACCTTCTTCCTCTCGAACGCCGAGGTGAAGGAGATGCTCACCCTGCTGCGCAGCCTGGTGGGCACGAAGAACATCGCCTCGAACGACCAGCTCAACGCCATCGTGCTGCGCGACTCGGCGGACGCCGTCAAAGTGGCGGAGCGCATCATCTCGGCCAACGACAAGGCGCGCGGCGAGGTCGTCGTCGACGTCGAGCTGCTGCAGATCAACACCAGCAAGATGCGGGAGCTCGGAGTCGAGCTCAGCCAGTACTCGGTGCTCCAGAACCTGGACCAGGATCCGCCGCTGCGGGTGTCCGATCTCGAGTTCCTGAACCAGCAGAACTGGGAGATCACGCTGCCCGGCTTCATCTACAACTTCGTCAAGACGAGCTCCGAGGCGCAGCTGCTGGCCAGCCCGCAGATCCGGATCAGCGACGGCGAGCAGGCCAATCTCACGATCGGCGACCGCGTGCCGATCCCGGTGACCACGTTCAACTCGCAGACCGCCCAGGGTGGCGGGATCGTCCCGATCACCTCGTTCCAGTACCAGGACGTCGGCATCCGCCTGGAGCTCGAGCCGCGGATCCATCACAACAATGAGATCACGCTCACCATCCAGGTGGAGGTCTCGAGCCTCGCGGGCTTCAACACCGAGGGCCAGCCGACCATCAGCACCCGCAACATCCAGTCGACGATCCGGCTCAAGGACGGCGAGACGAACTTCCTCGCGGGCCTCATTCGCAGCGACGAGACCAGCGGCGAGAGCGGCGTTCCCGGTCTTTCGGACATCCCGATCCTGGGTCGCTTCTTCTCGAAGAAGAGCACCGACAAGCGGCGCACCGACCTCGTGCTGACCTTGACGCCGCACATCATCCGCCGGCCGGACATCACGGGCGACGACCTGCGGCCGCTGTGGGTCGGCACGGAGGGGAACCTGACGTTCCGGGGCGGCAGCCCGCGGGTCGAGTCCGAGGTCGAGGGTCCGTTCGACGAGGACGACTCCGTCGAGGAGAACGAGCGCATCCGCGACCTCATCCGGCGGCGCATCGAGTCCCTGCCGCAGGGACTGCGGGACGAGGCCGAGCCGGAGCTGACCCCGGGCGTGGATCTCGTGCCCGCGACGGCGCCGAGCGATCCGTTCGCCGACGACGACGGCTCCGACGACGACGACGGCAGCCCGCGCGGGCTGGCGTCGCTTCCCGGGGGCGGCGGCCTCGAGGACCGGGCTCCCGGCCGCGCCGATCCCGGCTCCGGAGAGCTCGGGGCCCGGGTGTGGGGCGCGTGGGCGGCCTATCCCCAGGCCGGCGACGTCCCCGTCGAGGTCGTCGACGCCGGCGTCGCGGCGGCCACGCCGCCGGTGCGCCTGTCGCTCGCCACGCGGCGGGCGGAGGTCGAGGTCGGCGCCGAGGTCGAGGTGGTCGTGCGCGCGCAGGCCGCGGCCGCCGTCTCCCACCTGCCGATGACCCTGCGCTTCGACCCCGGCCGGCTGGAGGTGGTGGCGGTCGACCGCGGCGATTTCCTGGGACCGCAGAGCGTCGCGAGCCTGCTGTCCGACATCACCCGCCCCGGCCACGTGATGCTGGGTCCGAGCCGCCTGGGCGACCGCCCGGGGGTAGCGGGGGAGGGCGACGTGGCGCGGATCCGCTTCCGGCCGCTGCGCGAGGGAGAGGCACGGATCCGCTTCGCGGACGCCGCCGCTCTCGACCGCGAGCTCGGCGAGATGGCCGTGGCGCGCGAGGGGCTCGCTCTCCACGTGGTGCCGGCCGGCACGCTGCCGCCCGACGAGCGCGAATGGGAGCCCCCGGTGGTGGATCGCCCCGGCGTCGATCGGCAGTGACGGCGCGGCGGCGGCACGGGATGGGTCGGAGATGAAACGCACCTCGGCACGACGCTACCGGCGCCTCCGCCAGGGCGGCTACACGCTCACCGAGATGGTCATCGTGTGCATCCTGCTGGTGTCGCTGACCGCCGCCGCCCTGCCGATCGGGCGGGTCGCCGCGAAACGGTCGAAGGAAGCCGACCTGAGCCTGGCGCTGCGGCTCATGCGCAACGCGATCGACGAGTACAAGCGCTTCTCCGACGCCGGCCTGATCCCCATCGAGCTGGGCTCGGACGGCTATCCTCCCGATCTCGAGACCCTCGTCGAGGGCATCGACGTCGTGGGCCAGATCGACGCTCGAGTGCGCTTCCTGCGGCGCATCCCCGTCGACCCGATGACGGGCGAGGCCGAGTGGGGCCTGCGCGCCTACGACGACGACTGGGACGACGATTCGTGGGGCGGCGGCAGCGTCTACGACGTCTACTCGCAGAGCGAGGGCGTGGGCCTCAACGACGTGGAGTACCGCCTGTGGTGATCGTCGGCGCGCGGCGCGCGGCCCGCCGGCCCGGGTTCACCCTCCTCGAGCTGATCATCGTCGTGACGATGATCGGCATCCTGGCGACCATCGCGCTGCCGGCGCTCAAGGACTGGCCGCGGCGCGCCAACGAAGCCGTGCTCAAGAACAACCTGCGCACGATCCGCGACGTCATCGACCAGTACCACGGCGACAAGGGGTACTACCCGCCGGATCTCGAGGAGCTGGTGGACGAAGGCTACCTGCGGTCGGTTCCGCTCGATCCGATGACCAAGCGCACGGACACCTGGGTGCTCGTCTTCGAGGAGGTGGACGCCGACGCGCCGCCGGCGGAGACCGAGCTCAACGAGACCGGGGCGCCCGGGGTCCTGGACGTCCACTCGGGCTCGGACGCCGTGAGTCTCAAAGACGAGCAGCCCTACAGCGAATGGTAGGGCGGACCCCGAGGCGAGAGCGTCCGCGGCCGGCCGCCGAGTCCGGCTACAACCTCGTGTTCCTGGCCGTGCTCTTCAGCCTGATGAGCGTGATGCTGGCGGCCGCGCTGCCCGATCTCGAAAAGCAGATCCAGCGCCACAAGGAGAGCGAGCTGATCTTCCGCGGCCTCCAGTACGCGGAGGCGATCCGCGTCTTCCAGCAGCGCTTCGGGCGCTACCCCAACACCCTCGACGAGCTTCTGGAGGTCGAGCCCCGCTCCATCCGCCAGCTCTGGAAGGACCCGATGAGCCCCGAGGGTGACTGGGCGCTCGTGCTGGCCGCCGGCACCCCGCAGTCGGGGGGCGAGGGGTCCGAGGACGAGGATGGGGCCGGCCGCGAGCTCACCGGGGCGGCCGCTCCCACCTCGAACTTCCGGCTCGGGGCCGCAAGCGGCGCGCAGCTCGCCGCGGGGCCGATCCAGGGCGTGGCCACGCGCAAGAAAGGCAAGGCGATGCGGACCTTCATGGGCAAGGACCGCTACGAGGAGTGGCGCTTCACCGTCAGCATCCTGCCCAAGCCGCAGGTGGTGCCGGGCACCGACATGATCGTCCGCGCCAGCGTCGAGAGCCTCGGCAAGCCCTTCCCGTTCGGCCTCGAGGCGCAGCTGCCCGGAGGCACCGGCGGGGGGCAGGAGCTCGGTGGCGGCGGGGGTCCGCAGAGCCTCTTCGAGGACGAAGAGGACGAAGAGGACGAAGAGGACGAAGAGGACGGCCGGTGAGCCGGGGAGTGCGCCTGGGCATCCGGCGCCTCCCCAACGGCGCCGGCCTCGCCCTGCCGGCGCCGGCGTCGCCGGGGGCGAGCGGTCTCGATCTCCCGGCCGCCGTGACCTCGCCGCTGGTGCTGGGGCCGGGGCGGCGGGCCCTCGTCGCCTGCGGTCTCGCCCTCGAGATCCCGCCCGGCTGGGAGGGCCAGGTGCGGCCGCGCAGCGGTCTCGCCGCCCGCCACGGAGTCACCGTGCTCAACGCCCCGGGGACCATCGACAGCGACTACCGCGGCGAGGTCAAGGTGCTCCTCGTCAACCACGGCGACGCGCCGTTCACGGTCGAGCGCGGCGACCGCATCGCCCAGCTCGTGCTGTGCGAGGTCGCCCGCGGCGTCGAGGTGCGCGAGCTCGACGCCCTGACCCCCACGGCGCGCGGCGGGGGCGGCTTCGGGTCGACGGGATAGCCGTCAGGGGGCCTTGGGGCTCGCCCGCGGCCGGCCGGCGATCGCCTGCATGAGCTCGTCGACGATCTCGCGCAGCTCGACGGTGTAGGCGGCGAGGTCGCGGGCCCGGGCGTCGAGCTCCTCGACCGTCGGGCGGTGCAGGGAGACCTTCGGCCGCACCTTGTAGGTCGAGGTCTCGTCCAGCAGCTGCAGTCGTTCGTAGACGGCGCGAAAGCGATCGGGATCCATGGCGACTCCGTGGGGTGCGGCTCCGTTGGTGGCGGCCCCGTTGGTGGCGGCTAGTTCCGCCGCAGGGCGCGGACGACGACGTTGAAGGCGGTGAGCACCAGGCCGCCGAGGATGGCGGGCAGGCAGCCTGCGACCTCGAGGCCGTCGAGCAGCCCGGCGGCGAGCCAGAACATGAGGCCGTTGATGACGAGGTAGAAGAGCCCGAACGTCAGGAGCACCGCCGGCAGCGCGAGGATCGTCACGACGGGCTTCACGAGCACGTTGATGAGGCCGATGACGGCGCCGGCGAGCAGCAGATAGACGAGCCCGCCGTCGTAGGAGACGCCCGGCACGATGCGGGCCGCCAGCAGGAGGCCGACGCCGTTCAGAACCACCCGGGCCAGCACGTTCATCGGGTCTCCGTGCGGCCGCTCGGCCGGCGAGTCTCGGGGTGCGGCCGTCTCTTCACGGGCTGCCTTTCAGTTGACGGTCGAGCCGTCGTCCGCCAGCCAGACGCCCAGGTTCTCGAGATCGACCCCGGCGGCCCGCATCGCGGAGCTCCACACGATCCCCGGATCGGTGGCGAAGAGCAGCTCCTGGGTCGGCGGCGTGAGCAGCCAGTCGTTGCGCTCGATCTCCGCCGTCAGCTGCCCCTCGCCCCAGCCGGCGTAGCCCAGCACGAAGCGGAAGAACCCCGGCGGCTCCGCCGCCAGCGCCGCGAGGCTCGCGATGTGCTGCGTCATGAGCAGCCCCGGCAGGAGCTCGGTCACCGTCTCCTCGTCGACGGCGATCCGGTCGTCGGCGCTGCGGTGGAAGAGCACCGTCCCCAGCTGCGGCTGCACCGGCCCGCCGAAGAACGCGGCCTCGCCCTGGTCGCCGCGCCACGCGATCTCGAGCCCGTCGAGGATCTCCGCCACCCGGAGCCCGGTCGTGCGATTGATGATGAACCCGATGCTGCCCTCCTCCGAGTGCTGGAGCAGCAGCACGACGCTCTGGCGAAAGAACGGATCGAGCACCTGCGGCGTGGCCAGGAGCAGCACGGGAGTCTGGAGCTCCGTCGGCATGGGCCGATCTTACCGCTTCGTGCGGCCGGCGAAAGGCGCGGCGCCGCGAGGCCGCCCACGGAAAAAGGCCGCGATCGCTCGCGGCCTTGGGTTCTCTGGTTGCGGGGGCAGGATTTGAACCTGCGACCTTTGGGTTATGAGCCCAACGAGCTACCGGACTGCTCCACCCCGCGTCAGGGTCAAAAAGAATGCCACAGGCCCTCGCGAGCTGTCAACCGCCGGCTGGCCCTGCGGCGCGGCGGGTGTTGCGGCCCGCCGGTGCAGGGGCTAGCCTTGGCGGGACACGGAGACCGGGGACCGGAGGGCGCGGGCGGATGTTCGACATCGAAGAGATCACGGCCAGGGAGGTTCTGGACTCGCGGGGCAATCCGACGGTGGAGGCGGATTGCCTGCTCGCGGGCGGCGCCTACGGGCGGGCGATCGTGCCGTCGGGGGCCTCGACCGGGGAGCGGGAGGCGCTCGAGCTGCGCGACGGCGACCGGCGCTTCGGGGGCAAGGGCGTCACCCGGGCCGTCGCCAACATCGACGAGGAGATCGCGAGCGAGCTCATCGGGCTCGACGCGCGCGACCAGGCGCTGATCGACCGGCTCATGATCGAGCTCGACGGCACGGCCGACAAGAGCCGGCTGGGCGCCAACGCGATCCTGGCCGTCTCCATGGCTGTCGCCTACGCCGCGGCGGAGGGGGCCAGCCTGCCGCTCTACTCCTACCTCGGCGGCCCCGCGGCCACGGTGCTGCCGGTGCCGATGCTCAACGTCGTCAACGGCGGCGAGCACGCCGACAACTCGGTCGACATCCAGGAGTTCATGCTGGTCCCCATCGGTTTCGACAGCTTCGCGGACGCCCTGCGCGCCGGGGCGGAGGTCTATCACCTGCTGAAGAAGGTGCTCAAGGACAAGGGGCTCTCGACGGCGATCGGCGACGAGGGCGGCTTCGCCCCCAACCTCGGCAGCAACCGGGAGGCGCTGGATCTTCTCGCCGAGGCGATCGCCGCGGCCGGCTACGAGCCGGGGCGGCAGATCGCGCTGGCGATCGACGCCGCGGCCAGCGAGTTCTCGACGGCCGGCCCGGACGGGGTGCGCTACGACCTGGCCGGCGAAGGCCGCAAGGGGCTCGCGAGCGACGACCTGATCGCCCTGTACGCCGAGTGGGTCGACGCCTATCCCCTGATCTCGATCGAGGACGGCCTGGCGGAGAACGATCACGCCGGCTGGCAGCGCCTGACCGCGGCGCTCGGCACACGGGTCCAGCTCGTGGGCGACGATCTCTTCGTCACCAACCAGGAGATCCTCCGCCGCGGCATCGCCGACGGCCTGGCCAACGCGCTGCTCGTCAAGCTCAACCAGATCGGCACCGTGACCGAGACGCTCGAGGCGGTCGAGCTGGCGAAGACGCACGCCTACGCCAACGTGATCTCGCACCGGTCGGGAGAGACCGAGGACACCACCATCGCCGATCTCGCCGTCGCCACCCGCGCCGGCCAGATCAAGACCGGCGCCCCCTGCCGCAGCGACCGCGTGGCGAAGTACAACCGGCTGCTGCGCATCGAAGAGGAGCTCGAGGGCGCGGCGAGCTACCCGGGCGCCGCCGCATTCCCTAGAATGCGGAGATCGTGAAGCCGAACGAGCAGGCCCTGGCGGCACGCAAGCGCCGCCGCAACCTCCTGGCGCTGCTCGGCGTCCTGGCGCTGGTGCTGCTCTCGGTGGCCACCTTCAAGAGCTATCGCGATCTCGAGGTGGGCCGCGCTCGCGAGGCCGAGCTGCGGGGGCAGATCGGGGCCAGCGAAGGGCGCATCGAGGAGCTCGAACGGCGGGTGACGAGGCTCGAGGACGATCCCGCCACGCTCGAGGAGCTCGCGCGCGAGGAGCTGCTCATGGCGCGCCCCGGCGAGATCGTGATCGTCCTGCCGGCCGGCGCGGGCGGCGGCGCGCCGCCGGCCGGCGGCGGCGAAGGGGAGGTGGGCATGAACCGGAACGGCGAGGAAGGCTAGATGCGCAGCGGAATCAAGTTCCTGCTCGAGAACTCCCTCTTCCTCATCCTCGGCGCCGTGGCCGGCCTCCTCTGGGCCAACCTCGACCACCAGGGCTACGAGGCGCTGCTCCACTTCCCGATCCTGCACAACGACTGGATCGGGGTGCTGCACGAAGGCCATCGGGTGGTCAACCTGCACTACCTCGTGAACGACTTCCTGATGGCGCTCTTCTTCGCCATCGCCGGCAAGGAGGTGTGGGAGGCGTTCCTGCCCGGCGGGCCCCTGAGCGAGCCGAAGAAGGCGGCGACGCCGCTCATGGCGACGCTGGGCGGCGTCATCGTCCCGGCCCTGATCTACCTCGGCGGCGCGGGCTTCATCGGACGGCTGCCGGAGCTGGCGACCGGCTGGGCGGTGCCGTGCGCGACGGACATCGCCTTCAGCTACATGGTCGCGCGGTTCATCTTCGGCGCCGGCCACGCGGCCATCCCTTTTCTGCTGCTGCTGGCGATCGCCGACGACGCCATCGGGCTCGTGATCATCGCCGTGGCCTACCCCCAGGAAGAGCTGCGGCTGGTCTGGCTGCTGCTCGTCGTCACCGGCATCCTCGCGTGCGTCTTCATCCGCAGGCTGCGCATCCACAGCTTCTGGCCCTACCTGCTCGTCGGCGGAACGCTGTCCTGGCTGGGCTTCGCGCTCTCCGGCCTCCATCCCGCCCTGGGACTGCTGCCGATCATTCCGGTGATCCCCCACGCCCACGTCGACCGGGGTCTTTTCGACTGGAGCCGGATCGAGGAAGACGACACCCTGACGCGCTTCGAGCACTGGTGGAAGAACCCGGTCGAGCTGATCCTGGGAGCCTTCGGCCTGCTCAACGCCGGCGTCGTGGTCAGCTCCGTGGGGGCCGCGACCTGGCTCGTGCTGGCCGGCCTGCTGATCGGCAAGCCCCTTGGCATCTGGGGCTTCGGCATGATCGCCGCCAAGGGCCTGCGCTTCGGCATGCCGCCCGGCCTGCGGACGCGCGACCTCGTGGTGATCGGGTTCGCCGCGGCCATCGGCTTCACGGTCGCGCTCTTCGTGGCGACGGTGGCGTTCCCGGCGGGCGCGGCCCAGGACGCGGCGAAGATGGGGGCGCTCGGCTCCTTCCTCGCGGCCGGCGTGACCTGGCTCGCGGCGCGGATCGTCGGCGTCACCAAGGTCGAGGCTCCAGACTCGCGCTCCTGATGCGGCATGAAGCGTGAGTTCCTGGGGGCCCTCGAAGAGCGGCTGAGGGGCTCGGCGGAGTATCGCCGGTTGGCCGAGTCGGGCCGCGCGGTGGGGCTGCCGCCGGCCGCCGCCGCCTGGGTGTGCGGCCTGCGGGCGGCGGATCTCGGCCGGCCGGTGCTGGCCGTCGTGCCGCGCGAGGGCGACGCGCTGGCGTGGGTCGAGGCCGCGAGCTGGCTGGGAGTCGAAGCCTCCTACTTCCCGCCCCAGGGGCTCACCCCCTATCAGGACGTCGAGGTGGCGGCTTCGATCCGCTCGCGCGAGATCGCGGCGCTCGACGCCTGGCGTCGCCATCGCCGGGTGCTGGTGGCGACGCCGCGCGCACTCTTCCGGCGCCTGCCGACCGTCGACGGCCTGGAAAGCGGGGTCCTGGAGCTCGTCGCGGGCCGCGAGCTGCCCATGGCGCGGGCGGCGGCCCACCTGGCGAGATACGGCTACGAGCGCGTCGACCTCGTCAGCGACGTGGGGCAGTACGCGGTGCGCGGCGGCGTGCTCGACGTCTTCGGCGCCGGCGCCGACGAGCCGCTGCGCCTCGACTACTTCGGCGACACCCTCGACTCGCTGCGCCACTTCAACCTCGAGGACCAGCGCTCGGGCGAGGAGGTCGAGCGCGCGCGCCTGCTGCCCATGAGCTTCTTTCCGCGCGACGGCGCCGCCCGCGAGCGCTTGGCCGCCGTGCTCCGCGAGCGGCACGGGCTCCGGGCCGACGATCCGGCCGTCGAGGGGCTGCGGGGGGGCGCCGGCTTCCCGGGCTGGGAGAGCCATCTCTGCGCGTCGGAGGAGAGCGTCGGGCTCGCGGAGTGGCTCCCGGACTCGTGGCTCGTCGCCTGCGAGCCGAGCGTTCTCGACGTGGAGATCGCGGCCTACGGCCGCCAGCTCGAGAGCGATTTCAAGCGCTGGGCGCAGGGGGGAAGGTGGGCCCTGCCGCCCGCGTCGCTGGCCGTCGAGCCGGAGGCCGCGCGGGCGGCCCTGGCGAGGGCGGCGCTGGCCATCGAGACCCTGGCGACCGGCCCCGGCGCCGTCGACTTCCGGTTTCGCAGCACCGAGGTCTTCCACGGTCAGCTGGCGCGCTTCCCGCACGAGGTGGCCGCGATCGGCGCCCGCGGCGAGCGGCTGGCGCTGGTCGCGGGAGACGGCCAGGAGGGCCGTCTGCGGCGCTGGTGCGAGGAGCGCGAGATCGAGATCGACGGAACGCGGATCGTGCTCCTCGGCGGCGATCTCGAGCGCGGCTTCGAGCGGCCCGGCGAGTTCGCGATCTTCAGCGATCGCCAGCTCTTCCCCCGCCGGGCGCCGCGGCCCAAGTCGCACTTCGGGCCCTTCCTCGCCGGCCTCAGGGACCTGCGAGTCGGCGACTACGTCGTCCACCGCGACCACGGGATCGGCCAGTTCGTGGCTCTGCGCGGGGTCGCGGGCGAGGGCGACGGCCCGGTCGCGGGCCTGCCGCCGGAGCTTGCCGCCATCGCCGGGGAGACGCCTGCGGCGGGGATCGAGGTGATGGAGATCGCCTACGGCGGCGGGCAGCAGCTGCTCCTGCCGCTCTCCCGCGTCGACCTGATCGAGCGCTACAGCGGGATCGAGTCGGTGGCGCCGCGCCTCGATCGGCTGGGTGGATCGTCGTGGCGGCGGCGCCAGGACCGGGTGCGCGGCAGCGTCCGGCGGTTGGCCGTCGACCTGCTCGAGCTCTACGCCGAGCGGCGCCTGGCGAGGGCCCCGGCGATGCCGCCGGCGACCGATCTCTACGCCCAGTTCGAGGCCGCCTTCCCGTACGAGGAGACCCCGGATCAGTCGAGCGCCGTCCGCAGCCTCTTCGAGGACATGGGAGGCGAGCGGCCGATGGACCGCCTGCTGTGCGGCGACGTGGGCTTCGGCAAGACGGAGGTGGCGATGCGGGCCGCGTTCCGGGCCGTCGAGGGCGGCTACCAGGTCGCCGTGCTCGCGCCGACGACCATCCTGGCGGATCAGCACCTCGAGACCTTCCGCGCCCGCTTCGCGGGCTTCCCGGTCACCGTCGAGATGGTCTCGCGTTTCCGCTCCCCCCAGGAGATCCGGGAGATCGCCCGCCGCCTGGCCGCGGGCGAGGTCGACATCCTGATCGGCACCCATCGCCTGCTGAGCCGGGACATCGCCCTGCCCGCGCTCGGACTTCTGATCGTCGACGAGGAGCAGCGGTTCGGCGTCGCCCAGAAGGAGAAGCTGCGCGAGCTCAAGAAGAACGTGCACGTCCTCGCGATGTCGGCGACGCCGGTGCCGCGAACGCTGCAGCTCTCGCTGGCGGGGGTGCGCGACCTCTCGGTCATCGAGACCCCGCCGCGCGACCGCATGGCCGTCGAGACGGCGGTCCTGCCGCTCGACGACGAGACCGTGCTCGAAGCCATCGACTTCGAGCTCGAGCGCGGCGGGCAGGTCTACTTCGTCTACAACCGCGTCGAGGGGATCGAGGAGATCGCGGAGTGGCTGCGAGCGCTCAAGCCGGACCTGCGGCTGACCATCGGCCACGGCCAGCTGCCCGAGAACGAGCTCATGGAGCGGATGCACGCCTTCAAGCGCGGCGAGCACGACGTCCTGCTGGCGACGACCATCATCGAGAACGGCATCGACATCTCGAACGTCAACACGATGCTGATCCACCGCGCCGACCGCTTCGGGCTGTCGCAGCTCTACCAGCTCCGCGGCCGGGTCGGGCGCGGCGACCGGCTGGCCTACTGCTACCTGCTCGTCGCGTCGGACCGGTCGCCGAGCGAGGAGGCGCGCAAGCGGCTGGCGGCGATTCGCGAGTTCTCCGAGCTGGGGGCCGGCTTCCGGGTGGCGGCGCGCGACCTCGAGATCCGCGGCGCCGGCAACCTCCTCGGGGCCGAGCAGAGCGGACACATCGCCGCCGTCGGGCTCGAGACCTATCTGCGGCTGCTCGAAGAGACCGTTCGCGCGCTCCAGGGGGAGGAGACGGCGGCCCCGCCGTCGGCGATCATCGACCTGCCCGTGACGATGACCATTCCCGAGACCTACGTCGCGGACGCCAACCTGCGCATGGAGATCTACCGGCGCGTGGCGCGCGCCCCGGACCGCGAGGAGATCCTCGCGGAGCTCCGGGACCGCTTCGGCGAGCCGCCCGAGAGCGTGCGGACGCTCGTCGACGTGGCGCAGCTCAAGGCGCTGGCCGAGTCGGTCGGCGTACAATCGGTGGCGGCGAGAGGCGGCCGGCTGCAGTTCAGGCTGCGGCGCGACAGTCGGATCGATCTCGATCGTCTGGTGCGGTGGATCGGAGAGCGGCAAGACGTCACGTTCAGCCCGTCGGGCGTGCTCGGCCTGCGGCTGGCCGCCGGCCGGCCGGTCCTCGCGGCCGCCGCCGAGACGCTGCGTGAGATCGTGGGAGACGCGTGAGACGGATGCGATGGGAGCTGTGGGCGCTATGCGCGCTGGCCGCCGGATGCGGCCGGCCGGTGGCTCCGGCGCCCGACGTGGTGGCCCACCTGGGCGACCGCGAGCTCACCTATGCGGATTTCGAGAGCTACCTGCGGCTCAACTCGCTCGACAGCGAGGTCGGGCTCGCGAGCGGCGTGCTGAGCGGGCTCTTCGACCAGTTCCTGCGCGAGGAGCTGCTGCTCGAGACGGCCCGCGCCGAGGGACTCGAGGGGGCGGACCGCCGCCGCCTCGTGGACCGGCTGATCGGCAAGCGAGCGGCGCAGGCCGTCACGGAGGCGGACGTGGCCGGATACTACGAGGGCCACGCCGCGGAGTTCGACCTTCCGGAGCGGGTGAGCCTGCGCCAGATACTCCTGGACGACCGCCGCCTGGCGGTCGCCGCGTTGGAGCGGCTGCGGGCAGGGGAGCCCTTCGAGGCGGTGGCCCGCAGCGTCGAGCCGGGCGCCGACGTCGGCGGCTGGGAACAGGCCGACCTGGCCCGCGACGGCGTCCCTCCGGCCTTCGCCGAGGCGATCTTCTCGCTCGCCCCCGGCGCCATCAGTGAAATCGTCGAGGCCGATTACGGGTTCTTCATCTTCGAGGTGACCGGGCACCAGCCGGCCGAGCGGCTGCGCCTCGAGCAGGCGGCGCCCAGGATCCGGAGCAAGCTCGAGCGCGAGGCCGCGGACAAGGCCCTGTCCGAGCTGGTGGGTGAGGCGGAGCGGCGCTACAATGTCGCCGTTTTCGAGCAGAACCTGCCCTTCGACTATCGAGGCAACTACCGACCGAACGCCGCGTCCCCATGAATCGACTCCGTGCTCTCTCGCTCTGCCTGCTGTTCGCGGCCGCGGCCCTGCCGGCCGACACCAACCGCATCGTGCTGCGGGTCAACGACCACATCGCGACGCTCCACGACTACCGGAGCCGCTACTCGGAGCGGATCCGCGCCTTGCAGCGGGCCGGAATGTCGGAGACCGAGCGCAGCGAGCGCCTGTCGGAGCTCGGCGAGACCGTCTTCCGCGAGATGTTCGACGAGCTCTTGATGCTCTCGCGGGCGAGCCACCTGGGGATCGAGGTCACCGACGAGATGGTGGCGGACTCCGTCATGCGGATGCGCGAGGCGAACGACCTCGCCACGGACGAAGAGTTCGAGGCGGCCCTCGCCCAGGCCGGGATGACGCGGGCCGTGGTCGAGGAGCAGACGCGGCGCAATCTGCTGCTGCGGCAGGTGACGGCGCAGGAGCTGCAGGAGCGCATCGAGCTCGAGGAAGAAGACCTGCGCCGTTACTACCAGGGCCACCTCGACGAGTTCGCCGTCGGTCGCCGCACCCGGCTGCGCTCGATCGTGATCCTCGAGTCGAGCGGGCTCGACGAGGCGGCGCGCGGGGCCCTGGCCGCCGAGGCCGCCGCCACGCTGCGGGACGGCGTCGACGTCGAGGCCTGGGCGAGCCGTCACCTCGAAGCGGGCGAGACGACCGGCCTGATCGACCTCGGCTGGGTGGAGAAAGGCGATCTGGCCGCCGAGCTGGAAGAGACCGTGCGCGACCTCGAGCCGGGCGAGGTCGCCGCGCCGACGCCGAGCCGCAGCGGGCTCCACGTGCTCCAGGTGCTGGAGGTCGAGGAGGCCCACGTGCGGCCTTTCGCCGAGGTGCGCGAGCAGGTCGAGCGGCTCGAGTCGGAGCGCCTGCAGCAGGAGGCCGTGGAGAAGATGCTCGCCGACTTCGAGAAGACGTCGTACGTCCGGATCGATCCGCCGCCCGAGGCGGCCGGTTTCCGGACGACGCGAGCGGCCCGCGACCAGGACCTGGGCGAGCTCGAGGCGGCGCCCGACCCGCCCGCCGAGGCGGCGCCGGAGGCGGAAGCGCCGCCCGCCGGCGCCGGCGCTCGCTAGCGGCCGCCCGCCGCCGGAGGAGGGGCCGGCCCACCCCTCGCCGCCGCCGGTCGCGGCGGCGGCGCGAGCGTGCCGTGGGGGTGGACAGAAATGGACAAAAATGGACCGTGTTGCTAGAGTGCGTGCGGAAACTTCTGTTCCTGTGGGCGGTGAACGGTGTTTCGTGGCAGCTCTGCGACCAAGATCGACGACAAGGGAAGGCTGAAACTCCCAACGGGGTTTCGCCGGCAGCTTGAGTCCGAGTACGGCCCGGACGTCTTCATCACGTCGGTCAGCGGGACGTCCGCCCGTCTCTATCCGCTCCAGATCTGGGAGGAGATCGAGGCGGCGCTGGCCGCGCTGCCAAAGACCGATCAGGTCAAGCAGCGGTTTCTCGAGCGCACGAGCTACTTCGGCCAGGAGGCGACCCTCGACAAGCAGGGGCGCGTCGTGATGCCCCCCATCCTGCGCGACAGCGCGCTGATGGTGGGCGACGTGGTCGTCAGCGCGCGGCTCGATCACCTGGAGGTCTGGAACCGGCAGCGCCTGATCGAGCGCTTCGAGGACCAGCCGTTCACGGATGACGACTACGCCTATCTGAGCGAGCGGGGCATCTGACGGCGCCGCCGCGCCGCGAGCGAGAGGCACGTTGAGAGAGGAGCTGCAAGTCGGAGGATCCCGTTCATGTTCCGGTGCTGCTGCGCGAGACGCTCGAGCTGCTCGAGCCCGCGGGCGGCGGCGTCTTCGTGGACTGCACCCTGGGCCTCGGTGGGCACGCGGAGGCCCTGCTGGCGGCCGATCCGGCGGTGCGCCTCATCGGGATCGATCGCGATCCCGCCGCTCTTGCTCGGGCGCGCCGGCGGCTGGCGGCGAGCGGCGAGCGCGTGTCGTGCCTGGAGGGGCACTTCGGTGAGATCGGCGAGCTGCTGCGGGACGCGGGAGTCGGCGGGGTGCGCGGCATCCTGGCCGATCTCGGCGTCTCCTCCATGCAGCTGGACACGCCGGAGCGCGGTTTCAGCTTCCGGTTCGAGGGTCCGCTCGACATGAGGATGGGAACGAGCGGCCCGACTGCCGGAGACATCGTCAACGACTATGCGGAGGCGGATCTGGTGCGGATCTTCAGCGAGTACGGAGAGGAGAGGCAGGCGCGTCGCGTCGCCCGGGCCATCGCGGCGGCGCGCAAGGAGCATCCGATCGCGACGACGCGCGAGCTGCGGGACCTCGTCCACCGGGCGAAGCGCCAGTACGGGCGGCGGCGCGTCGATCCGGCCACGCAGGTCTTCCAAGCCCTGCGCATCGAGGTCAATCGCGAGCTCGCGGGCCTCGAGGAGCTGCTCCGGCAGGTCCCCAACCTGCTGGAGCGCGGCGGCAGGCTGGTCGTCATCTCCTACCAGAGTCTCGAGGATCGGATCGTCAAGAACACCCTGCGCGACCTCGCCCGCGGCGAGGTCGACGAGGTGACGGGCCGCACCCGCTCCGAGACCCGCCTGCTCGAAGTGCTGACCCGCCGGCCGGTGCGGCCCGGCGAGGTCGAGATCGCGGCCAATCCGCGCGCCCGCTCCGCACGCCTGCGCGCCGCGAGGAGGCTCTGAGAGGTTGAAGAGCGCGTACTCGATCCACCGCCCGGTAGCCAACGTCTACCTCGTGCGCGACCGCGACCGGCGGTTGCGGCGCGAGCTGCTGTCCGTGCTGGCGGTGGCCCTGCCGCTGAGCGTCGCCGTCCTGGCCTACGTCTGGGTATCGAGCCAGGTGTGGGACAAGGGCTACGAGGTCCTGCGCCTCGAGCGCACCCTCGAGCGCAGCCTCGAGCGCGAGCGCGTCCTGCGGGTGGAGGCGGCCCGGCTGTCGCGGTACGACCGGGTGGCGCGGCGGGGGCATGACGAGCTCGGCCTCCGGCCGCTGGCGCTCGACCAGGTGGTGTTCGCCGGAGAGCTGGAGTGAAGACGAGGCTCCACGTGGTGCTGGCGCTCGCCGCGCTGTGGTTCGCGGGCCTGGCGGCGCGGCTCTGCGACCTCCAGGTCCGCGAGCACGACCACTACGTCGAGCGGGCCCGCAATCAGCAGCGCACGGAGCTCGTGCTCACGCCGCCCCGGGGCACGATCTACGACGCGAGCGGCCGCGAGCTGGCGATGTCCATCGAGGCGGCGTCGGCCTACGCGGTGCCGCGCGAGATCGCGGATCCGGCGGGAGCCGCCGCCCGGATCGCCGCGGCGGTGGGCGCCGACCGCGCCGTCCTCGCGTCGCGCCTCGGCCGCGGCGACCGGGGCTTCGTCTGGGTGGCCCGCCAGCTCGAGCCGGCGGCGGCGGAGCGGCTGCGCGCCCTCGAGCTGCCGGGCGTCAAGTTCACGACCGAGAGCAAGCGCTCCTATCCGCTGGGCGCTCTGGCGGCGCCGGTCCTGGGCTTCGTCGGGGTCGATCCCACGGGCCTGGCGGGGATCGAGGCGGCCTACGACGAGACCATCGCGGGCCGGGAGGTTCGCCGCCCCGTCCTGCGGGACGCGCGGCGCGGCAGCATCCTCTACGACGATCTCGCCCAGCCGGAAGCGCCGCCGGGCGCCGATCTCTTCCTCACGATCGACAGCTCGATCCAGCACGTGGCGGAGCGCGAGCTCGCCGCCGCCGTCGCCCGCCACGGGGCCCGGGGGGGCTCGGTCGTGATGCTCGACCCGGGCACCGGCGCCGTGCTCGCGATGGCCTCCTCGCCGAGCTTCGATCCCAACGCCTACGGTCAGGCGCCGCCCGCGGACCGGGTCAACATCCCGGTGCAGCACGTGTACGAGCCGGGCTCGACGTTCAAGCTCGTCACCGCCGCCGCCGCCCTCGAGACCGGCGCCGTCGATCCCCTCGACCGCTTCGACTGCGGCCGGGGCGGGATCGTCTTCCGGGGCAAGCTGATCCGGGACCACAAGAGCTTCGACGATCTGAGCTTCTCGGAGATCATCGCCTTCTCGAGCAACGTCGGCGCGATCCGGCTGGGGGCGCGGGTCGGCGAGCAGCGCCTCTACGAGACGATCCGGGCGTTCGGCTTCGGCAGCAAGACGGGCATCGATCTGGCGGGCGAGAGCGCGGGCCGCGTGTGGCCGGTCGAGGAGTGGCACGCCCGCGACGTCGCCTACCTTTCGTTCGGCCAGGGCATCTCGGTGACGCCCCTGCAGCTTGCCAACGCCTTCGCGGCCATCGCCAACGGCGGCACCCTGTACCAGCCCTACGTGGTGTCCGCGGTCTCTCGCGACGGGGTCGTCGAGGCGCCGGCCGACCGGCCGCGAGCTCTCGGCCGCCCGATCTCGGCGCAGACGGCGCAGACGCTCGAGCGGATGCTCGAGATGGTGGTCGAGGCCGAGGGGGGCACCGGCAGGAAGGCCGCCATTCCGGGCTATCGGGTGGCCGGCAAGACGGGGACGGCAGAGAAGCCCGAGAACGGGATCTACGTCGCCGGCAAGTACGTCGCGAGCTTCGTCGGCTTCGCCCCGGCGCGCGCCCCCGCCGTCGTCTGCCTGGTGATCATCGACGAGCCGGCGGGCTCGCGTTTCCACGGCGGCGACATCGCGGCCGGCGTCTTCGCCGAGATCGTGCGGCACGCGCTGCTGCGGCTCGGCGTGCCGCGAGACGAGCCCCCGGCCGGGGCCGGCGAGAAGCCGCTCGTGGCCGCGCTCGGGGGAGCGCGCCCCACCCCCCCGGCGCCCGGGCGCGTCGCGACGAGATGAGACTCATGGAGCTCACCCTGGACCTGCCCATCCGCGCCGGCTCCGCGCCCGACGTCGAGATCCTCGGCGTCACCCACGACAGCCGCCGCGTGGCGCCGGGCGATCTGTTCGTGGCCGTGGCCGGGGCGCGCTGCGACGGCCGCGCCTACGCGTCGCAGGCCGCGGCGCGCGGGGCGGCCGCCGTCCTCGGCGCCGGCGAGGCCCCGGCCGGTCTCGCGGTGCCCTGGCTGTCGGCCGCGGATCCCCGCGCCCTGCTCGGGCCGCTGGCGGCGCGGGTCTGCCGGCACCCGGATCGCGAGCTCGCGATGATCGGGGTGACCGGCACCAACGGCAAGTCGACGGTCGTGGAGCTCGTGCGCGCGATCCTCGAAGCGGCCGGGCGGCCGACCGCCGCGATCGGCACGCTGGGCTATCGTTTCCGCGAGCTCATCTTCGCGGCCGAGCGCACGACGCCGGAGGCCTCGGATCTCTTCCGGCTGCTGCGGTCGATGCGCGACGCCGGAGCGGAGGCGGCCGCCATGGAGGTCTCGTCCCACGCGCTGCGGCTTCACCGGGTCGCGGGGGCGAGCTTCGACGTCGCGATCTTCACCAATCTGAGCCGCGACCACTTCGACTTCCACGCCGATTTCGAGGACTACTTCGCGGTTAAGGCGCGGCTCTTCGACCACCTCAAGACGGGCGGCCGGGCCGTCGTCAACGTCGACGACGCCTACGGCCGCCGGCTGGCGGACGCCCTGCCCGGAGTGCTCACCTACGGCGCCGCGGGGCAGGTCTCGCCGCTCGAGGTGGAGCTGGACGAGAACGGCATCCGCGGCGCGCTCGCCACGCCCCGCGGCCGGCTCGCCATCCAGACCGGCCTCCTGGGGGCCTACAACCTCGAGAACGTGCTCGCGGCGGTGGCGGGCGCCGAGGCGCTCGGCGTCGGCCACGCGGCCGTCCGCAGGGGCCTGGCGGCGGTCCGGCCGCTGCCCGGCCGGCTCGAGCCGGTCGTCGCCGGGCAGCAGTTTCCCGTCCTCGTCGACTTCGCCCACACCGATGCCGCTCTCGCCGCGGCCCTGCGCTCCGTGCGCCAGCTCACCGGGCGGCGGCTGCTGGTGGTCTTCGGCTGCGGCGGCGATCGCGATCCGGGCAAGCGGGTTCTCATGGGGCGGGTGGCGGGGCGGCTGGCCGACCGCGCCATCGCGACCTCGGACAACCCGCGCTCGGAGGACCCCGAGCGCATTCTCGAAAGCGTCGAGCAGGGGCTGCGCGAGAGCGGGGCGGAAGGCTACGAGATCGTCGTCGATCGGCGGCAGGCGATCCGGCGCGCCGTCGCCCTGGCCGACAGCGGCTGGGCGGTCCTCGTGGCCGGCAAGGGCCACGAGGAGATGCAGATCGTCGGCGGCCGGACGCTGCCCTTCTCGGATCGCGCGGAGCTGACGGCGGCGTTGGAGGAGCGCTTCGGTGCAAGGACGGTTGAATGAGGCGGCCGCGGCCATGGGAGGCAGGTTGATCGCGGCGCTCCCGAGCTCCCGCTGGGAGGGCGCCGTGCTCGATTCCCGCCAGGTCGCGGGGGGCGAGCTGTTCTTCGCGCTGCCCGGCGAGGAGACGGACGGGCACCGCTTCGTCGCGCAGGCCCTGTCGCGGGGCGCGGCGGCGGCGGTCGTCGCGCGGCCCGTCGCGGCCGAAGGCCCGCTGATCGAGGTGGCCGACACCTTCCGCGCCCTGCACGATCTCACCCGCTGGGCGCGGCGCTCGGTGCCCCGCCACCTCGCCGCCGTCACCGGGTCGGCGGGCAAGACGACGACCAAGGAGCTGCTCGCCGCGATGCTCGAGGAGCGCTACCGCGTGGGGCGCAGCCCGGGCAACCTCAACAACACCTACGGCTTCCCCGTGGCGCTGCTCGGCATCGCCGACGACGCCGAGTGGATGGTGGCGGAGATGGGGATGTCCGTCCCCGGCGAGCTCGCCCAGGTGAGCCGTCTCGGCCTGCCGGAGGTCGCCGTCTTCACGAACGTCCGCCCGGCCCACCTCGCGGCCTTCGGCACGCTGCGCGCCGTCGCGCGGGCGAAGGCCGAGCTGCTGGAGGGCCTCGACCCGCGGGGGCTCGTCGTCGCCAACGCCGACGATCCCGAGGTGCTCTGGATCGCCGGGCTCCACCGGGGGCCGGTCGTGACCTACGGCCTCGAGGCGGACGACGCCGACGTGCGGGCCGTCGACCTGGCGCCGGCCCACCCGGTCGGCACGCGCTTCCGGCTGCTCGCCCGCCGCTACGAGGTCGAGGAGTGGATCGAGCTGGGGCTTCACGGCCGGTACAACGTGGAGAACTGCCTCGCCGCCGCCGCCGCCGCCCTGGCGATCGGCATCTCGGCCGAGGAGATCGCCGCCGCGGCCGGCGCCGCGCGGCCGGAACCGGGACGCGGCGAGGTCCTCGCGCTCGCCGGGGGGGCGACCCTCGTCGACGACAGCTACAACTCCAACCCGGCGGCCGTCGCCCAGGCGCTGGAGGCCGCCGCGGCCCTGCCGGGGAGCCGGCGCTGGGCGGTGCTCGGCGACATGCTGGAGCTCGGGGCGGACGCGCCCCGCTTCCATCGCGGGGCCGGCCGGGGGGCCGCCGCCGCGGGCTTCGATCCGGTCTTCGGCGTGGGCGAGCTGTCCCGGGAGCTGGTGGCGGCCGCCGCCGAGGAAGGCGCGGCCGTCGCCTGGTGGGCCACGGCGGGCGAGGCGGCGGCGGCGCTTCCGGAGCCGCGCGCCGGCGACGTCATTCTCGTCAAGGGGTCGCGCGGCGTCGGCCTCGAGCGCGTCGCGGCGGCGCTCGTCGCGGCCGGCGGGGGACGGGGCTGATGCTCTATCACCTCCTCTTCCCCCTCGCGGACCGGGTGGCGCTCTTCAACGTGTTCCGCTACATCACGTTCCGCACCGCGGGCGCCGTGCTGACGGCCCTGGTGCTCAGCCTCCTGCTGGGGCCGCGTTTCGTGCGCCTGCTGCGCCGCCTGTCGGTGGGCCAGAGCATTCTCGACGTGGCGCCCGAGAGCCATCGGATCAAGGCCGGCACCCCGACCATGGGCGGCCTGTTGATCCTCTTCGCGCTGACCCTGCCGACCCTCTTGTGGGCGCGGCTGGACAACCCCTACGTCTGGCTGGCGATGGGCGTCACCCTGGCGTTCGGCGCCATCGGCTTCGCGGACGACTACCTGAAGGTCCGGCGCAGCCACAACCGGGGCCTGCGCGCGCGCGCCAAGTTCCTGCTGTCCGCCGCGGTCGCCGTCGGCGCGGGACTGATCCTCCTGTCGCTCCCCGAGGAGTACGCGTTCGCGCCCACCGTCGCGTTCCCCTTCTTCAAGCGCGCCATCGTCGACCTGGGGCTGCTCTACGTGCCCTTCCTCGTCGTCGTGCTCTTCGGCGCTTCGAGCGCCGTCAACCTGACGGACGGCCTCGATGGCCTCGCCATCGGCGCGACCCTGATCGCCGCCTCGACCTACGCGATCTTCACCTACGTCGCCGGCAACTCGGTCGTGGCCGGCTACCTCCAGGTGCCCTACGTCCGCGGCGTCGGCGAGGTGGCGATCTTCTGCGGCGCCCTCGTCGGGGCCAGCATGGGGTTCCTGTGGTTCAACTCCCACCCCGCCGAGATGATCATGGGAGACGTCGGCTCGCTCGCTCTCGGCGCCGCCATCGGCACCGTCGCGGTGCTCGCCAAGCAGGAGATCCTGCTGGTGCTGGTCGGCGGCCTCTTCGTCCTCGAGGCGCTGTCGGTGATCGTCCAGGTGGCGTCGTTCAAGCTGCGGGGCAAGCGCGTGCTGCGCATGGCCCCGCTCCACCATCACTTCGAGCTCGTCGGCTGGTCGGAGCCGAAGATCATCGTCCGCTTCTGGATCGTGGCGATCGTCTTCGCGCTCATCAGCCTGTCGACGCTGAAACTGCGATGAAGGCACCCTGGTCGAACGGCGAGTGGCACCGGGTGCTGGTCTACGGACTGGGCGTCTCGGGGCGGGCGGCGCTACGCTTCCTGCGCCGCCGCGGCGTCGCCGTGCTGGCCGTCGACGACCGCGACCCGGCGCTGCTCGAGCCGCCGGTGGCGGCGGACGATTCGGGCGTGCGGGTGGCGCGGGCCGGCGACGTCGCACGGCTGCCGGCGGACGTCGACGGCGTGGTCGTCAGCCCGGGCGTCCCCCCCGACCGCCCCCTGCTGCTGGCGGCCCGGGCGCGCGCCCTGCCGGTCATCGGCGAGGTGGAGCTCGCCTTCCCGTTCCTCGCGGGGCCGGTGGTGGCGATCACGGGGAGCAACGGCAAGAGCACCACGACGGCGCTGACCGGCCGCATGCTCGCGGCCGCGGGCCGCGGCGCCGTCGTCTGCGGCAACATCGGCCGCCCGCTCGTCGACTGCGTCGACGACGGCGGCGAGATGTTCGTCGCCGAGCTGTCGAGCTACCAGCTGGAGAGCGTCGACACCTTCAGGCCGCGCGCCGCCGCGCTCCTGAACCTCTCGCCGGACCACCTCGACCGGCACGGCACCCTCGCCGCCTACGTGGCGGCCAAGGCCCGGATCTTCGAGAACCAGCGGGCCGGGGACGTCGCCGTGTTCAACGCCGACGATCCCCTCGTGACGGAGGTGGCCGCCCGCACCGAGCGCCCCCGCCGCCGCTTCTTCTCGCGCCGCGCCGCTGTCGCCGACGGCTGCTTCGTCGAGTCCGGAGTCGTCGTCGAGGTCGCGCCGGGAGAGGAGGCGCGGTCTCTCTTCTCCCCGCGCGACGTGCCGGTGCCCGGAGCCCACAACCTCGAGAACGCCATGGCCTCCGCCCTGCTGGCGCGGGCGATGGGGGCGCGGGCGGAGCACCTGGCGGCCGGGCTGGCCGCCTTCGAGGGACTGCCGCACCGCGTCCAGAAGGTCCTCGAGCGTGGCGGCACGGCGTGGTTCGACGACTCGAAGGGGACCAACGTCGGCGCCACCTCGAGGTCGCTCGAGGGCTTCGCCGACGGCAGCGTGCACCTGATCCTCGGCGGCCGCGGCAAGGGGGCCGATCTCGGGGTGCTGCGCGACGTGGTCCGCCGCAAGGCGCGGCGGCTCTACCTCATCGGCGAGTCGGCGCCCGACTTCGCGCGCGCGCTCGGCGGCGTCGTGGAGGCGGAGACCGCGGGCTCCCTGGATCGGGCCGTGGCGGCGGCGGCGCGGCGGGCCGCGGCGGGCGAGGTCGTGCTCCTGTCACCCGCGTGCTCGAGCTTCGATCAGTACGACAACTACATGCGCCGCGGCGAGCACTTCCAGCGGCTCGTGCGCGAGCTGGCGGGGACGGAGGCGGCCGATGGCTAAGAAGCTCGCCTTCGACAAGCTGCTCTTCACCGTCGTGATCGTGCTCCTGGGCGTGGGGCTGACGATGGTCTTCTCGGCCAGCTCGGCGCTGGCCCGCGACCGGCACGACGGCCCGAACCCCTATCTCTTCAAGCAGGCGGGGGCGGCCGCCGTCGGCCTCGTGGGGATGTGGCTGGTGATGCATCTCGACTACCGCCGGCTGCGGCAGATGCCGGCGGCCTACTTCAGCCTCTTCGCGGTGCTCGCGCTGCTGGTCCTGGCGCTCTTCCAGCCCGCCCTCAACGGCACCAGGCGCTGGGTCTTCGTCGGCGGCATGTCGCTCCAGCCGTCGGAGCTGGCCAAGATCGCCGTCGTCCTCTACGTCGCCTACCAGGTGGCGCGGCATGAGGAGCGCGCCCACGTCTACGAGCTCCTCGTGCCGTGCACGGTGGCCGTGGGAGCGCTCGCCGGCCTGATCGTGATGCAGCCCGACCTGGGCACGGCCGGCGTCGTCGCGCTGGTCGGCGCCACGATGCTGTTCCTCGCCGGAATCCCCTGGCGCTTCTTTGCCGGCGGCCTGGCGGCGCTCGCGCCGCTCGTCTACCTGGCGGTGCGGCTCGAGCCCTACCGCTGGCAACGGGTCACCGCGTTCCTCGACCCGGAGCGCCATCTGCTCGGCGCCGGCTTCCAGGCGGACCAGTCGCTGGTCGCCGTGGGGTCGGGAGGCATCCTCGGGCTGGGTCTCGGCGACAGCGTGCAGAAGCTCTACTACCTGCCGCATCCGGAGTCCGACTTCATCTACTCGATCGTGGCCGAGGAGCTGGGCCTCGTCGGCGCCGCGATCCTGCTCGCGCTCTTTGCCGTTCTGCTGTGGCGCGGGGTCCGGGCGGGCCTCAAGGCCCCCGACCTCTTCGGCCGCCATCTGGCGTGGGGTCTGACGACGGTGCTCGTCGCGCAGGCCCTGATCCACGTCAGCGTGGCGCTCTCCCTCGTCCCGACGACCGGGATCCCCCTGCCCTTCATCTCGGCCGGGGGCTCGTCCCTGGTCTCGACGCTCGTGGCCTGCGGCCTCCTGCTCAACGTCTCTCAGCACGCCTGACCCGATGGACGATGAACGCCGACCTCCGCCATCCGCACCCGACCGACAGCGGCACGCGCTTTTTGCCGGCGGCGGCAGCGCCGGGCACGTGTACCCCGGCCTGGCGGTCGCCGAGGTGCTCTCCGCCCGGGGGTGGACGGTGACCTGGACCGGCCGGCCGGAGGGCATCGAGCGCGCTCTCGTCGAGCGGGCGGGGACCCGCTACGTGCCGCTGGCCGCGGCGCCGCTCGTCGGCCAGGGCTTCGCGGGCAAGCTCGCGGCGCTGGCCACCCTGGCCGTCTCGTCGTGGCGCGGCCGCCGCCTGGTGAGCGCCCTGGGCGCCGGCGTCGTCATCGGCACCGGCGGCTACGTGTCCGCGCCCGCCGTGCTCGGCGCCCGCCTGAGCGGCGTGCCGAGCCTCCTTCTCGAGCCCAACGCCAGGGCCGGCGCCGCCAACCGCCTGCTGTCGCGCTGGGCGACTCGGGCAGCGGTCGCCTTCGGCGGCGCGGCCGCCGACTTCGCGTGCCCCGTCGAGCGGACCGGCACGCCCGTCCGGGCCGCGTTCCACGAGGCGCCGGCGCCCGGCCGCGGGCTCCGTCCGGCGCTGCTCGTCGTCGGCGGCAGCCAGGGGGCGTCGCAGATCAACGAGCTGCTGCCGCCGGTCGTCGAGCGGTTGGCGGGCCGCGCCGAGGGCTTGCGGGTGCTCCATCAGACCGGCGCCGACCACCTCGAGAGCGTCCGCGGCGATTACGCGGGCCGGCCGCTGCCGGGCGTCGAGCTCGAGATCGTGCCGTTCGTGGACGACATGCCGGCGGCCATGGCGGCCGCGGATCTGGCGGTGTCGCGGGCCGGGGCGATCACGCTCGCCGAGATCTGCGCGGCGGCGTTGCCCGCCGTCCTCGTCCCGCTGGCGCACGCGGCCGGCCACCAGCTGGACAACGCGCGCGCCCTCGCGGCGGCCGGCGGCGCCGTCGTCCTGGCGGGCGAGGACGCCACCGTCGACCGCGCCGCGGCGGTCTTGCACGAGCTGCTGGGCGACCGCGGGCGGCTGGCCGCGATGGGCGCCGCGGCGCGGGCGATGGCCGCGGACGACGCGGCCCGGCGGATCGCCGACCTCGTCGCGATCCTCGAGGAGGCCGCCTGATGTTCCGCCGATTCATGAGGCTGAAGCGGGTCCACTTCATCGGCATCGGCGGCGCCGGCATGAGCGGCATCGCCGAGGTGCTCGCGGACTACGACATCGAGGTGACGGGCTCCGACCTCGCCCTCGGCAAGACGACGGCGCGGCTCGAGCGGGCGGGGGCGAAGGTCTTCGAGGGCCACGATGCGGCCCACGTAGAGGGCGCCGACCTCGTCGTCGTCTCGTCGGCGGTGCCGGAGGACAACGTCGAGCGTCTCGCGGCGCGGCGCCTGGGCGTGCCGGTCGTGCGGCGCGCCGAGATGCTCGGGGAGCTGATGCGGCTCAAGTACGGCATCGCGGTGGCGGGCACGCACGGCAAGACGACGACGACCTCGATGGTCGGCGCGATCCTGACCGATGCCGGGCTCGACCCGACGGTGATCGTGGGCGGCCGGCTGCGGGTGTCGGGCACCGGCGCGCGGTTGGGGCGCAGCGAGTATCTCGTCGCCGAGGCCGACGAGTACGACCGCAGCTTCCTGCGGCTGCAGCCGATCATCGCGGTGATCACGTCGATCGATCGCGACCACCTCGACACCTACGGCGACCTCGAGGGGATCGAGCGGGCGTTCCTGAGCTTCGCCGACAAGGTGCCGTTCTTCGGCCAGCTGATCGTCTGTTTGGACGACGAGAACGTCCAGCGGATCCTGCCCGCGCTGGCGGATCACCGCGTCGTGACCTACGGCAGCTCGCCCCAGGCCGAGCTGCGGGCCGTCGACGTCGAGCCCACCGCGGCCGGCTCGAGGTTCGGCGTCGTCCACGGCGGCCGCGGCGAGCTGGGGACGCTCGAGGTCCCCATGCCCGGGCGCCACAACGCCCACAACGCCCTGGCCGCCGCCGCCGTGGGGCTGGGGCTGGGCCTCGAGTTCCCGGCCATCGCCGCCGCCCTGGGCGGCTTCGGCGGCGTCCACCGGCGCTTCGAGCGGCTCGGGGCGTGGCGCGGGGCGCACGTGGTCGACGACTACGCCCACCATCCGACGGAGGTGGCGGCGACCCTCGCGGCCGCCCGCGAGGCCTACCCCCAGGCCGTCATCCACGCCGTGTTCCAGCCCCACCTCTTCTCGCGCACGCGCGATCTCCACCGCGAGTTCGGCAGCGCGCTGCTCGCCGCCGACGAGGCCTGGGTGACCGAGATCTACGCCTCGCGGGAGCGGCCGCTCGCGGGCGTGACGGCCGAGCTGGTGGTCGAGGCGGCTCGCAGGAGCGGCCACCGGCACTGCCGGCTCTGCGCCGACTGGCGCGAGCTGCCGGCCCGGCTCGCGCCGGCCGTCGGCCCGGGCGACCTGATCCTGACCCTCGGCGCCGGCGACATCTACCGGCTCGCCGAGCAGCTCGCGGCGGAGGAGGCGGCATGACCGTGCCCGGGGCCGCGATCGAGCGCCCGCCGATGTTCCGCCGCCGGCGCTTCGAGGCGTCGCACCGCCGGCCCAGCGTGGCCCGCGCCATCCTGCGCTCGTTCGGGGTCGCGGCGGCCATCGTGGGAATCCCGGCGGCCGTCGTCTTCTGGGTCCTGACGTCGCCGCGGTTCGCGCTGCGCGACCTCGAGATCGCGAGCGGCGAGCGGGTGGCCGCGCAGTGGGTGGCGGACCGGCTCGCGCCCTTGCGCGGCCGGCACGTGCTCCTCGTCTCGCTGCCGGAGATCGAGCGCCTGCTGGCCACCCACCGCTGGGTCGCGGGGGTCGAGGTGCACAAGAGGCTGCCCGACGCCCTCGTCGTCGAGGTGCTCGAGAGAGTTCCCGTCGCCGTGCTGCGGCGCGCCGACGGGCTGTACTACGTCGACCGTGGCGGCGACCTGATCGACCGGCTGGCGCAGCCCGAGGCCCCCGCCGCCCTGCTGCTCGTCGAGGGCGATGGCGGCCCGGCCGCCGTCGCCGCGGCGATCGACGCCGTCGAGCGGCTGGCCGCCGGCGGCTCGGCCGTGTTCGAGGCCGTCGAGCGGGTGGCGCTCCTGACCGGGCCCGACGTCGAGCTCCATGCCACGCGGCTGCCTTTCGCCGTCCTCGTGCGCGTCGACCGGCTGCAGCCGGCGGTCGCCACCTTCGAACGACTCCTGCCGAAGATCCTGCGCCGCTACGAGGGCTTGCAGGCGGTCGATCTTCGCTTCTCGAAACAGATCGTCATCAGATTCCCGGAGGCCTGAGCCATGCCGAAACCCGACCCGTACATCGCAGCCATCGACATCGGCTCTTCCAAGATAGGAGTCCTCATCGGGCAGCGCAGCGACGACGGCGGCCTCGAGATCGTCGGCAAGGGCCTCGCGCCCAACCGCGGCAGCCGCAAGGGCAACGTCGTCAACGTCGAGGCGACGGTGGCCGCCATCAAGCAGGCCGCCGAGGAGGCCGAGGTCATGGCGGGCGTCGAGCTCGCGCGCGCCTACGTGGGCATCGCGGGCAGCGACATCCGCAGCGTCAACTCGCGGGGCATGGTCTCGGTCGCCCGCCGCGACCGGGAGATCACGCAGCAGGACGTCGATCGCGTCCTCGAGGCGGCGCAGGCGGCCGCGATTCCCTCGGATCGCGAGATCCTGCACGCCATCGTGCGCGAGTTCATCGTCGACGAGCAGGAGGGGATCGCCGAGCCGCTGGGGATGCAGGGCAGCCGGCTCGAGGCGGCGGTGCATCTCGTGACCGGCAACCAGACGCGCACGAGGACCGTCCTGACCTGCATCAACCGCGCCGGCGTCGAGGCCGTCGAGATGGTGTTCGAGCCGCTGGCCACGGCCGAGGCCGTCATGACCCACGACGAGAAGGAGCTGGGAGCCCTGCTGATGGACGTGGGCTTCGGGACGACCGAGTACGCGCTCTTCACGGAAGGCGAGGTGCTCGTCTCCGCCGTCCTCCCGATCGGCTCGAGCCACTTCACGAACGACGTCGCCATGGTCCTGAGGACGCCGTTCGCCGAGGCGGAGAAGCTCAAGATCCAGCACGGCTGCTGCCTGGAGGGACTGCTGAGCGCCCAGGAGGGCATCTCGGTGCCGCCCGTGGCCGGAGGTGCGGCGCGCGTGGTGCCGAAGCTCGAGCTGTGTGAGATCATGCAGCCCCGGGCCGAGGAGCTGTTCTCCCTGATCCGCCAGGATCTCGATCGCAATGGTGCGGTCGAGAGCCTGCGCGGCGGCGTCGTCCTCACGGGCGGCGGCGCGCAGCTCGACGGCCTGCCGGAGCTCGGAGAGCAGATCTTCAACTGCAGTGTTCGATACGGTCTACCGCAGGGCTTGGGCGGGCTGGTGGACGTCATCAGCAGTCCGTCGTGGTGCACCGCCTCGGGCCTGCTGCTTTACGGACTTGCCGCGGAGCAGGACGGGAGGCGCGCCAGGCGCTCGCCCTTCAGCGTGCGGCGCATGATGGGCAGCCTCCGCAGCATGTTCGCGGATCTCGTCTAGAACGCGGACGAGCTGCCAACGACCCCGATTAGGAGGTTTCGCGAAATGATTCTTTTCGATGAGAAGGAAACGGAGAGCAGCGTGCCGATCACCCTGGAGGAGCTCATGGTGCCGGCCCGCATCAAGGTGATCGGGGTCGGCGGCGGTGGCGGCAACGCCATCAACCGGATGATCGACGCCCGGATGCGGGGCATCGAGTTCATCGCCGCCAACACCGACGTCCAGGCGCTGCGCAACTGCCGGGCGCCGCACAAGATCCAGCTCGGCGCGAGCCTGACCCGCGGCCTGGGCGCGGGCGGCGATCCCGAGATCGGGCGCAAGTCCGCGCTCGAGGACACGGAGCGCATCCTCGAGGTCCTCGAAGGCAGCGACATGGTGTTCCTGACGGCCGGGCTCGGCGGCGGGACCGGCACCGGCGCTCTGCCCATCGTCGCTTCGCTGGCGGCCGAGGTCGGGGCGCTCACGGTCGCCGTGGTCACGAAGCCGTTCTCCTTCGAGGGGCGGCGGCGCGGCGGCCTGGCGGAGAACGGCGTGGAGGAGCTGCGGGGCAGCGTCGACACCCTGATCACCATTCCCAACGAGCGCCTCTTGAGCTTCGTCGACCGGGGGACGCCGCTCGGCGAGGCCTTCCGCATCGCGGACGACGTCCTGCAGCAGGCGGTCCAGGGGATCAGCGACCTGATCACGGTCCCCGGGGAGGTCAACGTGGACTTCGCGGACGTCAAGGCGGTGATGTCCGGGATGGGCATGGCGCTCATGGGCACGGGCGTCGCGAAGGGCGAGAACCGCGCCCTCGAGGCCGCGCGGCGGGCCATCTCGTCGCCGCTCCTGGAGGAGACCTCGGTGCAGGGCGCGCAGGGGGTCCTGATCAACATCTCCGGCGGCCGCGGCCTGACGCTGCACGAGGTGGACGAGGCGGCGCGGGTCATCGCCGAAGCGGTCGACCCGGAGGCCAACATCATCACCGGCATGGTGATCGACCTCGAGCTCGAGGACGAGATGAAGGTCACGGTCATCGCCACCGGCTTCGAGGGCTCGCAAGCGGAGCGCCTGCCGATGGCGGAGCGGGCGCGCGAGCTGCGCGTGGAGCGCGAGCTGGCGGCCGTCGAGACGGAGTCGGCGGGGTCGCGCCCCGTCGGCCGCAGCATCCGGATCGAGGACGACACCGTGACGACGCTGGCCCCGGAGACCGAGCAGGAGGGCCAGGAGGAGAGCCAGGAGGAGATCCCGTTCTACCGCAAGTTCATCGCCAAGAGCCGGCCGGACGATCCCGGCGGCTACGGCCCGAACTGGTCGAACGTCGATGATTTCGACATCCCGACCGTGCTGCGCAAGCAGATGGACTGACGGGAAGGCCCCGGAGCGCCATCCGCCGTGCGAGTGAGCCCCGAGCACGAGCGCCGCCTGTGGCTCCTGGCGCTGGCCCTGCTGGTGGCGATCTACTCGACGCTCTACGTCGCGCGTCCCATCACCGAGTACCTGCGGGAGCGCAACCTGCTGCGGCTGTCCGTCGGGATCGTCTTCGCGCTGCTCGGCGTCGCGGTGATCTCCTGGGGGCGGCGGCGGCGCTTCGGTCGACGCTCCTGGAGCGTCCTGGCGCTGGGCACGGCGGCCTTGGTGTGGGCCGCCTCACGGGTGTCGCCCGTCGAGGTCAAGCTGCATTTCGTCGAGTACGGGCTCGTCGGCGGCGTGCTCTACCTCGCCCTGTGCGCTCGCGGCACCCGCTGGGCGGCCCCTTGGGCCGTCCTCCTCACGGCCGGCGCGGGCTGGCTCGACGAAGGGATCCAGTACCTCCTGCCCAACCGCTATTACGACATCGAGGACGTCGTCGTCAACGCGGTGGCGGGAGCGCTGGCCGTCGTCACCCTGGTGCTGCTCGGCCGGGCCGAGCGGCGCGACGCGGCCGCGACCCCGGCCGGCCCCGCCTGACCGGACGCCGGCCGGCGAGCGTGGAGCCGCGAACTGGCCTGGCGAGCCGTCCTGGCGAGCCGTCTTGCCGCGGCCGGGCGCCCCCCGTAGACTCCCGCCCCGATGAACACGCCCCGCGACCGGCTGGTGCGCTACGCCTTCATGAAGCTGGCGCGGGACTTCGACGCCCGCTTCGAGCGCCTGCTCAAGACCGGGCGCGTGGCCAAGTGGTACAGCGAGGCGGGCAACGAGGGCACGACGGTCCCGGCGGGCCTGGCGCTCGAGCCCGGAGACGCGCTGTGCACCCTCCACCGCGACCTCGGCGCGATCCTGCCCGTCTACCTCGATCCGGCGCGGACCTTCCCCGGCTTCGGCTTCGGCGACGCGGATGGCCGCCGCCGCGATCCCGGCGAGCTGCTCTTCACGCTGGCCTGCCAGCTGCTCGGCAAGGCTCCGGGGTTCTCCCAGGGCGTCGAGCGCTCGTTCCACTACGGCTACTTCGATCCGCGGGCAGGGATCCACCACATCGGCATGATCAGCCATCTCGGGGCGATGATCCCGGTGGCCGCCGGAGCCGCCCTCGCCCACGAGCTGGCGGGCTCGGGACGCCTGGCGATCAACTTCATCGGCGACGGCGGTACCTCGACCGGCGACTTCCACGAGGGGCTGAACATGGCCGCGGTCTGGAAGCTGCCGCTGGTGGTGGTGGTGGAGAACAACCGCTACGCCTTCTCGACCCCGACCACCGCCCAGTACGCGGCGCAGCGGCTCTCGGACCGCGGACCGGGCTACGGCGTCCGGGCGATGACGGTGGACGGCAACGATCCGGACGTGATGGCCGAGGTGCTGGCCGAGGCCGTGGCGCAGGCGCGAGGCGGCGGCGGGCCGACCCTCGTCGAGGCCATGGTCGGCCGCATGCGCGGGCACAGCGAGGCCGACGATTCGCTCAAGGTCGTGCCTCCCGAGGAGCTCGCCGCCTATCAGGCGGCCGATCCCGTTCCCTACTACGCCACGCGCCTCCAGGAGGAGGGGATCCTCGACGCCGTGACGCGGCAGCGGCTCGAGGCGCACATCGGCGCTCTCGTCGAGGAGTCGATCGCGGCGGCGCTGGAGGCGGATCCGCCGGCGCCGAAGGTAGCCCGCCGGCGCGCCCTGGCGCCGGCGCCGCTCTTCGGCGCGCCCGCGGCGGCCGCCGGCGGCAGCGCGGAGAGCACGACCTACGTCGACGCGATCCGGCAGGCGCTCCTTCTCGAGATGGAGCGCGACGAGCGCCTGATCCTCCTGGGCCAGGACATCGGCGTCTTCGAGGGGGCTTTCCGGGTGACCCGCGGGATGTACGCGCGCTGGCCCGAGCGGGTCCGCGACACGCCCATCGCCGAGAGCGGCGCGCTCGGCGTCGCCGTCGGTCTGGCGCTCGCCGGCTATCCCACGGTCGTCGAGATGCAGTTCGCCGATTTCGTCTCCTGCGGCTTCAACCAGATCGTCAACGTGGCCGCCAAGCTCTACTACCGGTGGCAGGTTGCGTGCCCGATCGTCGTGCGCCTCCCCTCCGGCGGCGGCGTGACGGCCGGGCCCTTCCACTCGCAGAATCCGGAGGCCTGGTTCACCCACGTCGCCGGGCTCAAGGTCGTCTGTCCGGCGACCGCCCGCGACGCCGCGGCGCTGCTCTCGGCCGCCATCCGGGATCCCAACCCCGTGATCTTCTGCGAGCACAAGTTCCTCTACCGCCGGGTCAAGGAGGACCTCCCGCCCGAGGTCCCGCCGGCCGACCTGGGGATCGCCGAGATCCGGCGCGCCGGGAGCGACGCCACGCTGGTGGGCTACGGCGCCGCCACCTGGACCTGTCTCGAAGCGGCCGAGAAGCTCGCCGGCGAGGGCGTCTCCTGCGAGGTGGTGGACCTGCGGACCCTGGTGCCCCTCGACGAGGACACGGTGCTGGCCTCCGTGCGGCGCACGGGACGCGCCGTCATCGTCCACGAGGCCCAGCGCACCGGCGGCTTCGGCGCCGAGGTCGCCGCCCGCATCGCCGAGGGCGCCTTCGCGTGGCTCGACGCACCGGTCCGGCGGGTCGCCTACCCGGACCGCCCCGTTCCCTACGCCCGGCTGCTCGAGCTGGAGCTGCTGCCGGGCGTCGACGCCATCGTCGACGCCGTCCGCGCCAGCCTGGCGTTCTGACGCTCACCCCCGGGCGGTCCGTACCGGCAGACGTCGGCGAGCGGGGCGACCGGCCCGCCGGCGGTGACCCCGGCGGCGAAGGCCCCTCTAGAACGGCCAGAAGACGGGGATGAGCAGGGTCGCGAGGATCCAGAAGAGGAGGTTCAGGGGGGCCCCGAACTTCACGTAGTCGAGGAACCGGTAGTTGCCGGGTCCGAAGACCATGGCGTTGGTCTGGTAGCCGATGGGGGTCATGAAGCTGGCCGACGCGGCGTAGGCCACGGCCATGAGGAAGGGCTTGGCGTCGACCTGGAGCTGCGCCGCGGCGGTGAAGGCGATGGGCACCATCAGGACGGCCGTCGCGTTGTTGGAGAAAAACGACGTCAGAAGCGACGTGGCGAGGTAGAGCACCGAGAGCATCACCAGCGGCCCGTGGTCGGCTCCGACCTGGCCGAGGCGGCCGCCGATGAGGGCGTCGAGGCCCGTCCCCCGCATGGCGGTGCCGAGCGGCAGGATGGCGGCGAGCAGGAAGATGACGGTCCAGTCGATGGCGCGGTAGCACTGCTTGGGCGTCACCGCGCGGGTCGCCAGCAGCACGACGGCGCCGAGGATCGCGGCCTTGAGGATCGGCATCGCGCCGAGTGCCGCCAGGACCACGACTCCGGCCATCGTCACGGCGCTGATCCACCAGCGCGGCGCGAGGTTCAGCTTGAGGTCGCGCTCGCCGAGCGCGAGGAAATCCTCCATGTCGTAGAGCGCCTCGACCCGGGAGCGCGGGCCGAAGACGAGGAGCGTGTCCCATTGGCGCAGCTCGACGCGGGCCAGCTTCTCGCGGATGTAGCTCCCCGTGCGGTTGAGCGCGAGCACGAAGCAGCCGTAGCGGCGCCGGAAGTCGATCTCCTTCAAGGTCCTGTCGATCAGCCCGGACCCCGGGGTGAGCTGCACCTCGGCCAGGATCGTGTGCTCGTCGGAGAGATCGCCGTCGCCGAGCTTGATGTCGATCAGGAGCAGGAGCGCGAACTGCTCGCGGAACGAGATGATCTCCTCGACGCCGCCGCGCACCAAAAGAATGTCGTCCGGCTCGATCGGCGTCTCGCGGAGGTTGGCCGAGATCTTCTCCGTGCCGCGGATGATCTCGATCACGTTCATCTGGAAGCGCTCGCTGAGGTGCTCTTCGACCACGGTACGGCCGACGAGCTTCGAAGGGGCCGGCACCTTGAGCTCCGTCAGGTAGCCGCTCAGGTGGTACTTGCGGGTCAAGGAGGAGAGGATCGCCCGCGACGCGAGGAACCGTCGCGGAACGAGCATGATGTAGGCGAAGCCGACGGCGAACAGGATGGAGCCCAGCTTGGCGAACTCGAAGACGGTGAAGCCGCTTCCGCTCGTCTCGGCCAGCGAGCTGACGAGGAGATTCGTCGAGGTGCCGAAGAGGGTGCAGGTGCCGCCGATCACCGCCACGTAGGAGAGCGGCATCAGGAGCTTCGACGGGCTGAATCGGTAGTGGCGCGCCAGGTGGATGGCGACGGGCATGAACACGCCCACCGCGGCCGTGTTGTTGATGAAGGCCGAGAGCACGCCGACGAGGCCGAGCAGCAGTCCGGCCGCGACGAGGGGGGAGGCGCCGGTGAGATCCGCGATCCGGTAGCCGGCCTTCGTCACCAGGCCGCTCTGGACGAGGCCCTCGCTGAGCACGAACATCATCATCACGGTCACGACGGCGGAGTTGCCGAAGCCGGCGATCGCCTCGTCCGAATCGACGAGCCCGAAGACGAGCAGCAGGCCGAGGCAGACGAGGGCGATGACGTCCATCGACAGCCATTCGCGCACGAAGGCCACGATGGTGAAGGCGATGATGGCCAGCAGAATGGCGATGTCGAGCGTCATGCCGAGCGTTCCCAGGGACGCGGGCGCTCGCGCGACCGCGCCGCGCGGCGACCGGGCCGCACCCCGGAGCGCCCGCGCGGCAGTCTAGCAGCGCCCTGCGCAGCGAGGCAGAGGCCGGCGACTAGCCGCCGCCGGCTTCGAGCGTCACGCCGGCGGCGACCGGCAGGCCTTCGACCGCCCCCAGCGGGGTCCACACCTCGACGTCTTCCTCGACCTGGGCGCCCGCCCGGTCGACGGTCTCGGTGACCGTCGAGATGTCCATCCACTGCGCCTCGTTGAGGCTCACGTCGACCCGGTACTTGCCGTCGGCGGGCATCGCGGGGCGCGAGGTCTCCGTCGTCCAGAAGTTGTACAGCGGGATCCTGAGCTCGCCCCCGGCCGGGACCGCGTACATGAAGAGCTGGTTGCCGTAGACCGTGAGGTCCTGACCGTTCAGCTTCACCGCGAAGCCCAGCTGCGAGGCGACCTCGTCGCCGGAGTTGCGAATCGTGACCGCCAGGCGGCAGAGCGTATCGGGGCCGGGGGTCGAGGGCTCGACCTCGACCGCGGTCAGCGCGAGCGCGGACGGCGGCGCGGCCTCCTGGGGGGTGGCGGGAGAGGCGAGCACCGCGAGAAGAAGGCTCGCGGCGATCCGGTGGGGAAGGGAGTTCTGGCCCATCGAACGGATGATAACCGATTCGCGCGGCGCGGACGGAATCGCCGCCGGCCTCTTCTTCGCCGCGCCGGCGGGCGAGCAGCGGGGCAGGCGGCAGCGCGCGCCCGCGGCCGGCCGGCGCGTCACCTGATCCGGAGCGACCGTGTGAGAAAGCTTACATCCCGTCCCCTGGGACTGCCGGCAGAATCGGGCGACGGGTGGTCTGCCGCCATGATTCGCATGCCCTCTCTCCTCCGTTGTTCCATCGCGCCGGTCGCCGCGCTCGTCTTCGTCGCCTGCTCCGGCGGCGGCGGGAGCTCGCCGACCGCGCCGGTCGGCGCGCCGAGCCCGCCGCAGGTCGAGCTCGACTCGTTCGGCCTGGTCAACGGCGCGCGGGAAGCCAACGGCGTCGATCCACAGCTCGCCCTGCGCGAGAGCATCGCCGCCGTGGCGCGCCAGCACAGCGAGCAGATGCGCGCCGGGGGCTTCTTCTCGCACCAGGATCCGCAGGGGCGCCTCGTCACCGACCGGCTCGCGGAGGCCGGCATCGCCTTCTCCGTCGCGGCCGAGAACCTGGCGCGGGTCACCAACCGCCCGGACCCGGCCCGCTGGGCTCACGAGGAGCTGATGGCGAGCGGCGAGCACCGCCCGAACATCCTGAGCCCCGACGTGGCGCTGATCGGCGTCGGCGTGGCCCGCGAGGGCAATACCTACTGGATCACCCAGGTCTTCATCGACGACGTCAGCGGCGAGTAGCGCGCCGCGTCTGGCGCACGGGCGACCCGTCGAGGCCGAGGTCTTCGTAGATGGCCCCGGCCAGGGCGTCGAAGCGCTCGTGGTGGTCCCGGGCCGAGGGCGTGCCGTTGACCCCGAGGGCGACGACGAGGTCGAGCTCGGGATCGGCGAAGCCGAGGATCGACCGGTCGCCGCCGTGGCCGAAGGCGCGCAGGGAGGCGCGCGGTCCGTAGCCGTAGGGCGGCGTCCGCTCGGCGTGGTGGCCGGAGTTGAGAATGAAGCCGAGCCCCCAGTCGAGATCGTGGCGGAACGTATGGTCCCACAGGCCCACCCGGTGGCGGGCCGTCAGCGCCGCCACGGTCTGCGGCGCCAGGAGGCGGCGGCCGCCGCCGTCTCCCCCGGCCAGGAGCATGGCGTAGAACCGCGCCAGCTGCCTCATGGGTCCCATGGCGCCGCCGCCGGGGGAGCAGGCGGTGGCGTGCACCTCGTCGGTCCAGTCGTGAGGCTGGCCGTCGCCGGCCGTGTCGTAGACGGGCGCGATCCGCGGGCCGTAGCCGCGGTAGGTCTCGCGCGGCATTCCGATCCAGCAATCGTCCATCCCCAGCGGCTCGAAGATCTCCCGCCGGACGAAGGCCGCCAGCGGCCTGCCGGCGAGCCGCCGCACGATCTCGCCGAGGAGGAACCAGCTCGAGGCCAGGTGGTAGCCCGCCTTGCGTCCCGGGGGCCAGCCCGGCTCGAGCTTCATCGCCGCCACCTTCGCGACGATCGCCTCCCAGGGCGCCGCCGGCCAGCCGAGGCCGAGGGCCCGGATCCCGCCCGTGTGGGTCAGCAGGTGGCGGATCGTCACCGCTTCCTTGCCGCCGGCGGCGAACTCGGGGACGTGGCGCGCCACCGGGTCGTCGAGGTCGAGGAGGCCGCGCTCCCACAGCTGCGCCACCGCGACGGCGGTCACCGGCTTGCCGGCCGACAGCCACAGCATGAGGTGTTGCCGGCCCATGGGCTCGCCGGGCCGCGCCTCTCCGAACGCGAGGTCGGCCTCGATCTGGCCGCCGCGGGAGACGTAGAGCTGCCCGCCGCGGTGGAGACCGGCAGCGACGCCGGCGTCGAGCAGCTCGAGGGTCCTGACCAGAGCCATCGGTCGGGAGGATACCTATAATGGGTGCCGCATGCCCCCGTCCATGCCTCCGTCCATGCCTCCGTCCATGCCCCCGTCCCGCTTCCTCGCCGCGGCCGTCCAGATGACGGCGACCTCGGACGCCGAGGGCAACTGGCGCTCCGCGCGCGAGCTCGTCGAGCGCGCCGCCGCCCTCGGCGCGCGGCTCGTCGCCACGCCCGAGAACACCAACTACCTGGGTCCTCACGAGGAGAAGGTGCGGCTCGCCGAGCGCCTCGACGGCCCCACCTGCCTGCGCTTCACCGAGCTCGCGAGGAAGCTGGGGATCTTCCTGCTCCTCGGGTCCTTCAACGAGCGCAGCCCGGACCCCGCTCGCTGCTACAACACCTCCGTCCTCTTCGGCCCGGACGGCGAGCAGCTGGCCGTCTACCGCAAGATCCATCTCTTCGACATCGACCTCTCCGCCGACGTCCGGTTCCGCGAGTCGGCGACCGTCGAGCCGGGCGCCGAGGTGGTCGTGGCCGACACCTCCCTGGCCCGCCTCGGAATGTCGATCTGCTACGACCTGCGCTTCCCCGAGCTCTACGCGCGGCTGGCCTTGGCGGGCGCCGAGATTCTCGCGGTGCCCTCGGCCTTCACCTTGCGCACCGGCAAGGACCACTGGCACCCGCTGCTGCGCGCCCGCGCCATCGAGACCCAGTGCTGGGTCATCGCCCCCGCCCAGACGGGAGTCCACGACGACGGCGGCCTGCGCGAGAGCTTCGGCCACGCGATGATCGTCGACCCCTGGGGCCACGTCGTCGCCATGGCCCCCGACGGCCCCGGCCTGGCCGTGGCCGAGATCGACCTCGAGCGGGTCGCGAGCGTGCGCCGCGCGATGCCGGTGGCGCAGCACCGCCGGCTTTGAGGCCTTCGAAGGCGAGAAGAAGCTCGGCGTGCGACTGCCGCGCCGGCCGCCTCGAGGTCACGGCTTGGCGCTCGTCGTGCCACCGCGGCCGGAGCCACCAAGGCGCCCACCCGGTCCCGAACTAGAGAGACTGGCTTCCGGCGGTCGGCTCGGAAGGCTGGGAGGCGCCGACGGGCGGCATGCGCTGGAACAGCCGCAGCAGCACGGCGAGGGCGGCGAGGCATAGCAGCGAGCCGAGCAGGAACGGCGCTCCCGGGAGGTGGAAGGCGGCGCGCTCGGAGGTGAAGTAGGAAAAGAGCCCGGCCGTGAAGACGAGCGGCGCGACGACGGAGGTGAGGCTCATGAGCGAGGTCAGCGCGCCCTGCACCTTGCCCTGGTCCGAGGGGCCGACGGCGCCGGCGACGAGGCTCTGGATGGCGGGGCCGGCGACGCCGCCGAGCGAGCCGCCGACGATGATCGCGAGCATCATCCAGCCGCGGGTGGCGAGTCCGTAGCCGAGGAAGGCGAGGACTGAGACGCCGAGGCCGAGGACGACGCAGCGGCGCTCGCCGAAGCGGGCGATGGCCGGGCGCACGAGGCCGCCCTGGACGAGGGCCGCCATGACGCCGACGAGCGCCAGGGTGAGGCCGTTGGCGCGCTCGTCCCAGCCGAAGCGGTAGCCGGTGTAGAGCACCCAGACGTTCTCGAGGCCGCGCTGGGCGAGAGCGATGAAGACGAAGGAGACGGCGAGCCCGGCGACGAGGGGGTAGGCCTTCAGGTTCCGGATGCTGCCCCAGGGGTTGGCCTTGCCCCAGGAGAAGGCCGAGCGGTGCTCGGCGGGCAGCGACTCCGGAAGGATGAAGAACCCGTACATCCAGTTGACGAGCGCGAGCGCCGCGGAGACGAAGAAGGGCAGGCGCAGATGGATGCCGCCCAGCAGGCCGCCGAGGGCCGGCCCGAAGATGAAGCCGAGGCCGAAGACGACGCCGATGAGCCCGTAGTTGCGGGCTCGGTCCTCGGGCTTCGAGACGTCGGCGATGTAGGCGTTGGCGGTCGTGAAGCTCGCCCCCATGACGCCCGCGACGAGGCGGCCCACGAAGAGCCAGCCGATGGTCGGCGCCAGGCCCTGGATGAGGTAGTCGACGCCGAGGCCGAAGAGCGCCACGAGGAGAATCGGGCGGCGTCCGAAGCGGTCCGACAGGGCGCCGAGGATGGGCGCGCAGAGGAACTGCATGAGGGCGTAGGAGGCGGCGATGACGCCGACGTAGCGCCCGGCCAGCGTCGTGCTGCCGCCCACGAAGTGCTTCACCAGCTCCGGCAGCACCGGGACGATGATGCCGATCCCGAGGATGTCGATGAAGAGCGTGACGAGAATGAAGATCATCGCCGCCGGGCGCTCGGGCCTCGAGTGGCTCATGGCGTCTCCGGTGCGCTCCCTGGCGTGCCCCGCGGCGCCGCGGCCCGCGCGGCCTAGCGGCCGAGGAGGCCGGCGAGGACCTCGACCCCGGCGTCCACGACCTCCGGCTCCGCGGCGGTGAAGCAGATGCGGACGTGCGTCGGATACGGTCCGAAGCTCGGCCCTGGGGCGAGGAATAGACCGCGGTCGGCGCAGTCCTCGAGGAAGCCCTCGAGGCCGCGCTCGTCCAGCTGCTCGGCGACGTCCAGAAACAGGAACGTGCTGCCGTCCGGTGGCTTCACGCCGAGGCGCTCCGCGGCTTTCGTGCCGAGCTCGGCGTACTTGCGCCGCGCCGCGGCGAGCCAGTCGCCGGCCAGCTCCAGGGCACGCAGGGCGGCGACCTGGGCGGCCGTCGGGGTGGAGTAGAAGGTGTGGGTGCTGACCTTGCGCAGCTCGCCCATCACCGCGGCCGGCCCGACGACGTAGCCGCAGCGGTTGCCGGCCATGCCGTAGGCCTTGGAGAACGAGTAGGCGGAGAAGGTCCGCTCCGGCGCCAGGGGCCGCGTGTAGGCGTGCTCCGCGCCGTAGACGTAGTCTTCGTAGACCTCGTCGGAGATCAGCCACAGGTCGTGGCGCCGGCACCACTCGGCGAGCGCGGCGAGCCAGCTGGCCGGCAGCAGGCGGCCGGTCGGGTTGTTGGGGGTGTTGACGTAGAGGGCGATCGTGCGCTCGCCGCGCAGCGGCTCCACGGCCTCGAGGGCGGTCTCCGGAGAGTCGACGCGGCCGAGGAAGGGGACCGCCACCGGCGTGCCCCCGAACGAGCGGACGATGCCAGCGATCAGCGGCCAGTAGGGCGCGAGGAGGAGCACCTCGTCGCCGGGCGAGACGATGGCGCCGGCCACCGCGCCGAGCGCGCCGGTGGCGCCGGCGGCCACGAGGATATCCTCGCTCGCGGTGGCCAGGCCGGTGCGCCGCGAGACGACCCCCGCGAGCTTCTCCAGGAGGTCCCGCCGCCCCTGGACCTCCGCGTAGCGGTGGAGGCCGGGGTAGTCGGCCGCGCGCAGGTCCTCCATCCGGCAGCCGACGGCCGGGTCCATCCAGGTGTCGCCGACGTGGAGCGGGAAGACGCGGCCGTCGAAGCTCGCGAGCCGCCTGGCGAGCGCCGAATAGACCGACCCGGGCATGGAGCGCACGGCGGCACCGACCTCGGGAAAGCGGGGCATCGGTGCAATCTAGCGCTCTCCAGGCGCCCGTTCAAGCCGCGGCTCCGGCCGCCGCGAGAGCGCGGAGGCGCCGCCGCGGCGCGCTGTGTTATAAGCAGCGCGGATGGAGGATCCCTCGCTCTACGAGACGGTGCTGGCCGACCTCGCCGGCGGGGCGCCGCGGCCCCCGGTACGGGTGCGGCCCTCCGCCAGCGTGGCGCTCTGGCGCCGCCGGGGCGGCGAGCTCGAGGTGTACTGGATCGAGCGGGCGCCGAGCATGGCGTTCATGGGGGGGTGGCACGCGTTTCCCGGCGGCGGCGTCTCCAGCCGGGACCACGGGCTCTCGCCGCGGACCGAGCCTTTCGTCACGCCGGGCGCCGCGCCCGAGGCCGCGATGCCGGAGGCCGTGACCGACGGCCTCGGCAGGCTCGCCCCGATCCTCGCCCCGGGGGTCGCCGTGGCGGCGCTGCGCGAGCTCTTCGAGGAGACGGGCGTGCTCCCGGGTCTGACGGCGGCCCATGGCGCGCGCCTGCCCGAGCTGCGCGCCGCGCTCGGCGCCAGGGAGATCGGGCTGGCCGGCGTCGCGGCCGCGACCGGCGTCGAGCTCGACGCCTCGCGGCTGGTCTACGCGGGCCGCTGGCTGACGCCGCCGCTCGGCCCGCTGCGGTTCGACAACCGCTTCTTCCTCCTCGAGTGGGACGCCTCCGAGGACGTCCAGCCGCAGGCGGACGGCCGTGAGGCGGTGCGCGGGGAGTGGATCCGCCCGGCCGACGCGATCGCGCTCTGGCGCCGGGGGCGGGTCATCACGGCGCCTCCCATCCTCCACATCCTCCGGGTGCTCGACGAGGAGGGGCCGGTCGCCGGCCTGCCCCGCCTGGAGGAGCCGGCCGAGGAGAACCTCGGGCCGTTCCGGCGCATCGAGTTCCGCCCCGGCGTCGTGCTCCTGCCCCTTCGGACCCCCACCCTGCCGCCCGCCTCCTACACGAACTGCTATCTGCTGGGGACCCGCACCTGCGTGCTCGTGGATCCGGGGTCGGCCGCGACGCGCGAGGTCGACTGGCTGGCGGCGGCGGTCGCGGCGCTCGCCGAGCGCCACGGACGGCTGCCGGTGGAGATCTGGCTGACCCACCATCACCCCGATCACGTCGGCGGCGCGGCGGCGCTCGCGCGGCGCCTCGGGCTGCCGATCGCCGCCCACGCGGAGACCGCGCACCGTCTGGCCGGCCGCCTCGCCGTCGATCGCGAGATCGCGGACGGCGAGACCCGTCGGCTCGGCGGCCCCGACGGCGAGTTCACGGTGCGGGCGCTGCACACGCCGGGGCACGCCCGCGGTCACCTGTGCTTCCTGCACGAAGAGCTCGGATCGCTGCTCGCCGGCGACGTGCTCGCGGGTCTCGGCACGATCGTGATCGATCCGCCCGAGGGCGACATGACGCAGTACCTGGCCACCCTCGACCGGCTGATCGACCTGGCTCCGCGGACCCTCTTCCCGGCCCACGGCCCGGTGATCCTCGACGCCCTCGGCAAGCTCCGCGAGTACCGCGAGCATCGCCGCTGGCGCGAGGAGAAGGTCTTGCGGGCCTGGCGCCGGGGGCTAAGGGAGGCGGCGGCCATGGTGCCCGTGGTCTACGAGGACGCGCCGCGCCAGGCCTGGAGGCTCGCGGAGCGCCAGATCGTCGCCCACCTCGAGCGGCTGCAGGCGCTGGGACGTCTCACGGCGAGGCGTGGAGCCGGCCGCGCGCCGTGAAGCCCCGACCGCCGGCGGCGCGCAGACGCGCGGCCCGAAGCTCGATCCACGGCCGCGAGCGGCGAGACGACTACGCGTGGCTGCGCGACCGCGACGCGCCGGAGGTCCGGGAGCATCTCGAGGCCGAGAACGCGTACACCGAAGCGATGATGCGCCACACGGAGGAGCTGCAAGAGGCACTCTACGCTGAGATGCTGGCCCGGATCCGCGAGGACGACAGCTCGCCGCCGGCCCGCGACGGCGCCTACGAGTACTACCTGCGCACCGAGCGGGGGCGGGCCTACCCGATCTACTGCCGGCGGCGGGCCTCGCCGCCGGGGGCGGAGGAGATCCTGCTCGACGTCAACGCGCTGGCCGCGGGCCGCGAGTTCTTCCGCCTGGGCGATCTCGAGGTCAGCCCCGACCACCGGCTGCTGGCCTACTCGTACGACACGGAAGGCGGCGAGGACTTCACGCTCGTCATCCGGGACCTCGACGCGGGCGAGCTGCTGGCGGACCGGATCGCCCCGATCTACTACTCGCTGGCGTGGGGCGCGGACGGCCGGACGCTCTACTACACGACGGCGGACGCGGCGCACCGCCCCTGCCGCGTCCACCGCCATCGGCTCGGCTCGCGGGCGGGCGACGAGGTGGTCTTCGAGGAGCCCGACGAGCGCTACTTCGTGTCGGTGGGCGTGACGCGCAGCCGCGAGTACGTTCTCGTCACCTCCGGCAGCGCCACGAGCTCGGAGGTCCACCTGCTGGAGAGCCGCGACCCGGCGGCCGTGCCGCGGCTCTTCGTCGCCCGGCGGCAGGGCGTGGAGTACGACCTCGATCACCGCGGCGACCGGTTCTACGTGCGCACCAACCTCGACGCGAAGAACTTCCGGGTCCTGGCGGTGCCGCTCGGCGCGACGGCGCTCGCGGACGGAGCGGAGATCCTCCCCCATCGCGAGGACGTGACGGTCGAAGGGATCGACGTCTTTCGCGATCGGATCATCGTGCGCGAGCGCAAGGCCGGGTTCGCGCGGCTCGCCGTTCTGCCGTTCGACGGCTCGGCGCCGCACCTCGTCCCGCTCCCGGAGACCGTCTGCTCGCTCGGCTCCGCGCCGAACCCGGAGTTCGATTCGCCCGACTACCGCTTCTCCTACTCGTCGCTCGTGACGCCGTGGACGACGTTCGACTACGACGTGGCGCGGCGCCGCCTCGTGACGCGGAAGCGCGAGGAGGTGGTCGGCGGCCACGAGCCGGCGAACTACATGACCCGGCGTCTCGAGGCGAGCTCGGCGGATGGCGTCGCCGTGCCGGTGTCGATCGTCCATCGTCAAGGCATCGAGCTGGACGGATCGAATCCGTGCCTGCTCTACGCCTACGGCGCCTACGGCATCACGGTGGAGCCGTCCTTCTCGTCGCTCAACCTGACGCTGCTCGATCGCGGCTTCGTCTTCGCCATCGCCCACGTCCGGGGCGGCGCGGCGCTGGGGGAGACCTGGCACGACGCGGGCAAGATGCTCGCCAAGCGCAACACCTTCAGCGATTTCATCGCCGTCGCCGAGCACCTGATCGCGACCGGCTACACGAGCTCCGACCGGCTGGCCGTCCGCGGCGGCAGCGCCGGCGGGCTCCTGATGGGCGCGGTGGCCAACCTGCGGCCCGATCTCTTCCGCGTCGTGATCGCCCACGTGCCCTTCGTCGACGTCGTCAACTCCATGCTGGACGACTCCATCCCGCTGACCGTGACCGAGTACGAGGAGTGGGGAGACCCCCGGGTCGAGGAGCACTTCGACTACATGCTGTCGTACTCCCCCTACGACAACGTCGCCCCGGCGAGCTATCCGCACATCCTCGTGACCGCCGGGATCCACGATCCGCGAGTGCAGTACTGGGAGCCGGCGAAATGGGTGGCGAAGCTGCGCGCCCTCAAGACCGACGACAACCTCCTCCTGCTCAAGACCAACCTGAGCGCCGGACACACCGGACCCTCGGGCCGCTACGCCTACCTGCGCGAGCGGGCCTTCGAGTACGCCTTCCTGTTCGACCGCCTGGGGATCGCGTTCCGACGGGCCGCGCCACCCGTGGCTGGCGGCGGGCCGTCGTGATAGAACAGGACGCCGTGAGCTCGTCGAAACCGTCGAAACCGGAGAGCGGTTTTTCTTCCGAGGCAGTCACCCGCGGCGTCCGCGTGCGGGTAGACCCGCGGTTCGATCCGCAGCGCTCGCAGCCGGCCCGCGGCCGCTGGTTCTTCCTCTACACGGTCACCATCCGCAACGAGAGCGCGGACACCGTGCAGCTGCTGACGCGCCACTGGGTGATCACGGACGGCTCGGGGCGGGTGGAGGAGGTCCGCGGCCCCGGCGTCGTGGGCGAGCAGCCGATCCTCGCCCCCGGCGAGTCCTTCCAGTACACCTCGGGCTGCCCGCTGGCGATCGAGGTCGGCAGGATGGAGGGCTCCTACCAGATGGTCACGGGGGACGGCGAGCTCTTCGACGTGGCCATCGCGCCCTTCACCCTGTGCGAGACCGAGGTCGTGCACTGAGGGCCCGCGGACAGCGGCTCCGCGGCGGCGGCCCCCCCGCAACCCCGGGGGGCGGTCCGCCGTAGAGTCCGGATGGACGCCGCATCGAGGCAGCCGCGGTGACGGCCGTCCCGGCCCTGAAGGTCGAGAACGCGGCCAAGCGCTTCGGCGACACGCCGGCCCTGGCGGGGGCGTCGCTCACCCTCGAGGCCGGCGAGTGGCTGGCGCTGCTGGGCCCCAACGGCGCCGGCAAGACGACGCTCGTGCGCTCCTTGGTCGAGCGGGTGCGGCTCGACTCGGGGACCCTCGAGATCTTCGGTCAGCGGCTCGACGGCTCGGCCGCGGCCGCCCGCACCAGCGGGCGGCTCGGTCTCGTGCCCCAGGAGATCGCCCTGTACCCGCTGCTGACGGCGGCCGAGAACCTGCGGCTCTGGGGCGAGCTCAGCGGCGCCGAGAGCCTCGGCGAGCGGATCGAGTGGGCGCTCGAGTGGATCGGCCTCGAGGGCCGCCGGCACGACCGGGTGGCGACCTTCTCCGGGGGCATGAAGCGCCGGCTCAACATCGCGTGCGGCATCCTCCATCGACCGGACGTCGTGCTGCTCGACGAGCCGACGGTCGGCGTCGACCCGCAGAGCCGCGAGCGGATCTGGGAGATGCTCGGCGAGCTGCGCTCCGCCGGGGCGGCGCTCCTCCTGACGACCCACCAGCTCGACGAGGCCCAGAAGGTGGCCGACCGCATCGTCATCTTCGACCACGGCCGCGACGTGGCCAGCGGCACGTTCCAGCAGCTCGTCGAGGAGACGGTCGGCCCCGGGCGGCGCGTCACCCTGCGGCTGGCGGCGCCGATCGCCGCGCCCGGCGGTTTCGAGCTCGACGGCTCGACCTTGAGGGGCTCCCTCGCCGATCTGGCGGAAGAGCTGCCCGGGCTGCTCGAGAGGGTGGCGATGGCGGGAGGACGCGTTCTCGACGTCGAGATCGAGGCGCCGAGCCTGCAGGCCGTGTTCATCCACCTCACGGGCCGGGAGCTGCGCGAATGATCGCCACCGTCATGCGCCTGGCCTGGACCAACCTCACCCGGGACCGCGCCGCGCTCTTCCTGACCTTCCTCGTGCCGCTGGTCTTCTTCTCGATCTTCGCGCTCATCTTCGGCAACCTGGGCGGCGGCGGCGACGGCGGGCCGAAAGCCCTGAAGGTGCTGGTGGTCGACGAGGACGGGACGGCGATCAGCGCGCGCTTCCTGGCCACCGTCGCCGCCCAGGACGGACTCGAGGTCACGGCGTCCGCGCCGGGCGACGACGGCGGCGCCGGCGAGCGCTGGACGCGGGAGACCGCGCTGCGCGAGGTGCGGCGCGGCGGCGCCGCCGCGGCCGTGGTCGTCCGCGCGGGCTTTGGCGACAGCTACGGCGACTTCGGCGCGACCGGCGCGCCGTTGGAGCTGATCCACGACGCCTCGAATCCGCTCGCCCGGTACACCGTCAACGGCCTGCTGCAGGCCGCCGCGTTCCAGACCTCGCCGGGGGTGCTCATGGAGCGCGGCCTGGAGGCGCTCGAGGACTTCGGCGGCGGCGGCCTGACGCAGCAGCAGCGGGTCGCCCTGGGCGACGTCAAGAGTCTCATCTCGACGGTGACGGCCGCGGGCGGCGGGACGGGTGGCGGGACGGGCGGCGCCGGCAGCCTCGTCGCCGCCGAGGTCACCGCGGCGCACGACGAAGCCGGCGAGGGGGAGGAGAAGAAGAGCCCGTCGATGGTGGCGTACTACGCGGCCGGCATCGGCGTCATGTTCCTGCTCTTCTCGACGGTCGCCGCGGCGGGCACCCTGCTCGAGGACCAGGAGTCCGGCACCCTGGACCGGCTTCTCTCGTCGCGGCTCGGCATGGGCGAGCTGCTGCGGGCACGGTGGCTCTTCTACTCGCTGCTGGGGGCGCTGCAGGTGACGCTGATGTTCCTCTGGGGCGCGCTGGCCTTCGGGCTCGATCTCTTCACCGCGAAGCGGCTCGCGGGCTTCGCGTTGATGGTCCTCGTCACCGGCGCCGCCGCGGCCGCGTTCGCGCTCCTGCTGGCGACGGCGTGCAAGAGCCGCGCCCAGCTCGGCGGCGTCTCGACGATCGTCATCCTCGTCATGTCGGCGCTCGGCGGCAGCATGGTGCCCCGCTTCGTGATGCCCGACTTCATGGACACGCTCGCCAAGCTCACGTTCAACGGCTGGGCGCTCGATGGCTTCCTGAAGGTCTTCTGGTACGACGATCCGGCCGTAGGCGTTGCGGGAGGGCTCGTCGACCTCCTCCCCCAGGTCGGGGTGCTGGCGGCGGCGGCGGCCGTCTTTCTCTGGCTGGCGCGGCGCCTGGCCCGGCGCTGGGAGACCGCTTGACGGCGGCGCCCTGGATCGAGGCCGGGCGCTACTACCTGGCGCTGCTGCTGTGGATCAGCATGCCGCCGGCGCTTCTGTTCTGGGTGGTCGTCCATCCGTTGGCGCGGTTCTGGCGCCGGCTCGGCCCGCGGTGGACCTTCCTCGCCATGCTGCCGCTGCTCGCCGCCCTCGGCTACGCGTTCTGGTCGTGGCGCGAGCCCGCGCTCGCCGCCCGGTACCCCTTCCGCTGGCCGCTCTCCGTCCTCGGGCTGGCGCTCTACGGCCTGGCGGTCGTGATCGAGTTGCGGTGCCGCAAGCACCTCACGCTGCGGATTCTCGTAGGGGTGCCGGAGCTGCGCGAGAGCGACCCCGGCCGCCTCCTGACGGAGGGGATCTACGCCCACACTCGCAACCCGCGCTATCTCGACCTCATGATCGGCGTGGCGGGCTTCAGCCTGGTGATCAACTTCCCCGCGGTCTACTGGCTGGCGATCGCCACCGTCGTGGGGCTGTGGATCGTCGTGCTCCTCGAGGAGCGCGAGCTGCGCGAGCGGTTCGGCAGTCCGTACGAGGAGTACTGCCGGCGGGTGCCCCGATTCGTGCCGCGGTCGTGGTCGTTCTGGCGGACGTGAGCCGGTCAGAGCCGCCGCCAGCGGGCGCTCAGGACGAGCCGCAGCCGCTCGCCGGCGCCGAGGCGCGGTGGCGAGGCGAGAGCCTCGGCCGCGAGCGTGGCGTAGCGCCGCACGAGCCGCCGGGCCGCCAGGAGGGCGTAGCTCGCGGCGCGGCGCCAGCCGCGCGGCAGGGCGTGGATCCAGTCGCTCGGCTCGAGGGCCGCGGCGAGCCGCCGGCACTCCCGGCGCACCGCCGCGCCGAGCTCGGCGCGCGAGGCCGGCCCGCCCTCCCACTCCTCCGGCAGCTCGTCGCGGGCGAGCCCGGCCTGCCGGCGCCGGCGATCCGAGCCGAGAGCGAGGAGCCGCTGCGCTCGCAGCAGGGCGGCGAGCCCCTCGACGACGGGCTCGGAGGGCGCCGCGAGCAGCGCCCCCGAGAGCGCCGCGGCGAGCCGCGCCGCGTCCCGCTCGAGGACGGCGCGCGAGGCCGCCCGCGGCCGTAGCGCGCGGCGGCGCGCGCAGCCGGCCAGCGCGAGCAGGGCCTCCTCCGGCCAGGGGCTCTCGGCGTGGGTCGCGGCCAGCAGGACGAAGACGGGCTGGCCGGGAGGCGATCCCGCCAGGGTCGACTCGAGGTCGAACGACCAGCGGTTGATCTGCGCGAGCCTCTCGCCGTCGAGGCCGGGCTGGCGGGCGAAGTCGAAGAGCGTCAGCCCGAACGCGGCGAGCGCCCGCACCCGGCGCCGCTGCGCCGCCGGCAGGAGAGCGAGGGCCGGGGCGAAGTCCCCCAGCGCCCGGCGGGTGATCTCGCCGCAGACCGCCTCGGCGCGGCGCTCGTCGCGGTCCACGAGCGGCTCGCGAAGCTCGTCGCCGAGCCGCGAGTGGCGGCTTCTGGCGAGCGCGTCGGCCCGCCAGTCCGGGTCGTCCCGAGGCGCGCTGGAGGAGCGGTCGACGGGCGCCGGCCCGGATGGCGGTCGGGTCGTGGCCACCGCCGCAGGCTAGCAGAGGCCGCGCCCCGCCGCGGGCTCTGCTGCGCCCGTCCCGGAGGTCTGCTAGCATCCGGCCATCAGACCGGCCGCCACCGTAACCGATTGATTCCGGAGTGGATTAGACGCGAATGGACAACGCCCGGGCACTGCGCCGCCGGCTGCTGCGCGAGGCGTTCGAGGACAACTACGCGACGGTCTTCGGCGTGCCCGCGCCGGCGATCGCGCGCCGCCGGCGGTGGCGGCGAGTGCGGCGGGCGTCGCTCTGGATCGCCGCCCTGGGAGGCGCCGCCGCCCTGTCCTTCGCCGTGGCGAGCCTCGGCCTCCTGCCGAGCGGGCCGGCCGCGGCCGAGCGCGCCGTCGTCCTCGTCGCGGCGCCGCCGCCGCCGCCGGCGCGGGCCGCTCCGGGCGTCGCCTTCGAGGCGAGCTCGGCCACCCCTCTCGACCGCTCTGTCCTGCCGTTCTCGGTCCGCCGGGTGGTCATCGACGCGGGCCACGGCGGCGAGCACTCCGGCACGGCGAGCGCCGCCGGCGTCGAGGAGAAGACGATCACCCTCGACCTGGCCGAACGGCTGGCGAGGCTGCTCGTGGCGGACGGCTTCGAGGCCGCGCTGACCCGTACCGACGATCGCACGATCTCGCTGGCCGATCGCGGCAAGCTCGCCAACGCGGCGCGGGGCGACATCTTCGTCTCGATCCACGTCAACTGGTTCTCGGAGCCCGGAGTGCGAGCGGTGGAGACCTTCTACCTGGGGCCGACCCAGGACGAAGGGCTGCAGCGTCTGGCGGCGCGGGAGAACCTCGGCTCGGAGCTCTCCCTGGGCGAGTTCCGCGAGGCGCTCGAGAGGGTCTACGCCGGCGTCCGGCGCGAGGAGTCGCGGCGGCTGGCGGGCGCCGTGCAGCACGGGCTCCTCAAGTCCCTGCGGGCGATCAACCCGTGGGTGGAGGACCGCGGCGTCAAGTCGGCGCCGTTCGGAGTGCTCATCGGAACCGACATGCCGGCCATCCTGGCGGAGATCGGCTGCCTGTCGAACGAAGAAGAGGCGCAGCTGCTGGCGAGTCCCGCGTACCGGGAGTACCTGGCGGAGGCTCTCTTCGAAGGCATAAGGAGCTATGCTCTGGAGCTCAATCCGAACCTGACGCTGGGGAGCTGAAAAGAGCATGGCAGAACAACGGACGCCGCTGAGCGTCGGAGTCGACCTGGGGACCTCGCGCAGCGCGGTGTCCGCCTCCACCGGTGCGCGTCAACTCGTGCTGAGCTACGTCGGCTGGCCGCTCGACATGGTGGCGCGGCGGGTGGTCAAGAAAGAGGTCCTGATCGGCGAGGAGGCGCTCGAGAACCGGCTGATGCTCGATCTCCACCGCCCCCTCGAGCGGGGTCTCATCAAGGAAGGGGCCGACCGCGACGCCCGCGCCGTCCGCGAGCTGCTCAAGCACGTCCTCTCGCTCGCCGGCACCGAGGCGGCACGCGAGGAGGGGCGCGCGGTGCGGGCGGTGGTGGGCGTGCCCGCGGAGGCGATGCGGGTCAACAAGCAGCAGCTGCGCTCGGCCATGGCCGGGCTCGTCGAGTCGCTGATGATCGTCTCCGAGCCCTTCGCCGTGGCCTACGGGCTGGATGCCCTGCTCCACGCGCTCATCGTCGACATCGGTGCCGGGACGACCGATCTCTGCGTCATGAACGGGCGCTATCCCCGCGACGAGGACCAGAAGACGCTGACGGCGGCCGGGGACTCGATCGACGAGCAGCTGCAGCAGCTCATCCAGGCCCGCTTCCCCGAGGCGAACTTCTCCCGCCACATGGTGACGGCCTGGAAGGAGAGCGGCAGCTTCGTCGGCGAGCTCAGCGGCAAGATCATGGTGACCGCGCCGGTGCAGGGACGGCCGACCAAGTTCGACATCACCGAGGAGATGCGCACGGCCTGCGCGAGCCTCGTGCCGCCGGTCGTCGAAGCGATGCTCGATCTCATCTCCCGGGTCGAGCCGGAGTACCAGGCGAAGGTGCGCAACAACGTCATCCTGACCGGCGGCAGCTCGCTCATCAGCGGCCTCGGGGCCGCGCTGCAGGAGGCATTGAAGGAGGTCGGCGGCGGCAAGGTGCGGGTCGTCAAGGACCCGGCCTTCGTGGGGGCGGACGGCGGGCTGGCGATCGCCACCGACGCGCCGGACTCCGACTGGGAGACGCTCACGGCCTGAGCCGGCGCCGATGGATCGACCGCAGGCCGAGGCGCGGATCGTCGAGCTCCGGGACCTGATCGAGCGCCACAACGAGCTGTACCACGTCCGCGACGCGCCGGAGATCTCCGACGCCGAGTTCGACGCGCTCTTCCGCGAGCTGCGCGACCTCGAGGCGGCGCACCCCGAGCTGGCCACGATCGACTCCCCGACCCGGCGGGTCGGCGGCGCGGTGCTCGAAGGGTTCGCGACCGTCGCCCACGCCGCGCCGATGCTGTCGCTCGACTCCGACGCGGACGAGGAAGCGATCGACCGCTTCGACGAGCGGGTGCGCCGGGCGCTCGGCGAGGGCGCGAGCGTCGCCTACGTGCTCGAGCCGAAGTTCGACGGCGCCTCCCTCGAGCTGGTCTACGAGGACGGGCTGCTGACGCGCGCGGCGACGCGCGGCAACGGCGTCGCGGGCGAGGACATCACGGCCAACGCCCGCACCATCGCCACGGTGCCGCTGCGGCTCCGCGCTGCGGCGCGGGCGGTCCCTCGCTTCTTGAGCGTGCGGGCCGAGGTCATCATCGAGATCGCGCCGTTCGAGGAGTACAACGCGCGCCTCGTGGCCGAAGGCAAGCCCCCGTTCGCCAGCCCGCGCAACACCGCGGCGGGGGCCTTGCGGCAGCTCGACTCCAGGCTGACGGCCCGCCGACCGCTCGACATCTTCGTCTACGACGTGCTCGCCGCCGAGGGCTTCGCGGCCGCCACCCACTGGGAGATCCTGGCCGCCCTGGTCGAATGGGGCTTCCGCGTCACGGACGAGAGGCGGCGGGTCGAGACCGCCGCGCAGATTCGCGACTACTTCCGCGAGATGACGGCCAAGCGCGAGGAGATGCCGTACGAGATCGACGGCGTGGTCGTCAAGCTGGACGACCTCGCCGCGCGGCGGGAGCTGGGAACGACCTCCCATCATCCCCGCTGGGCCTTCGCCATGAAGTTCCAGCCCCGCCGCGCGGTCACCCGCCTGCTCGACATCGTCGCCAGCGTCGGCCGTACCGGGGTCGTCACCCCCGTGGCCATGCTGGAGCCGGTGGTGATCGGCGGCGTCACCGTCAGCCGCGCGACGCTCCACAACCGCGAGGAGGTGGCGCGCAAGGACGTCCGCAAGGGCGACCTGGTGGCGGTCCAACGAGCCGGCGACGTGATCCCTCAGGTCCTCGAGTGGATCCCCGAGCAGGGCCGGCGCCGGGCGCGGGCCTTCCGGATGCCGGCGCGGTGCCCGTCGTGCCGCACCCCGCTCGTCGAGCGCGGTCCTTTCTCCGTCTGTCCCAACAGCCTCGACTGTCCGGCCCAGCTGGCCGGCCGCATCATCCACCTCGGGTCGCGCCACGCGCTCGACGTCGAAGGCCTGGGAGAGGAGACGGCGAGGCTCCTCGTGGCGGAGGGACTCGTGAAGCACCTGCCCGACCTCTTCGACCTGAAGGCGGAGCAGCTCACGCCGCTAGAGGGCTTCGCGGAGAAGTCGGCCGGCGCCCTCGTCGCGGGGCTCGCCCGGGCGGCCCGCGCCGAGCTGCCGCGGTTCCTCTACGGACTGGGGATCCCCGAGGTGGGAGCCACGGTGGCCCGCCAGCTGGCGCGGCATTTCGGCACTCTGGCGGCGCTGCGCGCCGCCGACGAGGAGGCGCTCACGGCGGTCGAGGGGGTCGGCCCGATCATGGCCGCGGCGATCGCCGGCTTCTTCCGCGAGGAGCACACCGTCGAGGTCCTCGACGCGCTGCTCGACGGGCGGATCCGCCTCGTCGAGAGCGAGCCCGCCAGCGCGGCGACGGGCCCGTTCGAGAACCTCAAGTTCGTGCTCACGGGGGCCCTGGCAGGGATGACGCGGGAAGAGGCGAGGCGCGAGATCGAAGCCCGCGGCGGCCGCGTCGTCTCGTCGGTCAGCGCCAGGACGAGCTACGTCGTCGTGGGCGAGGACCCGGGCTCGAAGTACGACAAGGCGCAGAAGCTCGGCGTCGAGATCCTCGACGAAGCGGCGTTCCGGGAGCTCCTGACCGCCTCCTGATCCGCCTCCCGCCGGCAGCCCGGTCGCAACCTCGGCCCTCGAGGGTCGTATGGAGTCTTGGAAGGACGGGAGGAGGTCATGAGCAGATTCATCGCGCTGGGTATTGCAGGCCTGTTGTCGGCCGGGCCGGTCGTGGCCGGCGAGCGGGTGCTCGAGGGTCGGGCGACGCTGTCACCCGACCAGGAGGTGCGGATCGACTTTCCGGTCGGCGAGCTCACGATCGAGGGGGTTTCGGGAGCGGAGCTCTCGATCGAGGTGACGGGACGCTGCAAGCGGCACACCGAGAGCTGCGACGAGCATCTCGACGAGGTCGAGCTCGAGGTCCGGGAACGTCGCGGCAGCGTCGTCGTCGAAGTGGCCCCGTACTCCAAGTGGCGCTGGTGGGACAGCCTCGAGATCGAGGCGTGGGTGCGCCATCCAGCCGATCGGCCGCTGGCGGTCGACATGGGGGTCGGCGAGCTGACGGTGAAGGGGACCCAGGGCGACCTCGAGCTGGATCTCGGCGTCGGCGAGGCTTCCGTGGAGCTCGCCGCCAGGTTCGTGCGCTCCGTCCACGTCGACGCGGGGATCGGGGACACCGAGCTCCTCGTGCCCGACGGCTGGGTCGACGGCGAGCGCTCGTTCTTGATCGGCAGCGAGGCGAGCTGGCGCGACGGGACGGGCGCGGCCCGGATCTACGTCGACGTGGGCGTGGGCGAGGCGGTCGTGCGGCTCGACGACTGACGGCGGCTAGGGCCGGTCCCCGACCTCTCGGGTCAGCCACTCCGCCCGGTACTCGACCAGATCCGCGCGGTCCGCCGGCTCCTCGCCGTACCGCCGCATGGCCCGGAACGGCAAGGGCTCGACGCTCTCGGCCGCGAAGGTGTTGCGGTCGGCGTCCTTGTCCCAGCCGTGGCTCTCGAGAAAGAGCGTCCGGCGCCAGCCCGGCGGCGGCGGCGCCAGGGCCGCGGCCTCGAACTCGAGGCGAATCTCGTCCCCCGGGGCGAGGATGACGGAGCGGTCGTCGGCGCTTGCGAGCAGCTCGCGCACGTCGCCGTAGCGCGTGTAGCGGCCCGGGAACGGGAGCCACGGCGACTCCGTCCGCGTGCGCGAGTAGTCAAAGCGGTGCGGGGCGTTGGGGGCGGCGCGCTCGAGGGCGGAGAAGCCGCGGTAGCGCAGCTCGGCGAGCGCCGGGTCGAGGCGCGCCGCGACGCGGGGCTCGCCGTCCGCCGGCGCCGTGGACCAGGCGATGCGGTCCCACGACAGCCACTGCCCGGAGACGATGCGCAGCCGGCGGGCTCCGGCGGGCAGCGGCGGCGTGTCGACGACGAGGGTCTTCGTCTTGCCGGCCGGGTGGCCCATGCGCTCGAGGAGCACCTGCCAGCCCGCCGCCGTCTCGACCTCGAGCCGCGGCATGGCGGCGGCGAGGTCCGTGCGCTGGGCGACGGCGAGGTTGAGGCTGGCGTCGGCGGGGAAGATCCAGCCGTCGAGCAGCAGGCGGACGGGGCCGCCGGGAGCGGCGCCGAGGTCGAAGGTAAAGGCCCAGGGCTCCGCCGCGACGCCCTGGTAGGGGCTCTTCCGCCAGCCGTCGGCGTAGACCTCGTCGCGGTCGCGCACGATCGCGGTGACGTCGCGGCCGGCGGCGTCCCAGGCCGCGGCCACCGGCTCGAGGTCGCGGGCCGCGAGCACCCGGTCGTCGCCGGGCTCGCCGGCGCCGACCTTGAGGTTGCTGGCCACCGTGACGTCGGCGGGGTGATCGACCACCCACAGGCGCACGGCGTCCAGGAAGGCGGCCTCCCAGAGCTCCTCGGTGATCCGCAGGTCCCAGCGGCCGCCCTCGGGGGCCACCTCGCCGACGACGACGAGCTCGCTCGGGTCGGCCGGCGCCCACACCCCCGGCGCCAGGGGCAGGCCGGCCGGGGCGTTCCACAGGAGATCCGTCACGAACCGGATCTCGCCGTCGGCGAGCACGTAGAGGAAGGGGCAGCTGCCCTTGAGCAGCTGCTCCTCGACGATCCACTGGTCGAGCCGGGGGTCGAGCCGGTTCTGCGGCACGCCGTTGGTCCACACGACGCGCAGCAGGTCGGCCCGGTCGCGGGCGCCGAGCCCGAAGTGGACGCTGTCGGAGCTCGCCTCGCGGAACTGGTAGGCGGCGCCGGCGCGGACCTCGACGGCGGCGCCGAAGCCGAGCACGTTGTTCTTGCTGTTGCCCTTGGTCAGGCCGCGCAGCCGCACCTTGAGCCAGTGATTGCGGTTGCCGCCCTCGTTGGCGAGCCGGAAGAGACCGCTCGGGCCGTGGGCGACGAGATCGAGATCGCCGTCGCCGTCGAGGTCGGCCGCGGCCAGCGCCGTGGCGGCCGCCGCGCCGCCGTCCACCTCGAGGAAGCCGAAACCGCCGCTCCGCTGCGCGGCCACGGCGACGCCGCCCGGGCCGGCCACCCCCAGATCGAGCACGCCGTCGTTGTCGGCGTCGAACGCGACGACGGCGGCGAAGGCGGCCCTCGTGCGCAGGGCCGCGGCCGGCGCCCACGGCGAGAAGCGGCCGCCGTCGTTGTGCAGCACCTCGACCCCCGCGCCCGCCGCCACGAGCTCGGGCAGGCCGTCGCCGTCGAGGTCGGCCGCCGCCAGGCTCGCCACGCCGTCGCCGGCGGCGAGGCTCGCGTCCGCCGTGCGGTCGCGAAGCTCGCCCTGGCGCAGGTTGTCGAGCCAGCGCACGCCGCCCGCGCCGGCCAGGGCGAGGTCGAGATCGCCGTCGCGGTCGAGGTCGCTCGCGACGACGGCGCGGACCTCGCCGGCGACCTCGGGCAGCACCTTCGAGCCCACCGCTTCGAGCGGGCCCTGCAGGTTGTTGCGATAGAGCTCGAGCCCCGGCCCGCCGAGGACGAGGTCGAGATCGCCCTCGATGTCGAAGTCGATCACGGTGCCGGCGCCGCCGCCGGCCGCAGCCAGCCCGAGCTCGGCGGTGGCGTCCGCGAAGCCGGCGGCGCCGTTGCGCCAGAAGCGGACGGCGGACGGGCCGTGGCCCAGGAGGTCCAGGAGGCCGTCGTTGTCGAGGTCGGCGGCGAGGAGCCCGGTGACGGCCGGCGCCGGGAGGGTGACGGGCGCGGGCGCTTCCCTTGCCGAAAGGCGCAGCTCCAGCCGCGGCGGCTCGCCGGCCGTCACCCGCGCCACGTCCGGCTGGCCGTCGCCGTCGAAGTCGCCGACCGCCAGCGCGCCGCCGGCCCCCGGGACCTCCGACCAGCGCTCGGCCACGAAGCGCACCGGCACGGGCTGGCCGAAGGCCGCCACGGGCGGCTCGTCGCGCAGGCGCGCGAGCGGGATCCCCTGGATCCCGCTGCTGAGCTCGCGCAGGCTCTCGCGGTACATGGGCGTGATCTTGAGGACGTTCTCCAGCCGCTGGGCGGGGAGGGCGGCGGCCGCCAGGTCGTTGGCGTTGAGCGCTTCGATGACCCCCTGCAGGAGGCCGTCGGATCCCGGCGGCGCCTGCCACAGGAGCTCGCCGATGCGCAGGAAGGCGCCGCTGGCCGTCGTGCGATCGCCCGCGGCGAGCGCCCGCCGCCCCTGCTGGAGCAGGACGACGACGTTCTCCGGCCGCAGCGCCACGAGCCGGGCGAGCGTGGCGTCGAGCACCGCCTCGTCGGGCTCCCGCGAGACGGTGGTGAGATGCCGGTAGAGGGCGTACTGGAGCTCGACGTCGTCGGGCTCGAGCTCGGCGGCCCGCCGGTAGAGCGGCAGCGCCTCCTCGCTGGCGCCGCTCCACTGCAGGACGTCGGCCTGGATCGCGAGCAGCCGCCCGGAGCTCGGGTCGAGCGCCAGCGCCTTCTCGATCGCGGCGCGGGCCTCCTCGAACTTCTGCTGCCGCAGCGCCGCCACCGCGAGGTTCGCGTGGCCGAGCGGATCGTCCGGCGCCAGCGCGACGAGCCGCCGGAAGATCGCCTCGGCGTTGGCCGGCTGCTCGTTCTCGAGCTCCGCGTAGCCCAGGTTGCGCAGCTCCACGACCTCGGAGGTCGCGGCCGCGAGCGGCGCGCAGCAGGCGAGAAGGGCGAGAGAGACGGCGGCGGGGAATCGCTTCACACCCGGGAGTCTATTCGACCTCGAGCCCGAGCGGCCGCCAGGCGGCGAGGGCGCCGCGCCCGATGCCCGCTGCACTTCGAGGCCGCGAACGGACCGATCCGGCAGGCAGCAAGATCGGCGACCCGCATTCGAGCCGCCCGCCGCGTCTCGAGGGCCCGAGAAGGCTCAGCGCTCGACGAACAGCTCGACGCGCCGGTTGAAGGCCCGGCCGTGGACGTCGGTGTTGGCGGCGGTGGGTGCCGTGTCGCCGCCGCCGGCCGGCGTGCCGCGGTCGCGGAGCTGAGCGCGCGGCACGCCGAGGCTTTCGACCAGGCGGTAGAAGGCGGCGGCGCGGCGGCGGGAGAGGGCGAGGTTGTGGCTCGCGGCGCCGGTGGCGTCGGCGTGACCGACGAAGCGCAGGTGGAGGGCGGCGTCGGCGCGCAGCCGCGGCAGGATGGTGTCGCGCAGGAAGGTCTCGTGCTCGGGCTTGGGTGTGCTCTCGTCGCTGCCGAGATTGGCGAGGCGATAGTGGGCCCCGGCAGTGACCTCGAGCACGAAGCCGGCGCCCGTGCGGGACTGCGAGATCTCCTCCGCCCGGGTGGCGCCGGCGGCGATGCCGATCTGCCGCTCGAACATCTCCTGCGCCACCTGCGAGCGCCCCTCGAGCCGCCAGACCTCGCCGCCGTAGAAAGCCCGCGCGAGGTCGTCCATCGAGACGAAGGCGAGGATCCGCTGCCGCACGACGTCGACGCTGCCCTGGTAGCTCCTGCGTGCCGCGAGCTCCTGGGGCGTCAGCGCCTGGCGGGTGAGGGTCTCCGTGAAGCCCTCGTTGAAGACGCGCGGGGAGGTCGTGGCAGCGACCCAGCGACGGTAGTCCGCGTGGGCGTAGGCGTGCACCAGCTCGTGGAGGAGCGTCGGCCGGCGCTTCGCCGCCGGCAGGCTCTGGCTGACGAAGACGACGCCCTGGCCGTGAAACGCGGCCGTGCGGCTGGCCATGCGGTTGAAGAGCCAGGACCATGACTTCCCGGCGAGGTCGGCGCGCAGGCCGGCGATGCCGGAGGCGATCTGGGCCGCCGTCCAGCCTTGGGAGGCCATGATCGTGCGCGCGCTGGCGAGGATGCCGGCGACGGGGAAGGTGGCGGAGCTCGTGGCGAGGCCGTTGACCAGCCGCTGGTAGTCGGGGTCGCCGGGGTCGAGGTCGAAGTCCTCGATCGTGGTGCGCAGCGGGAGCTGGTTGTCGATCCAGTTGGCGAGGAAGTCCGCGGTCGGGGCGTTCTGCGGCGCGAAGTCCGGCGCGAACACGGTCACCCGCCCGCGCAGCTGGGCCTCGCTGAGCTGAGTCGGGATCTGCGGGAAGGCCGCGTGGAGGTCGGCGTCGGCGCCGATGGCGGCGTTCTCGGCGTCGGCCTGCGTCGTCACCGCCGACATCGAGCCGACCACGCGCAGCGGGTTCGCCTCGACCTCCGCCTGCACGGAGGCCCTGAAGTCGCTCTCGATCTGGACGTCCGTGGTGCCCGCGACCCACGGCTGGCGTGCGGCGCCGGTCGTCGTGGGCGCGTTGACGAAGAGGTTCTGATGGACGGTCTCGAAGCGGGCGGGATCTTCGTGGGCGTCGACCTGGCGCCGCACCGCCGAGGCCGGCGCGCCGCCGCTTCTTCCCCACAGGATCTGACGCACGGCCGACCGCCCAGCCGGCGCCAGGGGCAGGCGCCGGGCCACGGCTCGTGGTCGCGAGGGCGTCCTCTCTAGTGGGGCGAGTCGACGCATCGGTGCTTCACCTCGTGAACTCCTCGGGCCACCTGCGAGCCGCGTGCAGCACCGCCAGGACCTCCACGGAGTCTCCGCGGACACGATAGGGCACGATGAACGGCGTTTCCGAGACCACGAGCTCGCGCGTGCCGGCGACCCTACCGACGCGTCCCCGCGAGGGATGTAGCGCAAGCTGACCTACCGAGTCTTCCAATCGGGAGACGACCCGTCGAGCCGCCGCCGGGCTGTCCTGGGCGATGTAGGCGGCGATCCCGTCGAGAGCGCGGAGAGCCCTGCGGGTCCATCTAACCCGCACCGGACCATTTCGCGAAGAAGGAAGTCACCTCCTCGGGGCTGGCGAAGTCGCCGGCGTCGGCGTCGCGGACACCCTGCTCGATCTCGGCGAGCTGCCACTCCTGGTCTGCGACGTATTCGGTGATCGCGTCGGCGGCCAGCCAGGATCGCGACCGGGCCGTCGCGCCGGCCAGCCGATCCAAGCGGTCCTTCACCTCCTGGGGAAGTCGCACGGTCATCGTCGTCGTCGCCATTCGTTGCTCCCGGGCATCGCCTTCGAGGCGATTGTGTACATGCTACCACGAGCCGGCATGGATCCTCGGCCCATCCGCCGCAGGAGGGGTCGGGTCCTCACCGCCAGCGGGGGACAGGCTATGATCCGCTTTCTCATGCCAGGTCCCCGCGCCAGCCGTCGATCCGCAGCGTCCTGCTCGAAGCCGGCGGCGGTCGCCGCCGCGCTGACGCTGATCGCGTCGTTTGCCGCCGCCGCCCGGACGCCGCTTGCGCCGGGTACGCTCGAGAGCATCCAGCGCGAGTGCTTGCGGGCCTACCCGCCGGAGCTGCTCGCCTCGATGGCCTCCGGAGCGCGGGAGATTCCCGCCGCGGTGGAGGAGGACCCCCGGGCCCAGATGCGGTTCCTCGACAGAGAGGCGAGCCTCGACAAGGGGCTCTTCTACCCGGCGCTCCTCGAGGAGGTCCTGCCGGCGTTCGAGCGCTACGTCTCGAGCGGGACCCGGTTCCTCGATCTGGGCAGCGGGGACGGGCGGGCCGTCTTCCTGGCCAACGTCCTCGGGGCGGTCGCCACCGGCATCGAGTACGACGAAGAGCTGGTGGCGGTCAGCCGCCGCGCTCTCGCCGCTCTCGGGGACCTGGTGGACGCGGAGCGCGTGCACCTCGTGCAGGGTGACTTCTTCGCCTCTTCGTGGGCGGATTACGACGTCGTCTTCTACTTCGACCAGAGCTCTTTCGAGCAGGACCGCCTGCGGGAGAAGGTGCGGCGCGAGCTGGCGCCGGGGGCGCGGCTCATCGTCTACCACGAGCAGGCGCCGTTTCCGGGCCTCGAGAGGGAAGCCAGCTTGCCGCCTCTGGAGATCTACCGCCGGCCGGCCGAGCCGCGCGAGCTGCGGGCCGAGCTCGAGGCTCTCGCGCAGGGACAGCAGGAGATCCTGCGGCGGATCGCGGCGATCCGCGCGGGCCTGCGGCCGCGGCCCGCCCCGGCGCCCGCTCCCGCGCCCGCCGGGCCCGAGGTGCGAGACCGGGTGTTCGACCTCGGCGCCAATCCGGTCCGCGGCTCGAGCGCGGCCAGGCTGACGCTCGTCGAGTTCACCGACTACCAGTGCCCCTTCTGCGCGCGGCACGTCCGCGAGACGCAGCCGCAGATCGAGAAGGCCTACGTCGAGACCGGCAAGCTGCGCTACGCGACGCTCGACCTGCCGCTCGAGCGCATCCACGATCTCGCCTTCAAGGCCGCCGAGGCGACCCACTGCGCCGAGCAGCAGGGCAGGTACTGGGAGATGCACGACCGGCTGTTCGAGCACCAGGAGGCCCTCGAGCCGTGGAGCGACCACGCCGCCGCGCTCGGTCTCGATGCCACCCTCTTCGACGGCTGCCTGGCGAGCGGCCGCTTCGCCAACGCCGTGAAGCGCGACATGGCCGAAGCCGCGAAGATCGGCTTCGACGGCACGCCGAGCTTCCTCCTCGCCGTCACCGATCCGAACGACCCGACCAAGGTCAAGGGGTTGACGTCGATCGAGGGGGCGCAGCCGTTCGCCACCTTCGAGGCGGCGATCGACGAAGCGCTCGCCGAGCTCGCCGCCGAGTAGGTCTCTCCGGCTCGGTAGAGCGTCGCGAGGGGGCCCTGCGGCGGAATGAGCTCGGCTGATCTCGGCAGGGAATCCGGCTGCTGCGGAGACGACCCGGATGCGGCGCGAGAAGAAGTCAAGTAGGAAGAAACGGGCGATGGTCGTGGGCTGGGCGGGCGCTCAACCGTCCCACCTGGAAGGGGAGGACGCATCTTGTCGATGCCGGTGTCTTCAGGCAAGAAGACCGTCGCCTGCCTTCGAGAGCAACTTGACCAATCTCGAGGAAAAGGGCCGGAACCCGAAGGTCCCGGCCCATGTGTGCAGGGAGGATTCCGCGAGAACTAGCGGCAGCGGCCGTTGCTCTTGCACACCCCCGAACAGCATTCGGCGTTCGCCGAGCAGGAGGCGTTCTTGGGCAGACAGACACAGGCCGGATCAAGGCCGCAGTCGGCGGTGTCCGCGCAATCCACGGCGAGGTCGCAGTCGTTGTCGACGCCGTCGGTACAGAGACCCACCTCATTAGCCGCCGGCGCGCCGCAGTCGACGGCGCACGAGCACTGATCCTCGGTCGCCGGATCGCAAAAAGCGTCGCCGCAGGGCGGCGGGCCGCAGTCGATCTCGCAGTTGAAGCTGTCCTCGGCGCCCTCGCAGGTCGCGTCACCGCAGCAGTAGTTGACGGGCGGTTGCGGGTCGGTGGTGCAGGTGAAGCCGCCGGAGGTGCACCGGGAGTCGGCGCAGGTCACCGGGTTCTGGCCGTCGCCGTCGCCGCAGCAGAAGCGGTTGGAGGGCTTGCCGCCCTGCCTGCCGTTGCAATCGGCGGGACAGCTCACGCAGTCCTCGCCGTCGCCGGCCTCGCAGAGGCCGTTGCCGCAGGCCGCGCCCGCCGTGGAGCCCGAGATGCAGTCACCCGGGCAGGTGAGGCAGTCCTCGCCGGCGTCGCAGGTGCCGTCGTTGTCGCAGGCCAGCGGCACGCAGACATCGCCGCCCTCGTCGCAGCCCTGGCCGGGGCAGGGATCGCTCCCCGCCTGGCAGGTTCCGGCGTTGCAGGTCTCTGCGCCGTTGCAGAAGAAGCCGTCGTCGCATTCCTCATCGATGGCGCACTCCGGGGTGCACGTGTCGGACTGGCCGTCGTCGCCCGGGAACGAGACGTCGGTGACCGTCACCTCGTCGAAGCGGAAGCCGGAGCCGTTGAGCGACCCGTCCGTGCCGTAG
>JAOTWP010000141.1 GCA_029862975.1 Acidobacteriota bacterium
CGCCGCCGAGCTTGATGTGGAGCCGGGCATGCAGTATCTTGCCGACCAGCCGGGCGACGTGCCCATCACGTACGCGGACGTCGCCAAGGCACGGCGCCTGATCGGCTACGAGCCGCGGGTGCCGATCCGCGAGGGCCTCGCCCGCTTCGTCGAGTGGTACCGCGCGAACGAGCCCCGCTAGCCGCCCCCCGAGAGCCCACAGTCCATGAAGATCTGCGTCGTAGGAAGCGGCTATGTCGGGCTCGTCACCGGCGCCTGCCTGGCCGACTTCGGGATGCACGTCACCGGCGTCGACGTCGACGCGGACAAGGTCGCGGCGCTGCGGCGCGGCGAGATCCCCATCTACGAGCCGGGCCTCGACGAGCTGGTGCGCAAGAACGTGGAACAGGGGCGCCTGGACTTCACCACCGAGCTGGGTCCGGCCCTCGAAGAAGCGCGCGTCCTCTTCATCGCCGTCGGCACGCCGCCCAGGGACGACGGCTCGGCGGATCTGCGCTACATCCGGCAGGTCGCCGAGTCGATCGGCGCCCATCTCAACGACTACAAGGTGATCGTGACCAAGAGCACGGTGCCCATCGGCACCGGCCAGATGATCGCCCGCATCGTCGCCAAGGAGAGCGCGAGCGACGACTTCGCGGTGGTCAGCAATCCCGAGTTCCTGCGCGAGGGCTCGGCCATCGAGGACTTCATGCACCCCGACCGCGTGGTCATCGGCAGCCGCGATCCGCGGGCCGTCGAGATCATGCTCGAGATCTACTCGCCGCTGCGGGTCGCGGACGTGCCGTTCGTCGTCACGGACATCGAGAGCGCCGAGCTGATCAAGTACGCCTCCAACGGGTTCCTGGCGACCAAGATCACGTTCATCAACGAGGTGGCGCACCTGTGCGAGCGGCTCGGCGCGGACGTCGAGACGGTGGCCCGGGGCATGGGGCTCGACGAGCGCATCGGTCCCAAGTTCCTCCATCCGGGCCCTGGCTACGGCGGCTCCTGCTTCCCCAAGGACTCGCGGGCCGTCGCCCAGATGGCCCGCGATCATGGCCTCGAGTTCAAGATCATGGACGCGGTCATCGCCGCCAACGAGGCGACCCGTGACCGCATGGTGGGCAAGATCGCGGACGCCTTCGACGGCCTCGACGGCAAGACGGTGGCGGTTCTCGGGCTGTCCTTCAAGCCGGAGACCGACGACGTCCGCGAGTCGCCCGCGCTCGTCATCGTCGACGGGCTGCGCGCCGGCGGCGCCCGGGTGCGGGCCTTCGACCCGGCGGCCATGGAGGCGTGCCGGGCGCTGTGGGACGACGTCGTCTTCTGCGAGAGCCCGTACGAGGCGGCCGCGGGCGCCGACGGCCTCGTCATCGTCACGGAATGGAATCGTTTCCGATTCCTCGACACGAAGCGCCTGAAGGAGCTCCTGAGGGAGCCGCTCATCATCGACCTGCGCAACATCTACGAGCCGGCGAAGATGGGTGCGGCCGGCTTCCGCTACCTCTCGCTGGGCCGCCGCGACGGGCTGCCGGGTGGGGCTCCGTGACGACCTCCGTCGTCACCGGGGGGGCGGGGTTCCTGGGCTCGCACCTGAGCGAGCGGCTGCTCGCGGAGGGCCACCGGGTCGTCTGCGTGGACAACCTGGTCACCGGAAACCTGGCGAACATCGGCCACCTGCTCGAGCGCGACGACTTCCGGTTCGTCGAGCACGACGTGAGCACGCCGTTGTACCTCGAAGGCGAGATCGCCAACGTGCTGCACTTCGCGTCGCCGGCGAGTCCGATCGACTACCTCGAGCTGCCGATCCAGACCCTCAAGGTGGGCTCGCTCGGCACGCACAACACGCTGGGGCTGGCCAAGGAGAAGAGCGCCCGGTACCTCCTGGCCTCGACGTCCGAGGTCTACGGCGACCCGCTCGTCCACCCTCAGCCCGAAAGCTACTGGGGCAACGTCAACCCCGTGGGTCCCCGCGGGGTCTACGACGAGGCCAAGCGCTTCGCCGAGGCGATGGTGATGGCCTACCACCGCTATCACGGGCTCGACACCCGGATCGTCCGGATCTTCAACACCTACGGCCCCCGGATGCGGCCGCGGGACGGCCGCGTCGTGCCCGCCTTCATCGACCAGGCGCTGCACGGCGAGCCGCTGACGGTCTTCGGCGAGGGCCGCCAGACGCGGTCGTTCTGCTTCGTCGAGGACCTCGTCGACGGGATCTACCGGCTGCTCAACTCGGACGAGGTCGAGCCGGTCAACATCGGCAACCCCAAGGAGATGAGCGTTCTCGAGTTCGCCGAGAAGATCCTCGAGCTGACGGGCAGCTCGAGCCCCATCGTCTACCAGCCGCTGCCGGTCGACGACCCGCAGATCCGGCAGCCGGACATCACCCGCGCCACGACGCTCCTTGGCTGGAAGCCGCGGGTGCCCCTCGACGAAGGGCTCCGGAGCACGATCGCCTACTTCGAAGGCCTGATCGCCGCCGAGGGAGCCGTGAGCGAGCGCCGATGAGCGGGACGGTCACCTGCAGCCGCTGCCGGCGAACCGCGGCGGCGATCGAGCGCGGCATCTTCTACACCCCCGAGCTCGAGGCCGAGCTCCGGGCCGGGGTCTGCGTCGACTGCTGGAACGAGTGGCAGCGCGCCGAGGTGATGGTCATCAACGAGCTCAAGCTCAACTTCATGGACCCCGGCGCGCTCACGGTGCTGACCGGGCAGATGCGCGAGTTCTTCGCCCTCGATTCCCCGGCCGGCGGGCCCGCCGCCGCCGCGCCGTCGGCGCTGCCGCCCGACGTCAACCTCAAGAACCCCGCCACCGACGAGTCGGAGTAGCAGCCGGCCGCCATGCGCTCCCCCGCGGTCCGCTTCGCCCTCTTCGTTGGCCTGGTGATCGCCGGCCTGTTCGCGGCTCATCGCCTCGGCCTCGTCGAGCTCCTGACCGACGGCGGCCTGCAGGCGCGCATCGCCGGCCTGCGCGACCACTGGTGGACCCCTCTCGCCCTGCTCGGCCTCTTCGTCGTCACCGGCTGCGTGCCCCTGCCGGCGACCGCCGTGGTCCTCACCGGCGGCGCCGTCTACGGTCCGGTCTTCGGCTCGGGCCTCAACTGGCTCGGCTGCATGCTCGCCGCGCTCGCCGGCTTCCTTCTCGCCCGGGCGCTCGGCCGCGACTTCGTCGTCAAGATCCTCGGCGCCCGCCGGTCCGCCAGTCTCGAGGGGCTGGTGGCGCAGCACGGCTTCTGGACCATGGTCCGGGCCCGCATGATGACGCCGCTCGCGGTCGCCAACTACGGCGGCGGCCTGGGCGGCATGCGGGTGGCGCCGTTCCTGCTCTCCTCCATGCTCGGCATGACCCTGCCCATCGCGATGTACAGCTACGTCGGGCACCTCCTCGCCACGGCCACCGGCGGGGGCGATTCCACCCGCATGCTGCGCAACGTCAGCCTCGCCGTGCTCGCCATGCTGGCGATGAGCATGGTCGGCCCCATCCTGCGCTGGTGGCGCCGCCGCCGCGTCGGCGACGGCGACTGACTAACCGCCCAGGGCCTTTTCGATCTCCGGGAGGTCGAGCATGAGGGCGCCGCCGGCCGTCGCCCGGGGGTCGAACTCGACGTCGCGCATGACGCGGCGGAAGACCTCCTTCAGGGCGCGAGCGCCGAGGCGCGGTTGGCGGGCCGCCTCGCGGGCGACGCGGCGCACGGCGGCCGGCGAGATCGCCAGCTCGACGCCGAGCGAGGAGAAGTACTCGCGGGCCTGGGCGAGCCCCGACTCCGGGTCGTTGAGGAAGATCTCGACCAGGGTGTCCTCGTCGAGCGCGTCGAGCAGGACGAGCGAGTCGAAGCGGGCCAGGAACTGGGGGGTCAGCCCGTACGCGAAGAGATCCTCGTAGCGCAGCCAGTCGCGCAGCGAGAACTGCAGCTCCTGGTGCACCTCGCCGCCGTCCCCGAAGACGCTCATCGCCTGCAGCGAGCCGCGGTCGGCGCCGATCGTGACGCGGTCGTAGACCGCGTCGTAGAGGCCCTCGAAGGCGCCCGCGGCGACGAAGAGCAGCCGCGACGCGTCGACGGTGACCAGCCGGCCGCCCGCCCAGTCCGGCAATCGCATCGGCACGGCCTCGTTCTCGATCAGCGTCAGCAGCGCCTCCTGGGCCCGGATCCCCGTCGTGTTCGGCGCCCCGCCGACGTGGCTGCGGATCTTATCGACCTCGTCGACGAACACCAGGCCCGCACCCGCCTTGGCGAGCAGCTTCTCTACCGGCTCGTCGCCGAAGCGCTCCCGCGCCCGGTTGAGCAGCCGCACGAGGATCGCCTCCCCGGGCCGGTCCCGCGACGCCTCCTCGGCGAGCACGTTGGCGTGCACCCGGATGAGGGGCCAGCTCTGCGCCGGATCGGCGCGCTCCGCGAGCCAGGCCTCGACGGCCCGCATCAGCGTCGTCTTCCCCGTCCCCGACGAGCCCACCATGAGCACGTTGCCGGTCGAGAGCCCCCGCAGCTTCTTGGCCAGCGCGATCGACAGCTCCTTAACCGCCTCCATCTGGCCGATGACGCGCCTGCCAAGGGCCGCGGCGATCTCCTTCGGACGGACGGGCTCGGGCATAGGCGGATTGTATCCGCGCCAGCGGCGCACGATGTCTGGCCTGTCCAACGCCGGACCTGTCGAGGTAGCGCGAGAGGTCGGGAAAAGATTCCCGGTAGGGAAAAGAAAAGGGGGTTGCGGGGCTCGAGCACACCGTCCGTGCCCTGGGACGGGTGTCGCGCGACCCACCGTTCTGCCAGGCGGCCTTGCGATCGGTCTCGACATCCCGGCCGCCATGCCGCCCGGGCTCCTGCTCGCCTCCGGCGAGCGCCGCGGGGGCTTGCCAAGGACCCCCGCGGCGTGGGTCGGAGCCGGCCATGCCGCCGGGCGGCATTCCGGCCGAGGCCTCGAAACCGATCGCAAGGCCGCCTGGCAGAACGGTCCGGCGCGCCACGATCTCCCCAGGGCCGCCGACGGGCCGCCCGAGCCCCGTCGCCCCCTTTCCTTTTCCCCACCCGGAATCCTTTCCCGACCTCTCGCACCACCCCCGTGCAAACCAGGCCAGATGGAATTGGAATAGAGCCGCCGCTTGCTGTAGTTTCACCGCCATGTCGATGCGCACCGCGGACCGTCTTCTCTTCTGGGGAGCCGCACTGCTGGTGGCCAACAGCGCCTACCTGTTCGCCGCCGGCGACCCCGTGCCGTTCTATTTCGCGAACATCCTTCTCCACCTGGGCCTCGGCCTGGCGCTGGTCGTTCCCTTCAAGCTCTGGTGGTGGCGCCGGCGCTCGAATCCATGGGTCTTCGGCGGCGGCGCGGTGCTCCTCCTGTCCACGCTGTGCGCGCTCTGGCTGTGGCACGTCGGCAACCTGGAGGGGAACCGTGATTGGCTCGCGGCGCACATCGTGCTGGCCGTCCTCGGCCTCGCGGCGCTCATCGTCGGCCTGGCCTCCTTGCGGTCCGACCGGCGCTGGCGGCTCGCCGCCGCCGGCCTGCCGGTCGCCGTCCTCGCGCCGCTCCTGGCGTTGTGGTGGCAGAAGGAGCATCCCGAACCCGAGCACGTGTTCGCGAACCCGCGCGCGCCGTTCAGCATGGCCGAGGAGGCGATGGGCGGGGCCGGGGGACCGTTCTTTCCGTCTTCCGTCCGCACGACCCATGGCGGCACGGTCGAGTCCAAGGTCTACATGGGCTCCGAGAGCTGCGCCCGGTCGGGATGCCATCCCGACCTCTACGACCAGTGGAACAGCTCGGCGCATCACTTCTCGAGCTTCAACAACCAGTGGTACCGCAAGTCGATCGAGTACATGCAGGAGGTCGCGGGCATCGAGGCCTCCAAGTGGTGCGGCGGCTGTCACGATCCGGCGATCCTGCAGTCGGGGATGATGGATCGGCCGATCGGCGAGATCGTGCACACGCCGGAGGCGCAGACCGGGCTCTCCTGCACCGCGTGCCACATGATCTCGCGAATCGGCAGCAGCATGGGCCAGGGCGACTACGAGATCACCGTGCCGCCGCTCCACGACCTGGCCACGAGCGCCAACCCGCTGCTCAACAAGATCCACGACTGGCTCGTTCGCCTCGACCCCGAGCCGCATCGCCGCACCTTCATCAAGCCGTTCTTCGAGAACGAGAGCTCCCCCGAGTTCTGTTCCACCTGCCACAAGGTGCATCTCGACGTCCCCGTCAACAGCTACCGCTGGATCCGCGGCTTCAACTCCTACGACAACTGGCAGGCGAGCGGCGTGTCGGGCTTCGGCGCGCGCTCCTTCTACTACCCGCCCGAGCCGCGCAACTGCGTCGACTGCCACATGCCGATGGTGGCCTCCCGGGACGCCGGCAACCACGACGGCATGATCCGCTCGCACCGCTTCCCGGGCGCCAACACGGCGCTGCCGGTCGCCAACGAGGACGCCCTGCAGCTCGCGACGGTGACCGACTTCCTCCAGGCCCGGCAGGTCACGGTCGACATCTTCGCGATGACCCAAGCCGCGGCCGCCGCGAGCGGCCAGGGCGGGGTCGGGCTCGAGGGCCCCGCCCTGGCGACGAGCTTCGCCGTGGGCGAGGAGCAGGGCATGGCCGTGGGCGGCGGCGGCGCGGCGGCAGCCGGCGAGGCCGAGACGATCTTCGCACCCATCGACCGCGTCCCCGCCACGGTGCGGCGCGGCGAGTCCACGCGCGTCGACGTGGTCGTGCGGACGCGCGGCGTCGGGCATTTCTTCCCCGGCGGCACCGTGGACGCGTTCGAGGTCTGGGTGGAGCTCAAGGCGACCGACGACACCGGGCGGGTGATCTTCTGGAGCGGGATGGCCGACGAGGACTCGCCCGTCGAGCCCGGCGCGGCCTTCTACCGCTCGCTGATGATCGACGCGCACGGCAATCCGATCGACAAGCGCAACGCGTTCGCCAACCGCGCCGTCGTCTACGCCAAGCTGATTCCTCCGGGGGCCGGCGACACGGTCCGCTTCCGGCTCGACGTGCCGGAGGACGCGGGCGACGAGGTGACCCTCGAGGCGCGGGTCAACTACCGCAAGTTCGCCTGGTTCCTCACCCAGTGGGCCTACGCGGGAGTGCCGGATCCCGAGCAGGTGGGGGCGGAGTTCTCGCCCCATTTCGACGACCGGCGGTTCGTCTTCACCGGCGACCTGGGCGGGGTCTCCGGGAAGCTCAAGGAGATTCCCACCCTGCCCATCGTCGTCATGGCCGAAGCCCGGGCGACGCTCGCGGTGGTGGCGGCGGACGCCGAGCTGCCGGACATGACGGTGGCCGAGGAGCAGCCCGCCATCGACCGCGAGCGCTGGAACGACTACGGCATCGGGCTGCTGCGCCAGGGGGACCTGCGCGGCGCCCGCCGGGCGTTTCGCCAGGTCACCCGTCTCGAGCCCGAGTACGCCGACGGCTGGGTCAACCTCGGCCGCGTCGCGCTCGCCGAAGGCGACCTCGACGCCGCCCGCGCGGTCCTCGCCGAGGCCCTGGCGATCGACCCGGAGCTGGCGCGCGCCCACTACTTCACGGGCCTCGCCGAGAAGGAGCTCGGCGACTACGACGCCGCGCTGGCGCACTTCCAGAAGGCAGCCGAACAGTACCCACGCGATCGCGTGGTGCGCAACGCCATCGGCCGGGTCCATTTCCTCGGGCGCGACTTCGCAGCCGCCATCGCCGAGTTCGAGGCGGTGCTCGACATCGACCCCGAGGACCTCACCGCCCACTACAACCTCATGCTCTCCCACCGCGGCAACGGCGACCTCGAGGCTTCCGACCTGCACCGGCGCTACTACGAGCGCTTCAAGGCCGACGAGTCGAGCCAGATCCTGACCGGTGAGTTCCTGAAGGACCACCCCCACGACAACAACCGGCGCCAGCCGATCTTCGAGCACCGCACGGTTCCGCTGGACGAGATCGCGGACCGCGGCGCAAGCGCGAGGATCGGTCGGGCGTCGGCCGGGAGCGCCCGCCCGTGACGATTCCTCGAATCTCCGCCCTGCTGCCGACGGCGATGCTGGCAAGCGCCCTTCTTTCCCCTTCCCCGTCGGGGGACGCGGCGGGTCCCGACGCCGGCGAGATCCGGTTCGTCGACGTGACGCAGGCATCCGGCGTCGACTTCGTCCACAACACGGGGGCTTTCGGCCGGAAATGGCTGCCCGAGACGATGGGCTCGGGGGTCGTCGTCTTCGACTACAACAACGACGGCCGGCTCGACCTCTTCTTCGCCAACGGCACCCGCTTCGCCGGCCAGCCGGGCCGGGACACGACCCAGCAGCTCTACGAGAACCTCGGCGGGATGCGCTTTGCGAACGTGACGCGCGACGCCGGGCTGGCGATCGCCCGCTACTGCATGGGAGGCGCCGCCGCCGATCTCGACGGCGACGGCGACGCCGACCTCTACGTGTCGTGCGTCGGCACCGACCTCTTGCTCGAGAACGTCGGCGGCAGGTTCCGGGACGTGAGCGCGGCGGCGGGCCTGTCGCGCGAGGCCGAGTTCGGAGCCTCGGTGGCGATCCTCGACGCCGACAACGACGGCGCGCTCGACATCTTCGCCACCCGCTACGTGAGCTGGACCCCGGAGACCGATCTCGTCTGCCAGCTCGACGGCAAGAACAAGAGCTACTGCACGCCGGAGCCCTACGACGGCGCGTCGCCGCGCTACTACCGCAACAACGGCGACGGCACCTTCACCGACCGGACGCGAGAGGCCGGCCTCTACAAGCCCGACGCCAAGTCGCTGGGGGTCGCGGTGCTCGATCTCGACGGCGACCACTGGCTCGACATCGCCGTGGCCAACGACACCCAGCCGAACCTCCTCTTCCACAACCGCGGCGACGGCACCTTCGAGGAGGTCGGCCTCATCGCCGGCATGGCCTTCGACGAGAACGGCGTCGCGCGCGGCGGCATGGGCATCGACGCGGCGGACTACGACGGCTCGGGGCGCGCGAGCCTCGTCATCGGCAACTTCGACGGCGAGATGGTGGCGCTCTACCAGAACGCCGGCGAGATGCTCTTCATCGACGCCGCCGCCCCGGCGCGGATCGGACGGCCGACGCTCTCCAAGCTCACGTTCGGCACGTTCTTCTTCGACTACGACCTCGACGGCGACCTCGACCTGCTGCTCGCCAACGGCCATCTCGAGCCGGAGATCGAGACCATCAAGGCCAGCGTCACCTACGCCCAGCCGACCCAGCTGTTCCGCAACGACGGGGGGCGCTTCACCGAGGTCACCGACACCGTCGGCGGCGATCTCGCGACCCCGCGGGTGGCGCGCGGCGCGGCCTACGGGGATCTCGACGGCGACGGGGATCTCGACGTGGTCATCAGCAGCAATGGCGGACCGGCCCAGATCTTCGAGAACACCGGCCAGCACGGCAACTGGGTGCAGATCGATCCCCGCGGAGCCGGCAGCGTCGGCGGCCTGGGCGCCGTCGTCGAGGTGACCGCCGCCGGCAGGACCTCGAGCTGGCTCGTGCGCACCGGCAGCAGCTACCTGAGCCAGAGCCAGGTCCTGCCCGTCGTCGGGCTGGCGGGCGCCACGGCCGTCGAGTCCGCCGCCGTGGTAACGGCGGCCGGGCGACGGCCGATCGAGGTCTCCGGAGTCAACCGGCGGGTCTCCGGCGGCGGCGGATGACCGGCGGCGCCTGCGCTCGGAAGCTCGCCACGGCCGACGTGACCCGGAGCCGGCGGTAGAGCCTCGAGGCGCGAGCGCGGCGACGGACAAGGCAGCGATGGACGAGATCGGCAAGGACGGACCGCAGATGGTGGCCGAGCTCTCCGCG
>JAOTWP010000026.1 GCA_029862975.1 Acidobacteriota bacterium
AGGCCGGCCTGGTTGGCGATCTGGACGGCGAGCCCGGGCCGGGCGTTGAGCTCTAGGATGAGCGGGCCGCGGTGGCGGTCGAGGACGAGGTCGACGCCGAGGTAGCCGAGGCCCGTGAGCTCGTAGCAGCGCGCCGCCAGCCGCAGGAGCTCGGGCCAGTGGGGGATCTCGACGCCGCCCACCGGGTGGCCGGTGTCCGGGTGCTCGGTGACGATCTCGTCCCTCCACACCGCCGTCAGCGTCCGGCCGTCGCGCAGGCACACGCCGGCGCCGATCGCCCCCTGGTGGAGGTTGGCCTTGCCGTCCGAAACCCGGGTCGGGAGGCGGACCATCGCCATGACGGGGAACCCGAGGTGGACGATGATGCGCACGTCGGGGACCCCCTGGTGACAGATCTTCTCGAAGACGGGATCGAACTGGACGCAGTACTCGATCATCGCGGCGTCCGGGTGGCCGCCGAGGCTGTAGGCGCCGCTGACGATGTTCGAGACGTAGTGCTGGACGTCCCTGAGCTCCACGAGGGCGCCGCCCGCGGTGCGGAAGCGCCCGCTCTGGCGCCCCGCGGCGACGAGGATGCCGTTGCCGCCGCTGCCGTGCGCCGGCTTGATGACGAAATCGTCGTAGGGCGCCAGCAGCGCCCCGAGCTCCTTGACCTCGCGCTGGATGCGCACGACGCCGTAGAGCTCCGGCACCGCCATGCCGGCCTCCGCCGCGAGCCGCTTGGTCAGCAGCTTGTCGTCGACGAGAGGATAGAGGCGGCGCGGGTTGTGCTCGGCGATGTAGCGGCAGTTGCGGGCGTTGAGCCCCAGCACGCCCATCCGCCGCAGGCCGCGCAGGACACGCCGCATCAGCCGTCCTTCCGGGCCAGCGCCCGGAAGCGCCAGAGCTCGAGCAGGCGGTAGCCCGAGTAACGTCCGAGGAGCAGGGAGGCGGCGAGGAGCACGAGGAGCGTCTCCGGAAAGACGAACAGGAGGTGGGCGACCAGCGGGCTGCTCATCACCAGGTAGGCGGCGACCGCCACCGCCAGGCTCCCGAGCCCCTGCTCCATGGCCTCGCCGGCGCCCCGCTCCTCCCAGACGATCGACATCCGCTCGATCGTGCCGGTGAGGATCACCATGGGGAAGAGCGCCACGGACAGCCCGGTCTCGATGCCGAGCCGGTGGCTCAAGACGCTGAGCGCCAGCATCAGCAGGACGACGACGATGAGCACCGAGGCCAGCCGCGGGACGAGCAGGAGCCGGAGCCGCTCGAGGTAGAAGCGCACCGCCAGCCCCAGCCCCACGACGACGAGGAAGAGCGCGACGCCGGCCGCGAGCCGCGTCTCCCGGAAGGCGAGCGCGATGAGCACGGGCATGAACGTGCCGAAGGTCTTGACCCCCACGAGGGTGCGCAGCAGGACGATGAGAAACCCGCCGAGCGGCACGAGCAGCAGCACGCGGTAGACCTCCTGGATCCGCAACGGCAGGCTGAAGAGGGAGAACGTCATGAGGCCGGGGCTCAGGAAGCGGCTGCCGCGCGCCGCCGCCTGCACGGCGCCGTGCTCGCTGCGCCGGACGGCGACGCCGAGCTCGACGTCGTGGCCTCCCTGCACCCGGACGAGGGAGCTGCCGCCGCGGCTCAGCGCCAGCATGTCGACGTCGACGCCGGCGGCGCCGGACTCCGGGTCGAACTGGCGCCAGGAGCCGCCGTCCCAGACCTCGAGCCACGCCCGGGTCGGGGCGTTGCGCCGGCGATCCTCCAGCCGCAGGCCGCGGACCACCCGCGCCGGCCGGCCGGCGAGCCCGAGGACCGTCACCGCGGCGTCGAGGCGCTCGCTCTCGCCGCCGTGGGGGCCCACGAGCATCGCGGCGTTCGAGTCCTGGGGGTCCTTGAGCCTCTGGAGCAGCTGCGGGAGGAGCGTCTCGAGGTCGGCCGAGCGCCGCAGCGCCTGCTCCAGGAGCTTCGTGGCGGCGGCGAAACGGGCCTCTTCGAGGTCCGTCAGATCGGGCGTCGGCATCGGCAGCTCGGCCGGCTGCGATCCGCCGCCGAGCCGCTGGATGGCCGCCCGGTAGTAGAGGACCTGCTCGCCGGCCGCCTTGCGGATCGACCACACCGCCACCCGGCCGCGGTCGCCGATCTGGGTGGTGAGGCCGTACTCCCCCGAGACGAAGTTCTCGCCGACGACGGCGAAGGCGCCGCCCGACTGCGGGATGGCGAGGGTGACCTTGGCCGGGCGGTCCTCGGCCGCGAAGCGCAGCCGCAGCTCCAGGTCCCACACCGAGACCGTGGCGAGGGGGGTCAGGGGAAAGCCCAGACCGAGGGCCTTGTAGAGAAAGAGGCCGGAGCCGAGGACAGCCAGCAACGCCGCGAGGACGTAGACTTGGCGCCGCCTCACTGCGTGGGCTTCTCCGGGCAGTCCAGGGGCTGCAGGTTGCTGGCCGCGGTGTCGACGAGGAACTCGCCGGCGAGGAAGCTGCGGCCGATGAGCAGCGGGTAGTCGAACCGGCTGCGATCCACGAGGTTGACCTCCACCTCGTGCGCCTTCGACCCGAGGCAGATCACCATCGCGACGACGGGCCGCACGTGGCTGTCCTCGTCGTGGCGCTTGATCGCGGCCTTGCGCAGCACCCGGCGCTCGAACCCGACCCGGCGCCCCCCGGCCTCGACCGTGAATCGCACCCAGCGCTCGCCGCCGCGCCGGAAGTAGCGCTGGCGCTCGACGTGGAGCGAGGAGTTCTCGGCGCCGGTGTCGAGCTTGGCGGGCAGCTCGAGCCCGGAGGGCAGGAGCCGCGCGGTCTCCGTCCAGCCGGCGATCTCGGGCCCGCCGGGCGGGGCCGCGAACGCCGGGCCGATCGTGACGAGCGCCAGCGACAGAAGAAGAACGGATCGTCTCAAGGCGTCGGGAATCATAGCGAAATCGCAGGCGACGGGAGCGCTCGACAAGGGCGTGGCAGAGTCGGGTGACAGGATACTCATTCCGGGTTTACCGGGGGTGAGGCCCAGGTTGGTGACACGAATCAAGATCTGCTGCATGCAGTCGGTGGGCGAGGTCGAGCTGGCCGTCCGCTACGGAGCCCACGCCGTGGGGCTGGTAGCCGACATGCCGAGCGGCGCGGGGATCCTCGGCGACGACCGGCTGCGCGAGGTCGGCCCCCACGTTCCGCCGGGCGTCAGCGGGTTCCTGCTGACCCGCGAGACCGGCCCGGCGGCCGTCCGGCGCCAGCATCGCGAGGCGCGCACCTCCGCCATCCAGTTCGTGTCGCGGATGGATCCGGCCGCTCTCGAGCAGCTGCGGGAGGAGCTTCCCGGGATCGCGCTCGTGCAGGTGCTGCACGTGGAGGACGAGACGGCGCTCGCCGAGGCGCGCGCCATCGAGCCCTGGGTCGACGCCCTCCTGCTCGACTCCGGCCGGCCGGGCGCCGCCGTGCCGGAGCTCGGCGGCACGGGCCGGGTCCACGACTGGGACCTGAGCGCCCGGATCGTGGCGGCGGCGGGCAAGCCCGTCTACCTGGCGGGCGGCCTCGACGCCGGCAACGTCGGCGCGGCCATCCGCCAAGTGCGGCCGTTCGGGGTCGACGTCTGCTCCGGCCTGCGCCCCGACGGGGCGCTCGACGAGGTCCTGCTCTCGAGATTCGTAGCCGCCGTCCGCCGGGCGGACGCCGAGCTGCTTCGTCCCCTGCAGGGCGAGGTCTAGAAGAAGCCTCCGTAGTCCGTCCCTCGAGCGACGAGCGCGGGGCTTCTCCTGGGCCCTCGCAAACCGTTCTAGCATGGGGCATGCCGGAGACCTTCCGCTCCCCGCGCCCGCGGCGATGGCTGCGCGCCGCCGTCCTGGCGCTGGTCCTCCTGGAGCTCGTCTACGTCGCCGGCGCCAACGCCTTCCTGAACGGCGGCTGGGGCCGGGCGCGGCTCAATCGCGAGCCCGAGAAGCTGGCGATGTCCTGGCGCGGCGCCTGGACGCTCCTGCCCGGGCTCGTGCACGTCCGGGAGCTGGCCCTCGCAGGGGGCGCGCGGCGCGCCCGCTGGCGCACCGAGATGGAGACCGCGCGGCTCTTCATCTGGCTGCCGGCGCTGGCCGGGCGCCACCTGCGCCTGCTCTCGGGCGCGGCGCGAGGCGTCGTCGTCGAGATCGACACGGCACCGCCGCCCGGGACGCCGCCCCCGGAGCGCCGCAAGCGGGGCTGGCGGATCACGCTGGGAGGCCTGCGCCTCGCGGAGGTGGCCCGGGTGCGGATCAACGAGCACGCCCTCGAGGGCGACGGCACGGTGCGCGGCACGGCGGCCTTCGAGGTGCGGGGACCGATGCGGCTCGACCTGACGAAGATCTCGTTCCGGGAGTCGCGACTCGTGACCGGCGACGCCACGGCAGCCGACTCCCTCACCCTCGACGCGACCCTCGAGCTCGACGAGGTGACGATCGGCGAGGTCACCGTGGCGGACCTGCTGGCGAGCACCAGCGCCGACGTCGAGCTCGTGGCGGAGGCCTCGAGCCTGGGCTTTCTCGCCGACTACCTGGGGCGCTTCCCGTGGATCGAGCTAGGCGGCTCCGGCCGCCTGGAGCTGGACCTCGAGGTGGCCCGCGGCTGGCTGGCGCCCGCGAGCCGGATGCGCTTCGCGGGGCCCGCGGTGGGGGCCTCCTTCCTCGGGCTCGACGCCAGCGGCGCGGGCCGGGTGGACGGCAGCATCGCCGCCGACGGCAGCCACGTCCGCCTGGCGGCGACCCTCGACGCGTTCGAGGTCCGCCGCCGGGAGGACGCCGCGACGCTCCTAGCCGGCGAGGCCCTCTCGCTCGTCGTCACCAACGACTCGACGGCGATCGATCGGCCCGCCGCAGGGGTGGCCGTCGCCATGACCCTGCCGCCGGCCCGGGTGCCGGATCTCGGCGCCCTCTCCCCCTACGTCCCCGAGTCGCTGGGCGTCGCGCTGACCGGCGGCGCGGCCGAGATCAGCGCCGAGCTCGCCTACAGCGCCGCCGACCAGAGCGGCGAGGGGTGGCTGCGCTTCACGGGCCGGGGCGTCACGGCGGACTTCGAGGACGCGACGCTCGCGGCCGACGTGGCGCTCGAGGCCCGCTTCCCCCAGGTCCGCCTGGAGGCCGGGACGCTGGCGCTCGACGGCAGCACCCTGCGCGTCGACGGCGTCGAGACCGGGACGGCGGGGCGGATGGGCAAGAGCCCCTGGTGGGGCTCCGTGACGATCCCGGCGGGCACCCTGAGCCGCAGCTTCGCAGCCGAGCCCGGCGGGCCGGCGAGGATCGCGGGAACCCTCGAGGCGCAGATGCTCGACACCTCGCCGCTCACCGCCATCATCCAGGATCGCGTCCCCCGCCTCTCCTGGTTCGACCGGCTGCTGACGGTCGAGAACGTCGAGCTGCGCTCCGCCTTCCGCCTCTTCGGCCCCGACGTCCGCCTCCGCGGCCTCGAGATCCGGGGCGGCGCCAAAGACCGCCTCGAGATCCTCGCCGAGCTCGACCTGCACAGAAAGCGGCCCGACGGCGTCCTGCTGGCCGCCTGGGGCCCCCTCACCGCCGCCGTCGCCCTCGACGGCACCCAGCGCGACTGGAAGCTCACCCGCTCCCGCCGCTGGTACGCCGAGCAGGCGGCGAGCTACCGGGCGAGAGCGGAGGCGGAGAGCGAGCGTTGACGCCCGCCCCCCGCCCTGTTCAGGGGGTGCCAGTGCGCGCTGCGCCGCTTGCGCTCCCGCCGGCGCCTGTCTCGACGGCGTAGAGGTACTCCGCGGTGCGCATGTAGAGCGTCCGGTCGGCCACGGCGAGGGAGGCGAGGGTGTATTCGTCGACGACGTTCTCGGCCAGCACTTCGAAGTGCGCGTCGGCGGCGAGGACGGTCGTCTTGCCGCGCTCGCTGGTGACGTAGAGGCGGCCGGCGGCCAGCAGCGGGGAGGCGCTGTAGGTCGCCGGGTCGGCACGCTCGGGGCCCCAGACCACCGCGCCGGTGTTGCGGTCGAGGCAGAAGAGGATGCCCTGGTCTCTCAGGATGAAGACGTGCTCGTCGGTGACGACGGGCGTCGGTACGTCCGGGCCGCTGTCGGTGCTCCAGATCACCTTGGGAGCGCCCGGCTCCTTGGCGCTCAGCGCGAGCAGCGGGCTGACCCGGGACGGCACGAGGATGAGGTCGCCGGCGACGATGGGGGAGGCGACGATGCGCTGCATGGGGTTGGCGGTGGGGTTGAGGCCGCCGACTCGCCACAGCTCTTTGCCCGTCGCCAGGTCGTGGCCGGTGACGTAGTCGGCGCCGGAGATCACGAGCTCGGGGCCGGTGGCGCGCTCGAGCAGCGCCGGGGTGGTGTAGGCGTCGGGGGCTTCCTTCGGCGCGTCGGTGGGGCGCTCGACGCGCCAGAGGGTCGCCCCCGTGGCGCCGTCGAGGGCCAGGACGTAGGAGGGGTCGTCGGTGTAGAAGCCGTGGAGGACCTGGACGTAGAGGGCGCCGTCGTGGAGGAGGGGTGACGAGGAGTAGCCGTGGAGGATGCCGAACTTGCCGTACTCCGCCTGCAGGTCGCGCGTCCACGCCTCGTTGCCGTCGAGGTCGAAAGCCTTGATGACGCCCGTCCCGGTCACCACCCAGACCCGCTCGCCGTCGGTGACGGGCGAGGGGGAGGACATGTTGCCCTTGCGCTTCTCCTCGTCGCGGTCGTCGAGCTGGCGCTTCCAGACGACGGCGCCGCTGGCGCGGTCGACGCACCACAGATAGAGGCGGCCGGAGTCGGCGACGTTCAAGAAGATGCGCTCGCCCCAGACGATGGGCGTCGCGCCGCTCACGCCGGGCAGCGGCAGCTTCCAGACGACGTTCTCGGTCGCCGACCAGGTGAGGGGGAGGCCGGTGTCGGTGCTGACGCCCGTGCGCTCGGGGCCGCGCCAGTGCGGCCAGTTCTCCGCCGCGGCCGGTCCGCCGGGCACGAGGGCTGCGAGGACGGCGAGGACGGCGGCGAGTAGCGCGAGGCGGACGATGCGGCGGTTCATGGAGAGTCTCCCGGTCGGTCGCAGGGCTGGCGGGGCTGCCCGCGGATTCTACCGTCCCGCCGGGCGGTATCATGCGCGCCGACCGGAGAAAAGATTCGGGTGAGGCAAGGCAGGCGAGGCAAGGCAGGCGAGGCAGGACAGGCGAGGCAGGGCAGGCGAGGCAGGGCAAGGGACGCAGGGCAGGCGACGCGGGGCAGGCGAGGCAGGGCAGGTGACGCAGGGCAGGTGACGCAGAGCAGGTGAGGCAGGGTAGAGGGCACACCAGGTGAGAGCAGGGCAGGGGAGAGCGTGGCCGGCGCGCGGCCAGGGAGCGAGTCGACGATGACCGGGCGAACGGCGCGGCGCGGCCCGTCCGGCGAGCGGGGGGTGCGGTGGTGGCCGTTGATCGCCGTGGCCGTGCTGCTGGCGGTCGCGCTCGTTGCGATCTGGGCCTTCGGCGACGCGACGGGTCAGGAGCGGGTCACCGCGACCCTGACGGTCTCCATCCTGAGCCTGCTCCTGGGCCTCGTCTGGCTCCTCCTGCTCAGCCGGCTGCCCTGGCGCCGCCGGCTCCTCGCCTTGCTTGGAGTCCTTTTCGTCGGTGTCCTCTGCGGCGTCGCGTTCCGGATCCGCGGCGTGAGCGGCAATCTCGTTCCCGTCGTCGAGTGGCGGTGGGCCGCGCGGGGCGGCGACGAGGTTCTGGGCGGTGCGGCGCGGCTCGCGGGGCCGACGGGCGACTACCCGCAGTTCCTGGGCCCCGACCGCAACGCGACCGTCGAGGCCCTGGGGCTGGCGACCGACTGGGATGCGCAGCCGCCGCGCGAGGTGTGGCGCCGCCCGATGGGCGAAGGGTGGTCCGCGTTCGCCGTGGCGGGAAGGTTCGCCGTCACCCAGGAGCAGCGCGACGGCGAGGAGCTGGTGACGGCCTACGATCTCGCGACCGGCGAGCGGCTCTGGGGGCACGCCGACGCCGGCCGCTACGAGACGACGATCGCCGGCGTCGGGCCGCGGGCGACGCCGACGATCGTGGGCGGGCGGGTCTACGCGCTGGGGGCGACGGGCCGGCTCAACGCCCTCGAGCTCGCGAGCGGGCGCCTGCTGTGGAGCCACGACGTGGCGACCGAGTTCGCCTCGCGGACGCCCGAGTGGGGCCGCCCGGCCTCGCCGCTCGTCGTCGACGGCCTCGTCGTCGTCGCCGCCGGCGGCCTGGCGGGCGCGGCGCTCGCCGCCTTCGACGCCGGAAGCGGCGAGCTGCGCTGGCAGGCCGGCGCCGACGACGTCGGCTACTCGTCGCCGACGCTCCTGAGGCTGGCCGGGCGGCGCCAGATCGTCATCTTCAACCGCGGCTCGGTGGCGGGGCACGAGGTGGCGACCGGCGCCGTGCTGTGGAGCTATCCGTGGTCGAACCAGCAGCCCAACGTGGCCCTGCCCCTGGCCGTCGGCGAGGACCGCCTCCTCGTGTCGAGCGGCTACGGCGAGGGCAGCCGCCTGCTGCGCATCGAGCCCGCGGGCGACGGCCTCGCGGCCCGTCTCGTGTGGGAGAGCCCGCGGCTCAAAGCCAAGTTCACCAACGTCGTCCTCCACGACGGCTTCGTCTACGGCCTCGACGACGGCGTCCTCGTCTGCCTCGACCCGGCGACCGGGGAGCGCCGCTGGAAGCGGGGGCGCTACGGCCACGGCCAGGTCATCCTCGCCGGCGACCTGCTGCTCGTGCAGACGGAGGGCGGCGAGATCGTGCTCGTCGCGCCGGACCCCGAGGAGCACCGCGAGCTCGCCCGCTTCACGGCCTTCGACGGCAAGACCTGGAACTGCCCGGCCCTGGCCGGCCGCTACCTGCTGCTGCGCAACCATCGCGAGGCGGCCCTCTTCGAGCTGCCGCTGGCCGCCGGCTAGCCGCACGGGTCCCGGCGCCGCGAGCGGGCTCCGGATCCCCGGGTGACGCCGCGGCGCTCGTCGAGGCGGCGGGCCGGCGCCTGCTAGACTGCCGCGATGATTCGCGACCCCCGGCTTGCCGCCCTCTCGCTCGTTCTGGCCGCCGGCCTTGCCCTGGGCGGCTGTGGCACGGCGGGCGACGACGGCGCCGGCGCGCCTCAGGCCCGCTTCCTGAGCATCGGTACGGCCCCTCCGGGGGGCGCGTTCTTCGTCGTCGGCGGGGCGCTCGCCGAAGTGCTCGACGCGAATCCCGGCGCCGGCGGGTGGCAGGTGACGGCGGAGTCGACGAAGGGGACCCAGGAGAACATCCGGCGGCTCACGAGGGGCGAGCTGGACTTCGCGCTGGCCAACGCGGCGATCACCTACTTCGCGGTGCGCGGCGCCGAGGGTTGGGAGCGGACGCACGACGTCAAGAGCGTCATGACCCTGGCGCCGAACGTGGCCTTCTTCATCGCCCCGCGGGGGGCGGGGGTCGAGACGATCGCCGATCTGGCGGGCCGGCGCGTCGTCGTCGGCCCTGCCGGCGCCGGCTTCGAGTACTTCATCCGCCCCATCCTCGCCGCCCACGGCCTCACGTACGACGACTTCACGCCGCTCCACGCCACCCAGGCGGCGGCGGTGGGCATGCTGGGCGACGGCTCCGCGGCGGCGGCGTTCCTCGGTGGCGCCATCCCCACGGCCTCGATCACCCAGGCGACGACGTCGCAGGACATCGTCTTCCTGCCGTTCGCGGAGGAGGCCCGCGAGCGGCTCCTCGCGGAGTACCCGTTCTTCGCCCCCGTCACCGTGCCGGCGGGCACCTACGCGGGCCAGGAGGCCGACTTCGCCGCCCTGAACGTCGGCTCGATGCAGCTCGTGACCGCGGGCGGCGCCGACGAGGAGCTCGTCTACCAGGTGACGAAGACCCTTTACGAGCACCGGGCCGAGGTCGTCGAGCGCCACCCCGCCGGCCGCGCCATCAACCCGGCCAACGCGCCGCGCGAGACCGGCACGCCGTTCCATCCCGGCGCCGAGCGCTACTACCGCGAGATCGGGATCTGGCCCGGCAGCGACGACGCCGCGGCCGCCGCGGGCGGATGACGCGTCGGCGATGATGGCGACCCCCGCCCCGGCTGCCGGCGGGTCGAGGTAGGCGGCCCGATGGCGGCGGAAGGCGTGCGGAGCGTCCTGGCTCGCGGCTGCGCTCTCCTGCTGCCGGTGTTCGTGCTTCTCGAGGTCAACTACCCGACCCTGCAGCCGCAGACTCAGCTCGCCGTCTTCGCCGGGCTCGGCGTCGCGCTCTGCTTCCTGCGGCCGCCGGACGGCGCGGCGGGGCGCGCCGCCGGCCTTCTGCTCGCGGCGCTGACCTTTGCGGTCTTCGGGTACGTAGCCGTCCAGACGGAGCCGGTCTTCTCGGCGCTCTGGCTCGCGGGGCGGGGGCTCGGCGACCGCGCGGGCCTCGAGCAGCCGCTCGACGTGGCCGTCGCCGTCCTCGGCCTCGCCCTCGTCTTCGAGGCGGCGCGGCGCAGCGTCGGCTGGGCGCTGCCGATCCTGGCCGCCGTCTTCCTGCTCTACGGGAGCTTCGGGGCCGCGCTGCCCGGCTGGCTGCTGCCGCACCGCGGCTACCCCCTCGACCGGCTCGCGGCGCAGACCTTCCTGCACAGCCAGGGGGTCTTCGGGATCGCCCTCGGCGTCATGTTCACCTACGTCTTCCTCTTTGTCCTCTTCGGCGCGGTGCTCGAGGCGACGGGCACGACGCGGTCCATCGTCGAGCTGGCGCGCCGGCTGTTCCGGGCCAGCGCCGGCGGGCCGGCCAAGGTCGCGGTCCTGGCGAGCGGCCTCATGGGCTCGCTGTCGGGAAGCGCCGTGGCCAACACCGCCACGACCGGCACCTTCACCATCCCCATGATGCGCGGCGCCGGCTTCCGCTCCGAGACGGCGGCCGCGATCGAGGCCGCCGCGAGCTCGGGCGGGGCGCTGGTGCCGCCGGTGATGGGGGCCGGCGCCTACATGATGCTCGAGCTCGTCGACCCGCCGGTGACCTACCTCGAGATCGTCCGCGCCGCGCTCCTGCCGGCCGTCCTCTACTACCTCTCCCTGCTGCTGCTGGTCCACTTCCGGGGGCGCCGCGCCGGCGTCGTCGGGGGAACGCTCGAGGACCCCGGGACGCCGCGGCCGGGAGGGGCCGCCATGGAGCTGGCGGTCTTCGCCCTCGGCCTCGGGGCGCTGCTCGCGCTGCTGCTTCTGGGTTTCAGCGTCTTCCGCGCCGTCACCGGCGCCCTCGCCACCGCCATGGTGCTCGCCGCCTGCCATCCGCGGACGCGGCTCGGCCCGCGGCGGCTGGCCGACGTCTGCGCCCGGGCCGCCGTCGGCACCACCCCGCTCGTGGCGGCCGCCGCCTGCGTCGGCATCGTCATCGGCGTCGTCACCCTCACGGGCGTCGGCACCCGGCTGCCGGCGCTCATCCTCGGCCTCGCCGAGGGCAACCTCGCGGGCGCCCTCGTGCTGATCATGGTCTCGTCCATCGTGCTCGGGATGGGCCTGCCGTCGGCGGTCTGCTACCTCCTGATGGCCACCCTCATCGGTCCGGCGCTGGCCGGCTTGGGGATCGTGCCGCTGGCGGCCCACCTCTTCATCTTCTACTTCGGGATGATGTCGATGGTCACCCCGCCCGTGGCGCTGGCGGCCTACACGGCGAGCTCGATCGCCGAATCGGGCCTCATGGCCAGCAGCTTCGCCGCCTTCCGCTTTGCGCTCATCGGCTTCGCGCTGCCCTTCCTCTTCGTCTACCGCCCCCAGCTCCTGATGCTCGACACGGCCGGCGCCCCCGCCGCCGCGGGCTCGATCCTGCTCGCCGTCGCCGTCGTCGTCGCCGGCGTCGTGCCCCTGGCGGCGGCGATGGCCGGCCACTGGCTGGCGCCGCTCGGCGCCGCCTGGCGCGGCGCGCTCGGCCTGGCCGCCGCCGCCATCCTGCTGCCGCCCCAGGCCGCGCCGGGCGGCACCCTGGCCTGGTGGAACCTCGCCGGCGCGCTGCTGGCCGCCGCGGTCCTGGCCCGCCAGTGGCGGCGCCGCGCTACCTAGCCCGCAGCGAGGCCAGGAGCGGCAGGCGGGCCACGGCGCGGACGGCGACCGTGCTGGCGAGCATGCCGAGCGCGAAGACGGCGGCCAGGGTGAGGGCGAGGGAGGGCCAGGGGAGCCGCTCGCCGGAGGCGGCGAGGTGGGGGGCCGTGGCGGCGGCGCCGGCGGCGGCGCCGATCGTGAGGCCGGCGAGGAGCAGGAACGCGTTCTCGAGCAGGACGAGGTCGCGCAGGCGATGGCGGCGGAAGCCGAGGGCCGAGAGCGTCGCCAGCTCGGCCTGGCGCTCGAGGACGTTGCGCAGGAGGACGACGCCCATGCCCAGGGTGCCCAGCACGAGGCCGAGGCCGCCCAGGGTCTGGAAGGTGGAGAGATACGTGTCCTCGACGGCCTGGTAGGCCGCCAGGCGCTCGCGGGTGGCGACCGCGTCGAAGCCCAGCCGGCCGAGCTCCTTCTCGAGGGCGGCGGCGACGGCGTCGGCGTTGGCGGGCGGCGGGTCGAGGAGGAAGTACGAGTAGCCGGTGCGGCTGGGGAAGTGGCGCTCGAACTGCGCCTCGGAGATCACGAGCTCGCTCTGGAAGATGCTCTTGCCAAGGAGGCCGACGAGCCGCAGCCGGATCGGCTCGCCGCGCTCGTTCTCCATCACGACGTCCTGGCCGAGGCCGGAGTGGAGGATCCACGCGACCGAGTTGGCGTCGCCGATCGCCGGGATCGCGCCGTCGGCCAGCGGCTCCGCGAGCAGCTCCCAGGGGTTGGCGCGCTCCCCGGCCGTCTGGACGAAGCGGAAGCCGGCCAGCTCCGGCGGCGCGCCGAGGATCCGCGGCCGTTCCGGCTGGTAGAGGTTGAGGCAGCTCACGTCCTCGCCGGGCAGGAGCCGGAACGGCACGGCCCGCGCCCCGCCGAGCGCCGCGGCCACGCCCGCCCCTTCCGCCGCGAGCTCCCGGTAGACCGGCACGTCGGTCTCGGCGACGAGGGAGAAGCCGCCCGCCCCCGACGCCGGGTCGGCGACGTCGATCTCGCCGTGCAGCCGGTTGGCGGCGACGACGACGATGACGAAGCAGGCGCTCGCCATGAGCGTGACGCAGAGCAGGCTCCGGCCGCGGTTGCGGGCCGTGTTGCGGACCGCCATCGTCGCCGCGCCGCCGCGGCCGAGGGCGTTGGCGCGGAGCGGCTTGCGGGCGCCATGGTGGGCGAACAACGCGACTCCGGCCGTCAGCAGGGAGGCGCCGACCCCGAACGCCAGCCCCGCCGCGGCCCGCGCCTCGGCGCCGAGCGCCGCGGCCGTGAGGCCCGCGGCGGCGGCGAGGGCAACGAGGCCGATCCACAACGGACGCCGCGACGGCGGCCGCCCGTCGCGGCCGATGCTGCCGGCGAGCAGGCCGACGATCGGCGCCCGGCCGAGGCGGCGCAGGGCGCCGGCGACGGCGGCGCCGACGACGGTGACCGAGGCGAGGGCGCCGAGCGCCAGGGTCGCCGGCCGCAGGTGGAGGAAGAGGACCGGCTCGCCGATCGCCGGCAGCCACCAGCTGCGCAGCCCCGCGAGCAGCGCCCAGCCGTAGGCGGCGGCGCCGCCGAGCCCGAGCGCGGCGCCGGCGACCGCCAGCAGCAGCCCCTCGCCCAGGAACCGCCGCCGCACCCGCGCCGCCGGAAAGCCGATGGCCCGCAGCAGCCCCACCTCGGGCGCCCGGTGCTCGACGCCGAGCCGGAAGAGCAGCCCGGCGAGGAGGGCGGCGGAGACGATGAGAAAGAGGCTCAGGCCGAAGAAGAGGCCGGCGAAATCCGTGGCGCCGCGCGCCGCCCGCAGCCCTTCCTCGCGCAACGCCCGCACGGCGAAGCCGGCCGTGTGCGGATCGAGCCGTCGCCGCAGCCCGGCTTCGACGCGCGCACGGAAATCGGCTTCGCCGGCCCCCAGCTCTCCCGACGCCCCCTCCCCGGGCCCCCCCTCCCCGGACCCCTCTTTCCCGGACCCCTCTTTCCCGGACCCCTCTTTCCCGGGCCCACCCTTCGCCGACCAGTAGTCCTCCCCCGGCGGCGCGGCCAGCCGGATCGAGGTGAGGCTGCCGAAGCGGCTCCCCCAGAGCTCGCGGCCGAGCGCCGCGCCGACGAACGCCTTGGGGGTGGCGCGGTACTCGTCCCAGTAGGCCTCGTCCTGCGGCCGGATGCGAGAGAGATCGACCGGAAACGGAGGATTCCAGGCCGTGATGTCCTCCGCGCCTTCGATGCCGGGGAACTCCGGAGTCAGGTAGGGGTCGACGGCCAGCCCCTCCATCGCCACGACCCCGCGGACTCGCAGCCGGCGGGTCCGCGTGGCGAGCTCGTCGCGGGGACCGAGCGCGTAGTAGGACACGGTCGCCTCGTCGCCGGCGGCCGCGGCGAGATCCTCGGCCGCCCAGCGGTTGAGCAGGATCTCGTCGCCGGCGAGCGCCGGCGCGGGCTGCCCGTCGATCGACCGGAAGGGGCCGAGCGCGCTCGCGGCGGGGGGCTCGAGGGCCGCGATCGTCGAGTAGGGCACGCTGCGGCCGCCGATCGAGATGGCGTTGGCCAGGTAGGTCAGGACCGGCTGCATCGGGGCTTCGAGCTCCGCGGCCACCCGGGCGACGGCCGCCGCGCGCACGTCGTCGATCACGAACCGGGGGCTCTGCACGGTGATCACCTCGGCGCCCTCGCGGCAGCCGTCGCACCGCAGCGACAGGCCCAGGTCCTCCAGGCGGAGGGCGGCGTCGAGATCCGCCTCCAGGCCCGCCGTGGCGGATTCCCCCTCCCCGCCGGCGCCCAGCAGGACGTTGACGCGGGGCGATCCCCGGGCGAGCACGGCGCGCTGCAGGCGCCGCAGATCGACGAAGACGTTGCGCGCCCGGGTCTGGCGCGGCGCCAGCCCGAAGCCTCCCGCCCCCCGGTCCGGCAGGACCCGGTCCACCGTCAGGCGCAGGACCTCGACCGTCTCCGAGCTCTCCTGGCGGCCGGCGAGGGTCTCGCGCGGCACGTCGCTCGGCCGCTCGAAGGCGAGCACCAGCTCCGAGCCCGCGGTCGCCCCGAGCTCGTCGGCCAGGGCGCGGCTCACGGCCGCCGCCGGGAAGGCGCCGCGCCGCGTCGCGAGGTCCACGGGCTCGAGCGACGGGTAGAGGGAGAAGAAGTCCGGGTCGACCCCCCACAGGGCCACGCCGGACGCCCGCGCGCCGCTGGCCGGCTCGGTGGCCGAAGCCCGCAGGGTGAGCGCGGGCGCGACGTGCGCGCCGGCGCGCCGCGCGGCCAGGTCCGCGGCCAGGGTCTGGCGGAACGGGCGCTCGGCGACGACGGCCCAATCGATGCGGCCGAGCCGGTCGAGGGTGAGGTCCTCGAGGCTGCCGCGCAGCGAGTCGCCGACGACCAGCGCCCCGGTCAGGACGGCGGTCGTGACCGCCGCCCCGAGGACGACCGCGAGGTGGGGGCGCCAGTAGTGGATCAGGCTTCGACGCATCGGCCCTCGACGAGGGTCAGCCGGCGGGCGAAGCGCGCCGCGACCTCGGCGCTGTGGGTGACGACGACGAGCAGCTTGCCCCTCTCCTCCTCGAGCTCGAGCAGGAGGTCGGTGACGGCCATGGCGTTCGTGCGGTCCAGGTTGCCGGTCGGCTCGTCGCACAGGAGGAGCGCCGGGCCGTTGACGAGGGCGCGCGCCACGGCCGCCCGCTGCCGCTCGCCTCCCGACAGCTCGGCCGGCCGGTGAGCCAGGCGATGCCCGAGGCCGACCCGCTCGAGCAGGCGGCGCGCCGTCGCCTCGGCGCCGGCGGGGGGCGGCGGGAAGGCCAGGGTCGGCAGGAGGACGTTCTCGAGCACCGTGTACTGCGGCAGCAGATGGTGGTCCTGGAAGACGAAGCCCACCGTCCGGTTGCGGAAGCGCGCCAGCTCGCGCTCGGGCAGCGCGAAGGGGTCGGTGCCGTCGACCTCGACGCCGCCGCTCGACGGCCGGTCGAGGGCGCCGACGATGTGCAGCAGGGTGCTCTTGCCGGAGCCCGAGGGGCCGGTGACGGCGACCGCGTCGCCGGCCGCGAGAGCGAGGTCGACGCCGCGCAGCACCTCGACGCGGGTCGCGCCGGCGCCGAAGGTCTTGCCGACCGCCGTCAGTCTCAGGGTCGTCACTGCGCGTCCTCCAGGTCGCTCTCCGCCAGGCGGTCGGCGATGTCGGCGGGGATGGGAATGGCGCGCGGCGGGTCCGCGCCGTCGAGGCGGCAGCAGACCGCCGTCAGGGTGCCGACGGCGACCCGCCGCCCTTCGTGCTCGAAGTCGAAGCGATAGGTCATCGACGTCGTGCCCTTCCTCGCGACCCGGACGCGGATGTCGAGGACCTCGGGAAAGCGCGCCGGGCTCAGGTAGTCGCACGTGGCGGCCACCCGCGGCCAGCCGATCCGGTGGCCCTGCCAGCGGCGGTGCACCTCGTGGCCGAGCGAGCGCAGGAGCTCGTGCTCGGCGGTCTCCATGAACACGAAGAAGCGGGCGAAGTGGACGAGCCCCGCCAGATCGGTGTCCGCGAACTCGATCCGCCGGCGGGTGCGGAGCTCCGAGACCGGGGCCGGAGGAGTGTCCCGCGGAGTGTCCCCCGCCGCGCCGCTCATGCGCTGCGCTCCGCCTTCCTAGACAAGGGGGCCACGAGCTCGTGGTAGACCTCCGCCGTGGCGCGGGCCATGGCGGCGGCGCCGCGCCGGGCGTGCACGCCCTGGCGCCCCTGGCGGCCGAGCCGGCGCCGCTCCTCGGGGTCGTCGAGGAGGCGGCGCAGCGCCGCGACGAGCTCGGCCGTCGAGTCCGGGGGAACGAGGACCCCGCCGCCGGTGTCCGCCACGAGCTCCGGCAGCGAGCCGTGGTCCGGCAGCACGACGGGCACGCCGTTGGCCAGCGCCTCGAGGGCGTAGAGACCCTTCGCCTCGCGGTAGGTCGAGGGCACGCAGAGGACGTCGAGGGAGCGCAGGAAGCGGATCTTCTCGTCGCGGCCGATCTCGCCCAGGAAGTCGACGCGCGCGCCGAGCCCGGCCTCTGCCAGCCGCCGGTGCTGCGCCTGCCAGTAGTCGCGGTCGCGGGCGCCCAGATAGCCGGCGACGCGCAGGCGAGCCTCGGATCCCGGCATGGCGGCCAGGCCCAGGAAGGCGTCGACGAGACGGTGGAGCCCCTTCTCCGGGCAGACGCGGGCCAGGTAGCCGATCGTCGGCGGCCGTCCGGGCTCGACGGCCGGCTCGCCGTGGCCGTCGAGGCGGATGCCCAGGGGGACGACCCGCATCCGCGAGGGGTCCTGGCCCAGCAGGCCGGCCATGTGCCGGGCGTAGTAGCGGCTGGGCGCGAGGAAGAGGTCGGCGTCGGCCGCGCGGGCGCGCAGCTCGGCGACGACCAGGCCGCGGGCGGGCTCGGCGAGCTGCTCGATGAAGAGGTCCTCCCCCTGGAGGCCGACGATCACCGGCACGCCCAGCCGCTCCTTGATCCGGCGGGCGAGGCCGAGGAGCAGCGAGTTGGTGATCTGCACCACGTCCGGGCGGAACGACGCCGCCAGCCACTCGACGAGGCGGTCGAGCTCCGCGCTCTGGGCGCCGCGCTCCCCGCGCAGGACGTCGAGCGTCAGGCCGCCGAGCCCCGCCGGGTCGGTCGCCCCGCCGACCCGCGCCGCCCAGCGGATGAGGCCGCGGCGGTCGAGCAGGCGCGCGAGCGGGCGCGGCAGCCGCCGGAAGAAGCCGGAGCGGTGGCGCAGGTAGACCCCGACGGCGCCGTAGAAGAGCTGCGGGTCGCTGACCCCTTCCTCGTCCGTGCGCAGCGGGGTGTAGGTCGGCAGCAGGGCGACCTCGTGGCCGAGCTGCTGGAGGGCCGCGGCGGCGGCGTTGTCGTGGATGCAGCTGCCGCAGTACATGCCGCCGGCGCCGGCCGCGAGGTAGGCGATCCTCATCGCGCCCGCCCCGTCACGTCCGCGGCCGCGCTGGCCCGGGATCGGGTGCCGCGAAATAACGGGCCAGCCGAGCGGCGGAAGGCGGCCGGGTGAGGCCCGAGACGACGATCAGGACCACGGCGGCGGCGGCGACCATGACCGCCACCGGCATCAGGCCGCTGCCGGCGACGGTGTAGCCGGGCTCGCTCCAGCCGCGGACGAGGAACGCGGTCCACAGCGCCGCCGCCGTCGCCAGCGACGCCCAGGCGCCGGCGCGGGTGGCGCGCCGCCAGAAGAGCGCGGCCACGAAGAGCGGCGCCAGCGCGGCGAAGCCGCTGAACGCCCAGACGCCGAGGCGGAAGATGCTGCTGTCGATGACCACGGAGAGGAGCCACGCGATTCCCAGCACGCCGGCGACGAACGCCCGGCCGAGGACGACCTCCAGGCGATCGCTCATGCGATCGTGGAGCCCGTAGTGTCTCACGACGTCGTGGGTGACGATGTTGGACAGCGCCAGGCTCTGCGAGTCGAGGGACGACATGACCGCGGCGAGGACCCCGGCGGCGAGGAGCCCGGCCAGGACGCCGGGGGCGTGGAGGGCGATCATCTTGATGAGGACCGTGTTGGCCTCCGGCCCCGCGAGGCCCGGGATCTCCGCGGCGGACAGCACCCCGACCGTCACGCTGGGCAGCCAGACGGCCGCCACGCAGACGGGATACGCGACGACCGGCAGGCGGAAGGCCGCCGCGTCGCGGGCCGTCAGCCAGTGGAGGAAGATGTGCGGAAAGCCCACGACCGAGAGCGGGATCGCCAGGTAGCTCAGAAGCTCCAGTGGGCGGATGCGGTCGCCCCGCACGAGCAGCTCGGGCTCGACGGCCGCGACCCGGGCGAAGGCCGCGGCGAGCCCGCCGAAGGAGCTCACGACGATCCAGAAGGTCACGGCGCCGAGCAGGGTGAAGATCACCGTCTGGGCGGCGTTGGCCCAGGCGGTGCCGCGCACGCCGCCCGCCACGACGTAGGCGAGGACGACCGCGCTGACGGCGAGGCTGCCGGCCCATTCGGGAATCGCGCCGGCCGTGATCTGGGCGAGCGTGATCCCGCCCCCCTTGAGGCCGATCAGCAGGTAGGGGACGAGCAGCGCGATCTGGAAGGCGAGGAGCGCGAGGCCGAGGCCCTCGGATCCCCAGCGGTCGCGCACCAGCTGGGTCTGGGTGGTGAAGCCGTAGCGCTTGCCCAGGGCCCAGGCGCGCGGGGCGAGGGTCAGGAAGACGAGCGGCGTCACGAGAGCGGTCGACGACGCCATGAGGGCGAAGACGCCGATCCCGCGGCGGTAGGCCTCCCCGGAGGCGCCGAGCAGCGAGAAGGCGGTCATGTTCGTGCCGAAGAGCGACGTCAGGAGCAGCACCGAGCCGAGGGTCCGGGTGGCCACGAAGAAGTCCTCGCCGGTACCGCGGAAGCGCCGGCTGCTCCACGCCCCGAGGGCGAGGAGGAGGACGAGGTAGGCGACGAGGATGCCGAGGGTCATGGGCGGGCCGGCGCGGGCGCTCAGCGCTCTTCGCCGCCGTCCCCGCCGCGGCCGAGGCGCCGCGCGGCCACGGCCATCACGAGGGTGGCCGCCAGGCAGAACGCGAGGTGATAGGCGAGGCCGACCGGCAGGCCGAGGACGAGCCGCGGGTCGTTCCACCACCAGAGGTCGTTGTGGAGGACGGCGAGCGCCGCGACCGCCAGGACGACCCCTCGCGGTAGCCTCATGGAGCGGCGCGCGCCGGCCGGCTCACCCGCCGGCGCTCCTCCGCGAGGGCCGCGACGAAGTCGTCGAGCGGCATCCGGTAGACGTTGCCGACCAGCATCTCGGTCAGGTCGCGGCGGTGCTGAGGGTGGCGCTCGAGGAACGAGGCGAAGCTGAATCGCGGGTCGTAGTAGGCATAGACGAGCTGCCGCAGCGCCTCCGTGCCGCGCCGCAGCTCGGGGCCGAAGCTGCCGAGGCTCTCCGCCGTGGGGGCGCCGGCGGCCAGCGCGGCGGCGATCGCGTCGGCGGCCATCTCGCCGGACTTCAAGGCGAGGAAGACGCCGCTCGAATAGATCGGATCGATGAACCCGTACGCGTCGCCGACGAGCACCCAGCCGTCGCCGGCGACCTCGCGAGAGAAGTAGGAGAAGTCCCGGATCGCCTTCATCGGCATCGTCGGGCAGGCCGTCGCCAGCCGCTCCGCGAGCCGTTCGCAGCGCCCGAGCTCCTCCGCGAAAACGGCTTGCGGGTCGGCGGCGCGGCCCTCGACGAGGTGCTCCACCGGCCCCACGACGCCGACGCTGGCGACCCCGTCCGGCAGCGGGATGAACCAGAACCACGCCTTGCGGTCCGCCGTGCGGAAGATCAGGGTCGCGCCCGCGTCGATCCCCTCGTCGAGCCGGGCGCCGACGAAGTGGGTGTAGTAGGCCACGTTGCGCAGGTTGGGCTCGAACTCGCGCAGCCCGAGGCGCCGCGCGACGAGCGCGCTCTGCCCGGTCGCGTCCACGAGCACCCGGCTGGCGACCTCCGTCTCGGAGCCGTCGTCGAGGCGCAGGCGCGCCCCCACGGCGCGGCCGCCGTCGAAGAGCGCCTCGGAGACGGCGACGCCGCGGCGCACGTCCACTCCCTTGCGCGCGGCGTTGTCGAGCAGCAGCTGGTCGAACTCGCTGCGCAGGACCTGCCAGGTCTGCGAGCTCTCCTCGGGGCGGAACTCGTGGAAGTAGAAGGGCTTGGAGCCGGCGCCGCGGTGGTCGAAGAACTGCACGCTCCACTTCTTGGGGAAGGCCCTCGCCCGCACCTCGTCGAGGACGCCGAGCCGCTGGAGGCTCCAGTAGGTCGCGGGCATGAGCGACTCGCCCACCTTGAACTGCGGAGTGGCGGAGCGCTCCACGAGGAGCACGTCGTGGCCGTGGGCGGCCACGAGGGTGGCGACCGTCGCGCCGGCGGGGCCGCCGCCGGCGACGAGGACGTCGTAGCGCGCCCGGATCGGGCTCACCGCGGGCTTTCGCTCGTCACTTCGCGTCACCTCGCCTCACCTCCGGTATTCGATTCGCAAGCTGGCCGAGAGCGGTTCCCCGGGGATGACGGAGAAGGAGCCGAAACCGCGGGTCTCGTACTCCTCGTCCGTCACGTTCTCGAGGTGGAGGGACAGCCGCCAGCTGCGCAGGCCGTACGACGCCGTGGCGTCGACCAGCGCGTAGGAGCCGATCTCGGTGGCATTGTCCTCCGCGATGAACTGGGAGTCCACCCAGCGCAGGCCCGCCGCGAGCTGCAGCCCGCCGGCGAAGTCGCGGCTGACCCAGGCGTTGAAGAGGTGCTCCGGAGCGAAGGCCGGGGTGTTGCCGGAGCGGTCCAGGACGGCGAAGAACGGGGGCTCCGGAAGGCCGACCAGCTCCGCGAAGCGGGTCAGCTCGGCGCGGCTGTAGGCGTAGGAGAAGGTGCCCGAGAGGTTCCGCCCGAGCTGGCCGCCGAGCTCGAGCTCGACGCCGCGCGAGCGCTGGTCGCCGGCCTGCTGGGTGAAGCCGTTGTCGTCCGGGATGGCGATGTTGTCGCGCTCGAGCCGGTAGACGGCCACCACCCCGTTGAGCTTCCCGCCCGCGAAGCCGCGCCGCAGGCCGAGCTCGAGCTGCCGGCTCTCCTCCGGCTCCCGCTCCCCGGCGACCCGCGCCGAGGCCGGCGCGAAGGAGCGGCCGGCGCTGGCGTAGAGCGACGTCCTGGCCGTGGGCGCGAAGACGAGCCCGGCCATGGGACTGAGCTCCCGGTCGCTGCGCGCCGTTCCCGTGACCCGGTCGTCGAAGTCGATGGCGTCGAACCGCGCCCCCACGAGGAGCCGGAACCGGTCGGAGAGGGTGATCTGGTCGACGACGTACGGGGCGAGCACCGACGTCGTGGTGTCGCCGCTCGACGACTGTCCCGGAATGGGCAGCACCGGCGGAGCGGCCGGCTCCGTGACGGGCTCGAGCAGGCTGATCGGCGGCAGGAGGCCGACGGCGAGCGCGAAGTCGTCCGTTGCGCGCCGCGCCTCGAGGCCGGCGAGCAGCCGGTGCCTATCGCTGTGCCAGGCGAGCTCGAGCTGATTGCCGACGAAGGTCTGGCGGTCGTCGAGGTCGAGGAGCGTCCTCACGACCAGCGAATCGTCGCCCAGGGGCACGAGGCCGCTGATCAGGGTGCCGCGGGTCCGCCAGTCGAGCTCTCGGGTGTAGAGCTTGTCGCGCAGGGTCAGACGGTCGCCCAGCCGCGCCTCGTAATCGACCTGGAGCCGGGTGATCTCCTGCCGCGAGTCGTCGAGGGGCGAGGCGTAGGAGCGCCTGCGGTCGACGGCGGCGAGGCGGCCGTCGACGACCGGGATCCCGGCGTCCGGCCGGTAGTCGGCGCGCACGAAGTCGAGGTTGACGGTCAGCGAGCGGCGCTCGTCGGGCCGCCACGCGAAGCCGGGATGGAGCGCCGCCAGCTCCTGATCGCGGCCGTCGCGGTAGCCTTCGCTCGTGCGCCGCTGGCCGTTGACGCGGAAGCTCGCCGCGCCGCCGTCGCTTGCCGCGTTCACGTCGAAGCGCGCCTCCGCCGTCGCGAAGCTCCCCGCGCCGAGGCCGAACGTGGCGAAGTCGTGAGGCACCGGCTGCTTGCGGACGACGTTGACGACGCCGGCCAGGGGACTCCCGCCGTAGAGGAAGCCCGCCGGCCCCTTGAGGATCTCGACCCGCTCGGCGTCGTAGAGCTGGTAGAAGGTGCTCTCCGGCTCGGGCGCGCCGTCGAGGAGCACGACGCCGCTCGACAGCCAGTCGAAGCCGCGCACGACGAGGTAGTCGAAGACCCCCGAGCCGGTCTGGACCTGGACGCCGCTGACGTTCTCGAGGGCGTCGCCGACGGTGGCGGCGTGCTGCTCCGCGAGCAGCCGCGAGTCGACCGCGCCGATGTTGGCCGGCGTCCAGACCTGCTCGATCGGCAGCTTGGCGGCGATCGTGTTCGAGGCCGGCACGTACGGCGCGCTGTCCTCGACCTCGAGGCGCGCCTCGATCGTCGCGGCGGCCTCGCTCTCGCCGGCGGTGTCTTCCGCGGCGCTCGCCGCGGGAGACGCCAGGAGCGCTGCAGCCAGCAGCCAGGCTCCCGTCCTCGAGGCCTCGCCTCCCATCATCGCGCCCGCAGGTCGAAGGCGGCCAGCTCGTTCTGATCGCGCACGAAGAGCCGGCCGTCGGCCAGCGAGGGCATGGTCCAGGTCCGGGACTCGAAGGGCTCGAAGCGGGCGCGCTCGGTGAAGCGCTCGGGATCGGCGTCGGCGAGCGCGAGGGTGCCGCGCTCGCCGAGGATGATCAGGAGGCCGTCGGCGTAGAGCAGCGAGCCCTTGGAGAAACCGCGGACCGCCCAGCGCTCCTCGCCGTTGCCCGGGTCGATGCACTTGAGCGTGCCGTCGTCGAAGCCGTAGAGGAAGCCGTCCACCAGCACCGAGCTGTTGAAGTGGTTCTTCATCCCGCGGCTCTTCCACACCTCGCGAACCGCGTGGCGCCCGCCGGCGGAGCTGACCTCGAGGACGGCGGCGCCGGTGCCGTAGCCCGACGAGACGAAGATGCGGTTGGGCGGCAGGAAGACCGGCATCGCGGCGTTCACGTCGTAGCTCGTCTCCCAGGGGTGGCGCCAGAGGATCTCGCCGTCCGCCGCCGCCGCGGAGATCACCTGGGTGCCCGAGAACGAGACGATCTGGCGGACGCCGTCGATCGTCACGGCGAGCGGCGTCGAGTACCCCGCCTTGTCGTCGCCCGCGTGCCAGCGCACCGCGCCGGTCGACTTGTCGAAGGCCACGAGCGAGTAGCCGGGGCGGCCGCCGACGTCGACGAGAAGCAGCTCCCCCTCGACCACCGGCGACGTGGCGACGCCCCAGCGCGGGACGCGGGCGTCGAGCTCGGCGACGAGGTCGACGCGCCAGCGGGTCGCACCGTCGGACGCGGCGAGCGCGAGCAGCTTGCCCGACGCCCCGAGCACGTACACCGTGTCGCCGTCCACCGTGGGGGTCGAGCGCGGCCCGTCGCCCTGGTCGTCGCTCCGGTTGGCGTCGATCACCACCCGCCAGACGACCGCGCCGTCCGCCGCGTCGAGGCAAACGGCGAGCTCGTCGCGGCCATTGGTCAAGAGGGTGTAGAGGCGCCCGCCGGCGACGGCGAGCCCCGAGTAGCCGCCCCCGAGCGCGATCCGCCACGCGAGCGGCGGCCCGCCCTCCGGCCAGTCGGCGGCGAGGCCGGTCTCGGCGGAGCGGCCGTCGCCGGCGGGGCCGCGGTAGCGCGGCCAGTCCGCGGCGGCGGCCGGGGAGGGAGCTGCGGCCGCGGCGAGCCCGGCCGCGAAGAGCGCCGCGACGAGAGCGGGAGGTGCGAGGGTCGTGGGGTGCATGCGATGGTCCGTTGGCGTCGGCTCGGAGCGGATCAGATCAGGTGTAGCGGGCGCCGCGGAAGGCCTCGTCGTAGAAGGTCGGCAGCAGCGAGTCGACGCGCAGCAGGCCGGCCCGGGTCAGCCGGATGGCGCCGCCGTCGAGCGTCATCATCCCGCGGCCGGCCAGCTCGGCGAGCTCCTCCGCGAACTCGACGGCGACGTCGACGCCGAACTTGCGCGCGAAGTAGGCGTCGTCCAGGGACCCCCGCTTGAGCTGCAGGATCAGCTCGCGGACGAGCCGCTCGCGGTCGGAGACGGGCAGCGCCCGCGCCAGCGGCAGCCGGCCCTCGCCCAGGGTCGCGAGGTACTCGCCCCAGCCGTCGACGTTCTGGAAGTGGACGCCGGCGAGGTGCGAGAAGGACGCGACCCCGGTGCCCAGGAGATCGCAGCCGCGCCACACCGAATCGCGATAGACGAAGCGGGTGGTCGCGGGCGAGCGCACCATCGTGTAGGCCGACGAGACCTCGTAGCCGGCCTTCGCCAGCTCGGCGAAGGCGTAGTCGTGCCAGGCGCGCTTCTCGTCCCAGGTCGCCAGCGGCACGTCGAGCGAGCCGTCGAGGATGCGCCCGGAGAAGCGCGTGTTGAAGGGCAGCTCCATCTGGTAGACGGTGACGCTGTCGGGCATGAGGTCCACGGTGCGCGCCACGGTCTCGCGCCAGGTCGCCCAGCGCTCGCCCACCATGCCGGCGATGAGGTCGATGTTGAGCTGGGCGAAGCCCGCGGCCGCGATCCAGGGCAGGCAGCGCTCGATCTCCTTCGAGACGTGGGCGCGGCCGTTGGCGCGCAGGATCTCGTCGTCGAAGTTCTCGATCCCGAGGCTCAGGCGCGTCACCCCGACCTCCCGGATCGCCTCGACCCGGGCCTCGGTGAGGGTCCCGGGCTCGCACTCGAACGAGACCTCCTCGACGGCGTCCCAGGGGATCGCCGCCCGCGCCCGGGCGACGAGCCGCCGCAGGTGACGGGGGCTGATGTAGGACGGCGTGCCGCCACCGAAATAGACGAACGTCGGCCGCCGCCCGGCGATGGCCGGCTCGCCCGAGTAGATCTCGATCTCGCGGCCAAGGGCGTCGACGTAGGCGCCGATCTCGTCCGCGTTCTTGTCCGTGTAGACGCGGAAGTAGCAGAACTTGCAGCGCTTGCGGCAGAACGGGATGTGCAGGTAGAGCCCGAGGTCGGCGTCCCCGCGCGGCGGGGCCGCCAGCGCTTCGCGGATGGCCGGCAGGTGCTCGGGTCGCCACGCGGAGAAGGGCGGGTAGTTGGAGACGAAGACGCTCCCGACCCCCGTCTCCGGAGAAGCGGCACCGGTCGTGGCGGGCTCGGGAGCGCTCATGATCCCTCTATACGGCGGAAGGCGAAGACGGTTCCGTCGAGGGTGGCGACGACGAGGGTGCCGCCGCCGACGGCCGGCGAGCCGGCGATCGCTTCGCCGCTCTCGAATCGCCACGCCTCGGCCCCCGTTTCCAGATCGAGCGCCCGCAGGTCGCCGGAGAAGTCCGCCACGTAGACGAGGCGCCCGGAGACGACGGGCGAGGCGTCGACGCGGGCGCGCATCTCGACGGTCCACAGGGGCTTGCCGGTCGCCGGGTCGAGGGCGTGGATCAGCTTGTCGCGGCCGCCGATGACGACCACTTGCTCGGTCACTGCCGGCGAGGAGTAGAACGGGAAGTGGCGCTCGGGGTGGCTGTAGCGCCAGGCAACGGCGCCGCTTTCGAGGTCGACGGCGAGGACCTCGTTCTCGAAGCTGCCGACGAAGGCGCGGCCGTCCTTCAGGGCCGCGCTGGCGGCCACGTAGCCGGCGAGCGGGATCTCGACCCCTTGCCGGCCGTCGGCCGTGCCCACGCCGCGGAAGAACCCGTCGCAGCCGCCGACCCAGGCGAAGCCGCCGGCGACGGCCGGCGTGGCGTGGACGTAGGACTCCGTCTCGACCTTCCAGGCGAGCTCGCCGCTGGCCGCGTCCACGGCGTAGAGGAACTGGTCGTAGGACCCGAAGAGCACGAGCTCTCCCTCCCGGGTGGCCGCCCGATTGGCCGACGAGATGATCTCGCCCTCGGTCTCGAAGGTCCAGCGCGCCGTGCCCGACGCGACGTCCACGGCGTGGAAGGTGCCGGCCCCGTCGCCGAAGTAGAGGGTGTCGCCGAAGACGGCGGGCGACGACTTGACGTCGACGCTGGCCTCGTAGGCCCACACGAGCTCGCCCGAGGCGAGGTCGAGGGCGCGCACCACGGCGTCGAGCCCGGCGACGTAGACCCGGCCGCCGGCGATCGCCGGGCTTGACTCCGCGCCCGCCTCGATCTCGAACGTCCAGGCCACGGCCAGGGGCGGCGCGAGCGTCTCCGTGGCGACCCCGGTGAGCGCGCCGTCGCCCCGGAACGACGGCCACTCTCCCGCCCCGGCGGCGCCGGCGACGCAGAGCAGGACAAGGCCGGAAAGGCCAGGGACGCCGAGGACGCCGCGGAAGCCCGGGAAGCGGGTGAGGCCGGCGAGACTAGAGAGCCGACGCATAGAGCTCCTCGCAAGCGCGGCGGTCGACGGGCCGCGGGTTGTAGCGGCCCGTCCACTCCGCGCTGGCTTCGGCCGCCAGCGCGGGCAGCTGCGCCGGCGCGACGCCGAGCTCGGCGAGGCGGGCCGGCAGCCCCAGCTCCCGGCGCAGGCGCTCGACCCACGCGGCCAGGGCGGCGCCGCCCGCGGGCCACAGCTCGCGATAGAGGGCCTCCGCCGCCGGCGCGTTGTAGCGGATGACCGCCGGCAGCAACAGCCCCACGGCCTCGCCGTGCGGCACCCCGAAGCGGGCCGTCAGCGGGTTGGCCGCCGCGTGGGTGGCGCCCAGCATCGAGGCTTCGATCGCCGCGCCGGCCAGGTGGGCGCCGAGCAGGAGCCGGCCGCGGTCGGCGGGGGACGCAACGGCTGGCTCCGCGGCGGCCGCGAGCGCGGGCTCGAGGAGCCGGAAGGCGGCGAGCGAGCGGGCCGCCGAGGCCGGAGTGCGGGCCGAGGTCACGTGGCTCTCGAGGGCGTGCGAGAGCGCGTCCATCGCGGCGGCCGCGGCCACCCGGGGCGGCACCGTCGTCAGCAGCTCCGGGTCGAGGATCACGGTGCGGAAGCGGGCCTGCGGATCGCCGCACGCCATCTTGCGGTGGGTCGTCGCCTGGGAGATGAGGGCGTACGACTGGGCGTCGCTGCCGGTGCCCGCCGTGGAGGGGATGCCGAGCGCCGGCAGCAGCGGCCGCGCCGCCTTGCCGAAGCCCCGGTAGTCCTCCATCCGGCCGCCGTTGGTGAGCAGGAAGTTGATCCCCTTGGCGCAGTCCATGGCGCTGCCGCCGCCGAGTGCGACGATGAGCTCGACCGGGCGCCGGCGGGCGGCGGCCACTCCCGCCTCCACGTCGCGGGTCGTGGGATTGGGCGAGACGCCGGCGAAGGTCTCGACCTCGACGCCCGCCGCGTCGAGGGCGGCGAGCGCCGCCGCGGCGTGCCCGGAGGCGACCAGGCCGGGATCCGTGACCAGCAGGGCCCGCCCCCCGAGGCGCGCGGCGAGGGCCCCGGCCTCCGACAGCCGGCCGGCGCCGAAGACCACCCGGATGCCGCCGACGTCCCGCTCCCAGCTCGCGTCGGGAGGCGGCAGGGCGGGCTCGCGGGGCGCGCTGTCGAGAAGCTGGGACATCCGGCTCAGCCCGCCGCCGCGCCCGCCGTCCGCGCCGCGGCGGGCGGCTGCTCCACGGCTTGCAGCGAGCGCTGGCGGTAGAGGAGCTCGAAGAGGTTGCCCTCGTGCGGCTGGTCCCAGGCGACCCGGGGGGTGGGCACGGGGCCGAGGTTCAGGCGCTCGACGTGGGGGGCGCTCACGAGCTCGCCCAGGAGACCCTCGTCCGCCGTCAGGGCGGTGACGACGAGCGAGCTGCCGAGCCGGGCGACGAGCTCGCCGGCGGGCGCGTCGACGACGCTCACGAAGGGAAACAGGAACTCGGCCCGGGCCAGCGGGTGGTCGGGGTCCGAGCAGTAGACGACGGTCGGCAGCACGAAGCCGCAGCCGTCGACGACGGCCACCCGGTCCTCGCGGAAGCGGGCCGTCAGGTCCTCGGCCCCGGGGACGAGGAGGCGCTCGTCGAGGTACGCGGAGAGCCGCCGCGCGGCCTCGACGGTGGGGAAGGCGGCGAGGCGGGCCTGGGGATCGTCCAGCGGGCGGGCCTCGATCTTCGCCAGCTCGGCCGCCAGCCCGAGGGCGAGCTCGCGCCCCCGGGACGCCGTCCACACCCCCGAGGCGTTGGTGCAGGAGCGGCCGCCGTTGGCCGCCACCGATTCGGCGAGCAGGGGCAGATGCGCGGGCCAGTCCGCGGCGGCGTCCGGGCCGAGCACCACCTTGCTCCACCCGGGGCCGTGCAGCTGGACCCGGGGGTCGGCGCGCCACGGCGCCACCGTGGCCTCGTCGCCGTAGAGCATCGAGCGGCCGCAGCGCTGGAGCAGCTCGGCGGCGGCGGCGTGGTCGCTGGGGTAGAAGCCGAAGGCCTCCGGCGGGCAGCCGGCGGCCAGGAACGCCTGGGCGATCCGGTAGGGGGTCCACGGCTCCTGGCCGCCCGGCCGCAGCGCCAGGGTGACCTTGAGCGGGATGGCCGGCAGCCACAGCGAGTGCACGCCGGGCGAGTTGTTCGGCAGCACGGCGCCCAGCACCGGGGTCTCGCGCCGGTACGAGATCATGCGTCCGTCCTGGACCCCCCAGCCGCGGTCGAGGATCTCGGGGTCGAGGCCGCGGGTCAGGCCGCCGAGCACCGTCTCCATCTCGCGCAGGACGAAACACGCCTTGTCGAGGTTGGCCCGGGCCAGGGCCCGGGGAAGGCCGGTGGTCGCCGAGACCTGCTCGAGGTAGCGCCCCGGGCTCTGTCCTTCGTCGCCCACCGGCAGCTCGGAGCCGCCCAGGTGCTCGGCGGCGCGCCGGCAGACCTCGACGAGCTCTGTCACCGAGCGCGCCGCGAGCCGCGCCTGCCCCTCGCGCGAGCGCGCCAGGTCGCGGGCGACGAGGCCCGGATTGGCCTGGCTCACCTCGGCGACGGGCTCGCCGTCGCGCACGGCGGCGAGCGTCCTCGTCGCGAGGCTGCGGTAGGGCTCGCCGGCGCGGAGCAGGGGAATGTGGAGCATGCGGGGGATCCAAATCCTCGGTCGCGGTCCTAGTAGACGCCCACGACGACGGAGCTCTCGAGCTGTCCGAGCAGGCGGAGGTTGCTCACGCCGTCCCAGGGGTAGAGGTCGGTGGGCGCGGCCCGCTCGCCCTCGTCGCGCTCGAGGAAGCGCGGCATGAAGAACTCGCGGGTCAGGGTGGTGAGCATCACCCGTCCGGTCTCGCCGTAGTCGACCCGGCGCTCGGGGTCCGCGGGATCCACGAGCTCGAAGATCGCGCGCGGCGCCGGCGGATAGTAGGTGATCGTGTAGTCGCCGTCGAAGGGCTTGCAGCAGGCCAGCCCCATCAGGGTGTTGCCGTAGGTGGGGACGAAGTCGATGCCCGGCACCAGCTCCTCGCGCGCGAAGCGGTGGAACTGGGCGTTCATCTCGGTGCCGCCGCAGAAGATCCCGCGGATGCCCGCCTTGGCCAGGGAGACCTTCTCGCACAGCGCCTCGAGCAGCTTCGGCGTGGTGAACAGGCAGCGGACGGAGTCGTGGGCGCGGAGGATCTTCAAGCCCTGGTCGACGGTGTGCTCCTTGTAGAGCTCGAGCTCGCCCAGCTTGCCGGCCTTGATCAGCCGGTTGACCCAGCGCGGGTCGAGATCGACGTGGAAGGCCACCCCGCCGCGATGCTGGGCGAGGTGCTCGATGGCCAGGCGCAGGCGGCGGGGCCCCGTCGGCCCCAGCATCAGCCAGTCGGCGCCGCGGGGGAAGGTCTCGTCGGAGAGGGTCTCGCTGAAGAGCTCGTAGTCGGTCTGGAAGTCCTCGACGTTGACCCGGCTCTTGGGCAGGCCCGTCGAGCCGCCGGTCTCGAAGACGTAGAGCGGGCGGCCGGCGAGCCCCTTCGGCACCCAGCGGCGGATCGGTCCGCCGCGCAGCCACTCGTCCTCGAAGTGGCCCAGGAGCGCCAGGTCGTCGTAGCCCCGGATCTCCCGGCGCGGATCGAAGTCGAGCCGCTCCGCGCGCTCGAGCCAGAAAGGGGAGCCGGTGTCGGGGCCGAAGTGCCAGGCCACCATCTCGCGGACGTGGGCGTCGAGGCGCTCCCTGGCGTCCCGGACCTTGGCCTCGAGGCCGGCTGCGGCGGCGACGTTCATCGACGCCCCTCCCTACGGCGCCGCGATGGCGAAGAGCCTGTTGCGGCTGGCGATGTAGAGCACGCCGTCGCGGGCCACGGGCGTCGTGTAGACCGCCGTTCCCATGTTGATCTCGGCCAGCACCTTCAGCTCCTTGCCCGCCGCGAGCACGGCGACGTCGCCGTCCTCGTCGCCGAGATAGACCTTGCCGTCGGCCACGAACGCCGATCCCCACACCGCCGCGAACGCGTCGTAGGTCCAGTAGTGCTCGCCGGTCTCGGCGTCCAGGCAGTAGAGAAAGCCGCTCAGGTCGGCGATGTAGAGGAGCCCGTCGTGGATGGCGGCCGTCGAGATCGTGCGCCCGAAGTCCTCGCCGCCGCGGTGCCAGACGACGCCCGTCGCGGTGACGTCGCCGCGCTGCGTGGCGTCGATGACCCAGAAGTTGCCGTCGCCCTCGCCGTGCTCGGGATCCTGGCCCACGCCGATGTAGACCTTGTCCTCCCAGATCACCGGGGTCGCCACGATGTTGTTGCGCGTCCCCCCGCCGCCGAGCTCCCAGACCGAGTCCTTGGGATTGCAGTCGAACTTCCACAGGAGCTCGCCCGTCGCCGGCTCGAAGGCGTAGAGCCAGCCGTCGCCGCCCGGGAAGACGACCTGCTCGCGGCCGGCCACGGTGCCGTAGGCCGGGTTCGACCACTGGCCGTGCAGGATGCTCGCGCCCGGGGCGTCGCTCTGCCAGACGATGTCGCCGCTCGTCCGGTCGACGGCCAGGAAGCTCGGCGCCTCGGGCGAGGGGATGGTGATGTGGCCCTCGTCCACCCCGTTGCCGGTGGCGGTGAAGAGCAGGTCGCCGGCGCCGACCGGGCTGCCGACGGCCAGGTTGTGGGGGAAGACCCCGAGCTCGCCGATCATGTCGATCTTCCACACGACGTCCTCGTCGATCTCGCTCGTGTTCGCCTCGCCGGTGAAGGGGCCGTCGTTCTCGCCGTCGCGAAAGCCCTCGGCGTCGGCCGCGATCAGCTCGGCGCGGTTCGAGACGTAGTAGAGACGGTCGCCGTCGACGTAGGGGGCGGCGCACACCCCTTGCAGGGGCCAGTCGTGGACCCGGCCGGCGGAGAGCTTGGCGTGGGCCGACTGCCAGAGGAACTCTCCCGTCCCGGCGTCGAAGGCCATGAGGTTGCCGCGATCCCCGGCAAGCTCGGGATTGCGCAGCCCCTCGTTGTTGGTGCCGACGTAGATGCGGTCGCCGGCGAGGACGGGACCGCCGTAGGACTGGGAGCCGAGCGGCTGCTGCCAGAGGATGTTCTCGCCGGTCTCGGGATCCCAGGTCGCCGGCAGGCCGGTGGCGTCGGAGGCCATGTTGCGGTCCGGTCCGCCGCCGAACATTCCCAGGTCGGCGGCGGCCAGCCAGGAGCCGGCGAGGAGCAGGGGGAAGAGGAAGCAGGCGATGCGTCTCGGGTTCATGGCGTGTTCTCGCTCACGAGGATGTTGTCGAAGTAGATGGTGGACGGCGAGTAGCCGGAGAGCCCGGCGCTGCCGGAGCGGATGGGCAGGGGATCGACGACCGAGAGCGTCCACTCGGCGGGCTCGGCCTCGCCGCGCGGCCAGACCTTGCCGCGCACGAGGGCTTCCTCGGCCTCCTGGTCCACCCGCAGCTTCAGCCGGTACCAGACGCCCGGGGTCCAGGCGTACTCGACGTTGCGGGCGATGCGCAGGCCCGCCTGCCAGGAGCGGATCTCGAGCTTGGGCCCCGGCGGCAGGCCGGGTCTCGCGCCCCGGCTGATGAGCTCCATCGTGTAGCCGCTGTTGATGAGGCCCACGTCGGGGCCCTCCGGATCCTCGGGGGCGGCCATGACGTCGGCGGCGATGGTGTAGCCGCTCTGCTCCGGGTGGCCGAGGAAGGTGATGTGGCGGTGGATCTGGACCGGGGAGGGCCCCTTCGCCAGGACCTTGCCGCCCGCGAGCTCGGCCACCTGGAAGCGGGCGGTGTTGGCCAGGAGGTAGCCGGGGCGCTCGCCGGGCGCCACGCCCTCGAAGTCCTCGCCAAAGGGCAGGCCGGCGACGACCCGCACCCGGGCGCTCGCCTCGAGGGCGCCGAGGCGGGCGACCACGAGGCCGGTCTGCGAGCTCGCGCCGGCGGCGATCCGCAGCTCGTCCCCTGCCACCTCGCCGGCGAGCCCGGCGAGGGAAAGCTCGGCTGGGCGCGGACCGAGCGCGCGGCCCAGGGCGTCGAAGGCCTCGACCCGGTAGCGCACGGCGGCGCCGGGCTCGAGCTGGACGTCACCGGGGACGAGGCGCAGCCGCGCGGGGCTCGCGTCGGCGGCGGGCGCCTCCTCCGCGAGGTCCGGAGCCGCGGCCGCGCCGCCGGCCGGCGCCGGCGGCGGCGTGCCGGCCAGGCCGTAGAGGCCCTCGTCGGTGGTGAAGAAGATCCGGCCGTCGGAGATCGCCGGCGAGCCGTAGATCTCGGCGCGGCGCCGGCCGGCGCGGATCTCCTCGACGTCGAGGATCTCGCCCGCCTCGTCGCCGGCCCGCGCGATCACGAAGCGGCCGTTGACCTCGGTCAGGTAGATCTTGCCGTCGGCCCAGACCGGCGACCCCTTGCCGACCCGCCCGGCGTCGAGCTGCCACAGCTCGGCGCCGGTGGCAGGATCGAGGGCGTAGAGGTTGGCCGCGTTGTCGACGACGAAGAGCTTGCCGCCGCCGAGCGCCGGCGAGGAGAAGCCGGCGCCGATCGGCGCCCGCCAGAGCTCGTGGGTCCGGGTCACGTCGCCCGCGCCCGTGCCGTCGATCGCGACGACCCTGCCCATCGTGGGCTCGTCGACGTTCTCCTCGCTGTGGGCGGCGAACACCGTCGTGCCGTCGACGACCACCGAGGTGTTGATGGCGCGCTTGCTGAGCTCGAAGCCCCAGACGGGCTCGCCGGTGCGCGCCTCGACGGCGTAGATCCAGCCGCCGCCGTTGCCCTGGATGACGAGCCGGCGGCCGCCGATCACGGCGACGGCCGGCGTCGACTGGCTGTTCTTGTCGGCCATCGAGGTCGCCGGCGAGGAGACCCAGAGCTGCTCGCCCGTGCGCTTGTCGAAGGCCCGGAGCCGGTGCAGCGGCCGGCCCTCGGCCCCCCAGCTGGTGTTGGCGAAGGTGACGATCAGCCGGTCTTCGTCGACGATCGGCGTCTGGGTGCGGCCGCCGTAGCCCTCCATGAAGCCGAACTCCTCGATCAGGTTGCGCGACCAGACGACCCGCCCGTCGGCGCCGTCGAGGCAGAAGAAGAGGCCCCCCACCCCCTGCACGTAGAGGTAGCCGGTCTCGGGGTCCGCCGTGAGGTTGGCCCAGCCGACCCGCGTCCAGGGAACGGAGGTGTGGTAGACGTTGAAGCGCCGCTCCCAGAGCTGCTCGCCGCTCGCCGCGTCGAAGCAGGCGACCATCTCCTGGCGCCGCTCGCCCTCGCCGGCGCGGCCGTTGGCGCAGACCTTGCCGGCCACGACGACGGGCGTCGAGCGGCCCACGAAGTCGACCCGCCAGAGAAGGTTCTCGCCGTCGACGGACCAGCTCTCCGGCAGGCCGCGCTCGGCGGACGCGCCGTCGCGGGTCGGGCCGCGCCAGTGGGCCCAGTCAGCGGCCGCGAGCGGTGCGGACGCGAGGATCGCGCCTGCGGCCAGGAAGCTAAGCCATCGAGATCGGGCCACCACCAACTCCTCCTTCTCGTCGTCTTTCGGGTTGCGGGCTCTGGTTCTACGGGCTCTGGTTCAAGAGGCGGGCCGGCCGGCGGTCTCGGCGCGGCAGGCCGGGATCGGGGGCCGATCCTACCAGCCGGCGCGGACCGGCGGGCACGGGGTCAGGGACCGTCCGCCGCGGGTGCTGCGGCCGTCGCCGCCGGGGGGGCCGGCGGGGTAGGCGCCGGCTTGTAGACGGTGACGAGATAGCCGCCCAGCGCCGCCAGCGCGATCCCGGCGAAGAACGGCCAGCGGATGGCCGCCAGGCCACCGGCGGGCGGGTGCCAGGTCAGCGCGACGACGGCGTTGACGACCGGCGCGCCGGCGAAGACGAGGGACATGACCGCGCTCGGCGTGCCGCCGGCCCCGAACGCCAGGAGCACGCCGAAGGCGCCCACCGCGCCCACCAGCCCGGCGACCAGCGACCAGGCGACCCCCCGAACGGGCATCCCCCAGCCCGCCTGGCGGACGACCAGCAGCAGCAGCGGAGCGAGCACCGCCGTCAGGAAGTAGGCGACGCCGACGAAGAGAAACGCCTTGTAGCGCCCGTTCTCCGGGTCCGCCATCGCCGTCTGGCCGTTGTGCAGGAAGACGCCGTAGACCCCCCAGCTCGCCACCGTCAGCAAAACGAACCCGAGCCAAGCCAGCCCGCCTCCCTGTGCGCTCGCCATCTCTCCGACCTCCAGTCACGCCGCCCGCCACGAGCCGCGCGGCGGCGAGTGTACAGGCTGGCCGCCTGGAGCACCCCTCGCTGCTTGGCGGTGTCGGTAGCTTCCGCGGGCGGCATGGGTAAGGAGGCGCCCGGCCGGGTCGGCGGAAAAGACTCCAGGTAAGACACAAAGGCACAGGAACAGGAGACGTTCTCTCTGCACCGCGACGCCTCCGATTGTTGCGTCTTACTTGGAGAACTCCTAGCTGCTCGGCGGAGTCGGTAGCGATCATCTGGCGCTCGGCTGGGTCGGCGGAAAAGACTCCAGGCAAGACACAAAGACACAAGAACAGGAGGCGTTCTCTCTGCACCCGCGACGCCTCCTGTTCTTTCGTCTTACCTGGAAAACCCCTCGATGCTCGGCGGAGCCGGCAGCGACAATCGGGCGGCATGCCGGCCGGGATCTCGAAAGCGACGGCCTGGCCGCCTGGCAGCGGCCTTCCAGTGACCGCGCTCGGCCGGCTTGGCAAGAGACACCCGGGCAGGGCGGTAGGATGGGGGCAGTCGCAACGAGGAGCACCTCGGCCTGCCGGGAGAGTCCGCGTGATGAACCGATTCGCAATCAGCTTCTGCTCGCTGTTTCTCGCTCTGCTGTTCCTGGCTCCGCTGTTCCTGGCTCCGCCGTCCCTGGTTGCGGCGGGCGCGCCCGCCGCGGATTCCGAGCGCTTCTGGCCGCAGTGGCGCGGGCCGCTCGCCAACGGCGTGGCGCCGCACGCCGATCCGCCGCTCACCTGGAGCGAGACGGAGAACGTGCGCTGGAAGGTGCCGGTGCCGGGCCGCGGGCACGGCTCGCCGGTGGTGTGGGGGGATCGCGTCTTCCTGCTCACCGCCGTCGCGTCGGATCCCGGCGACGAGGGCGGGGTCACGCCGGCGGGCCCCTTGCGCTTCGTGGTGCTCGCCGTCGACCGCCGCACCGGCGCGACGCTGTGGGAGCGCACCGCCGCCGAGGAGGTGCCGCACGAGGGCACGCACCCCGACGGCTCGTGGGCCTCGGCGTCCGCCGTCACGGACGGCGAGCTCGTCGTCGCGTACTTCGGCTCGCGGGGCCTCCATGCCTACGACATGAACGGCGAGCCGCTCTGGTCGCGGGACTTCGGCGACATGGCCACTCGCCGCGGCTTCGGCGAGGGGAGCTCGCCGCTCCTGGCCGGCGACCTCGTGGTCGTCAACTGGGACCACGAGGGGGACTCGTTCCTGGTCGCGCTCGACAAGCGCGACGGCCGTGAGGTCTGGCGCCGCGAGCGCGACGAGATCACCTCCTGGGCGACGCCCCTGCTCGTCGCGGAGGGCGGCCGGCAACAGGTCGTCGTCAACGCCACGGGCCGGGTGCGGGGCTACGATCTCGAGACCGGCGAGCCGCTCTGGGAAGCGGGGGGCCAGACCGTCAACGTCGTGCCCTCGCCGGTCCACGGCGCGGGGCTCGTCTACGCGACGAGCGGCTTCCGCGGCAGCGCGCTCAAGGCGATTCGGGTCGCCGGCGCCCGCGGCGACCTCACGGGCGGCGACGCCGTCGTCTGGTCCCACGACCGCGACACCCCCTACGTCCCCTCGCCGCTGCTCTACGGCGACCGCCTGTACATCCTCAAGGTGAACTCGGGCATCCTCACCAGCCTCGACGCGGCGACCGGAGAGGTGCGGTTCGGCCCCGAGCGGCTGCCGGGCGTCGAAGGCGTCTACGCCTCGCCGGTCGGCGCGGCGGGCCGGGTCTACGTCGTGGGCCGCGGCGGCGACACCGTGGTCCTGCGCCACGGCGACGCCTTCGAGGTGCTGGCCACGAACCACCTCGACGACACCTTCACCGCCTCGCCGGCCCTCGTCGACGGCGAGATCTTCCTGCGCGGCTTCGAGCACCTCTACTGCCTGGCCGAGGATCCCTCCCCCGCAGCCGGCCAGCCGCCCGTAGCCGACTGAGCCAGGCGTGGACGCCCTCCCTGCCGTCGAGCGGGATCTCTCGGGTAGGATGTGGAGGCCATGAGGAGGGCGATTCTGCTCGGCGTCGCGGCGGCCCTGTGGGTCGCGGTGGAGCCGGCGGGGGCCGGGGAGTGGCCGCAGTATCGCGGACCCGAGCGCCGCGGGACGAGCGGTGAGAGCGGCTTCCTGGCGAGCTGGGGCGAGGGCCAGCCGGCCGAGGCGTGGCGGCGGC
>JAOTWP010000027.1 GCA_029862975.1 Acidobacteriota bacterium
CGGATCTCCGGGCCGCTGCTCGATCGGATCGACATGCACGTCGAGGTCCCCGCGGTCCCGATCACCAAGCTCCAGGCCGCGAGGAACGGAACCGGCACCGCCGAGGCTGCGGCGCGCGTCCTCGCGGCCCGCGACCGCCAGCAGTCCCGCCAGGGTCCCGGGACGAACGGCAACCTGGACTCCTCCGCCGTCGACCGCCACTGCGCCGTCGACGCCGCCGGCCGCAGGCTTCTCGAAGCCGCCTTCGACCGGCTCGGCCTCTCCGCCCGCGCCCTGCACCGGATCCAGCGCGTGGGGCGCACGATCGCCGACCTCGACGGCGCCGAGAAGCTGCGCACGGAGCACCTGGCCGAAGCGATCCAGTACCGGTCGCTCGACCGGCGGGTGGTCGCTTGACGAGAGTGGAGCCAAAGAGGGACAGGTTCAAGGCCAAAGAGGGACAGGTTCAAATGCCGCGCGTAGCCCGAGTCGTCGTTCCCGGCCTGCCCCACCACGTGACCCATCGCGGCAATCGACGCCAACCGATCTTCTTCTCCGACGCGGACCGCGAACGCTACCTCGATCTGATGCGCGGTGCGGCAAGCAAGTACGAGCTGGACCTGTGGGCCTACTGCCTGATGACGAACCACGTCCATCTGCTGGCGATCCCCGCTCGCCCAGACTCCCTCGCCCGAACGGTGGGCTACGCGCACAGGATGTACTCGTGCCACGTCAACTCGCGACACGGCTGGACGGGACACCTCTGGGCGAACCGGTTCTATTCCGCTCCGGTGGATCCGGAGAAGAGCTGGGTCGTAGCCCGCTACATCGAGCTCAACCCGGTGCGGGCCGGTCTCGTAACGCGAGCCCAGGACCACTCCTGGTCGAGTGCCAGAGCCCACTGCCTCGGTGCGCATGACCCCATGCTGGCGACGGGCCGTCCCTGGCCCGAGGACCGCGATGAGTGGAAGCGCTGGCTCGGTCAGAAGGTGGACGAGAGCGAGGACCGCGCGATACGACGGGCGACGGCGACCGGCTCACCCTTCGGGTCGAGCTCGTTCGTGCAGGAGCTCGAGAAGAGCCTGGGCCGGCGCCTGCGTAGAAGGCGCTATGGATCGGCGAAACACGGCGCAGGCGTAGACTTGCCCGAAACGGACTGAGCGCGAAGAAAGCCGGGCCGCCAATTTGAACCTGTCCCTCTTTTCCCCTCTTTTCCGGCGCTCTACCTCACTCGTCCGCCAGGAAGGCGAAGAATCCGCCGGAAGCGAACTGACCATTGCGCACTCGAATCACGAGCGCGTTGGCGCCTTGCTGCAGAGTCACCGGCACCTCGCTCCCGGCGTGGTCGGGGTCCTTCCAGAAGTCGTGCCAGGCGTTCCAGTCGCGCTCCCCGAAGACGTAGCCGTTGCGATAGATGAAGCCGTCGAAGCGCCCGTTGACCCAGAGGGCGAGCTCGTCCGTGGTGCTGATGTGGAGAAGAGCCTCTCGCTCTCGATCGGAGTGCACGACGGTGCGGAAGTAGGCTACCGGCCGTGAGCCGTCGTACTCGGTCACCCGCCCCGTGATGACCGCGCCCCGGGCATCGACCTCGAACGGGCGCCAGGCATGGCTGTCACCTTCGACCTCGACTGCCTGCGCACCCGGATTGCGCTCGCGCTCGATCTCCACTTCGGGCTGAGGAAGTGGCCCGATCACCTCCCAGTTTGTAACGAGGCGCTCGGGCTCATAGGTCAGCGCGGGAATGTCCGGCCCCCGATAGCTCAGAGCATCTATCGAGGTTACTCGGACGTTGTCGATCCACACCGGCCAGCCCGCCACGCGTGGGTTCACTCCCACCATTCCATCGGTCCCCTCGTAGAGGCCGAATGTCACCTTCGGCGTCGTCATGTCGCCGACATAGAGGTGGCAAACGGAACCCAGAACCTCCGCTTTCACCTTCTGCCACTGGCCGATCCTGATCGCGTCATCGCCTTCGATGCGGGTCTTGTACTCCTCATAGAGCAGACGGGAGACGTTGCCGTCGCGCCACGGGTTCGCCCGGATGTAGCTTCCGTTGCCCTTGATGTACAGGCTGCCGAAGTCCGACCGGGAGTCCGCTACGGTGTAGTTGTAGATCAACCCCAGATAGTTGTCGGCCTCGTCCGGGAAGAGAACGTCCAACTCGATCCGAACCGGACCCCAGGCATCGGAGCCGTCGACCAGGGCGAGAACCGTGCCGTCGGGCTCGAGGACCAGGACCTTGCCGTGCTCTCGATCGCCGGAGTCGGCGATCGAGATCGCCTGTGCACCCACCAGCTGCCAACCGGAGAGGTCGCCATCGAAGGTGTCCGTGAACCGAGTCTCCTCTCCGTTCGCAGGCCACGAGAACAGAGCCAAGAGAAGGGCGAAGGTCAACGCTGCGAGTGCGGACACGGGAGTCAGCATAGCAGTGCCCCATGGCAAAGAGGGACAGGTTCAAATGCCGCGCGCAGCCCGAGTCGTCGTTCCCGGCTTGCCCCACCACGTGACCCATCGCGGCAATCGACGCGAACCGATCTTCTCTTCCCACGCGGACCGCGAACGCTACGGCGAAACACGGCGCAGGCGTAGACTTGCCCGAAACGGACTGAGTGCGAAGAAAGCCGGGCCACCAATTTGAACCTGTCCCTCTTGTCTGAGGCTGAGTGCGAAGGGATCCAGGTGGCGCGCTGCTCTGGGTCTCGGATTTGATATACGTGGCGACCTGGCGGGGCTTCGTCTACGTCGCCTTCGTGATCGACGCCTTCGCACGTCGCATTGTCGGCTGGAGAGCTTCGACGTCGCTACGCACCGATCTCGTTCTCGATGCGCTGGAGCAGGCGCTGTACAACCGTAGAGAGTCCGTCGTCGAGCCGCTCGTCCACCGTCGTGTCACCCGCATCGAGTGGGTATGCGGCGACGAAGAGTGGAACGCAAGATGGGTGAAGGAGCGCGAGGTTCCGCTTTCCTAGCGGGTAGCGATGCAGGCTGTGGGTGACCCAGAGCGCTCGGCAAGGCACGGTGGACGGAGCAAGGAGGACGTGGGGATGAACGCAGCGGGACGCTCTGCAACACCTTGGCTGCGACCAGTGGCGATTCTCGCAGCGCTTGGTCTGGTAGCGGTCGTCGGTCGGCCAGCCGTGGGTCAGCTGGCGGTGATGGAACGAACAGTCGGCCATGAACGTCTCGATTTCCTGATCGGCGAGTGGTCGCACGAAGAGATCCAGACCATTCTCGGTCAGGAGAGGACCGTTCGCTCGAGCGGCAAGTACAGCTGGCTTCCGGGCGGTGTCTGGCTGCGAGGTGAGGCGACGGTCCGGGGGCTGCCCGGGATCGATGTCCATCACGGCTGGCTCCAAATGACCTACGACGCAGCGGCGGACGAATACACCGAGCTCTGGTACGACAACCAGAGCCCGATGCTGTTCATCAATCGCGGTGGGTGGACGGACGAGAAGACTCTGGTCATGCATGGGAGCCACGAGTGGGGCGGAAAGACCATCTACTCGCAGAACGTTTACCGCGTCGTATCGGAGAGCGAGTTCTCCCGGGAATATCTCGTTTCCGACGACGGCGGAGGCAATTACGTCCGCCGCTCACTCGCTCGTTACCGGAAGCGGCGCTGACCCGTCTGCGCGAGTGGCCGGGAAAGAGTGCGGAGCCGGGAACCAACCTGTAACGAAGGGCCGTCGCCGGACGCCCATTCGGACGCGTCCAACCGCTCTGCCTCGCGCCATGAGGACGGCGCCGGATCGTGCAGCCAGGAGCGACGCCCGTACACCCGAGATCCCGAGGAGGCTCGCCGTGCCCGACAGACAGAGGACACTGAACCCGATCATCCGCTACGCCGCCTACGTGCTGATCGCCGTGGTATGCGTCTACGCCGTCTACTGCCTCTACTGCGCCTGGTGGTGGCGGCCGGTGACGACGGTCGTCGTGGTGCGTCACGCCGAGAAGCTCGACCTGCCGGGGGACGACGACCCGCTGGACCCGGACGCCGGCGTGGCGCGCGCCCAGACGCTGACGCACGTTCTGGAGCACACCGGCGTGACGGCGGTCTACGCCACCGGCTGGGTGCGCACCCAGGACACCGCGCAGCCGACCGCCGCCGCCGCCGGGCTGGCGGTCCTGCCCTACGCCGACGCCGCCGCGCTCGCCGACACGATCCGCGCCGACCACTCCGGCGGCGTGGTCCTGGTCGTCGGCCACAGCAACACGGTGACCACGATCCTGGAGGAGCTCGGCGGCGACCCGGTGGGGCTCATCGCCGACTCGGACTACGACAACCTCTTCGTCGTCACCTTACGCCGCTGCGGCGGCACCAGGGTCACCCACCTGCAGTACGGTGAAGCCACCAGCTGATCCCCGCGGCGGACGTCTTTCCGCGCGGCGGGCGGGTACAGCCTGATCGGCGCCGCCCGAGAGCGCAGGCCGCGGTGCCCGCGCAACGCTAGCCGGCCGTGGGCGGCAGCTGCTCGATCCGCGGCCGGCGGCGGCGGCGGGTGCGGGCGGGAACGAGATGCTGCATGGACGCGAGCTTGCCGAAGCAGAGCAGCCGGTCGCCGCCCTGCAGGTCGCGGCTGCTGCGCGGGTTGGGGATCACCTTGCCGCCGCGATGGAGGCTCAGGACGTTGATGTCCTTGTCGCGCAGCTGCGACTCGGCGATCGTCTTGCCCACGTACTCCGAGCCCTCGGGAATGTGCAGCTCGGCGACGCCGTAGCCCCGGCTCACGGTCAGCCGCTGGCGCACGTCGAGCTCGGGGAAGTTGACCTGGGCGGCGATGTAGTCGATCACGGCGCCGGCCACGTCGAGCCGCGTCGCCCCCTCGATGCCCTCGAGCCCCGGCGACGAGTTGATCTCGAGCACGGCCGGACCGTCCTTGCTCTCCAGCATGTCGACGCCGGCGATCCGCAGGCCCATGATCTGCGCCGCCCGCACCGCGGTCTCCGCGAAGACCGGGTCGAGATCGACCGCCTCCGCCTTGCCGCCGCGGTGGACGTTGCTGCGGAACTCGTCGCCCTGCGCGGTGCGCCGCATGGCGGCGACGACGCGGTCGCCGACCACGAAGGCGCGCAGGTCGCGGCCCTTGCTCTCGGCGACGAACTTCTGGACCAGCACGTTCTGACGGCTGCTCTGCAGCGTCTCGATGATGGACTCGGCCACCTTCTCGGAGTCCGCCAGGATCACGCCGACGCCCTGCGTCCCCTCGAGCAGCTTGATGATGACGGGCGCCCCGCCGACCCGCCGGATCGCCGGCAGCACGTCCGCCTGGTCGCGCACGAACGTCGTCGTCGGGATGCCGACGTCGTGCCGGCTCAAGATCTGCAGGGAGCGCAGCTTGTCGCGCGAGTTGGAGATGCCGGTCGACGAGTTGGCGCAGAAGACCTCCATCTGCTCGAACTGGCGCACGACGGCGGTGCCGAAATAGGTGATCGAGGCGCCGATCCGCGGCAGCACGGCGTCGAGGTCGTCGAGGTGCTGGCCCCGGTAGAAGAGGTCGGGCTCCCCCGAGCGCAGGTCGATGGCGAAGCGCAGGGTGTCCCGCACCGCCACGTCGTGGCCGCGGCCCACCGCGGCCTCCACCAGCCGCCGGGTGCTGTAGAGGTTGCGCCCACGGGAAAGAATCGCCAGTTTCATCTCGATCTCCTCATGGCGCCGAGAGTACCGCGAAAGCCGGCGAGCGGCTCCGCGCCCTCGACCGCGGCCGATCGGGTCTCGGGCGAGCCCCGCGCGACGGTCCGGTAGAGTACTCCAAACGAGGAGACCCGCACCCTCCCGGCTCGCCGGCACCTCCCGCCGCCGGAGAGGATCCCGATGGCCCCGCAGATGGCACCCAAGACGGCACGCAAGATGGCAGGCAAGAAAGCTGGCAAGAGGCCAGGCAAGACGCCAGGCAAGAAGCCAGGCAAGAAGCCAGGCAAGAAGCCAGGCAAGACGGCAGGCAAGACGGCAGGCAAGACGGCGGGCAAGGCGGCACGCAAGGCGAAGACGGCGCTGGGCTGGCGCGAGTGGGTGGCCTTGCCGGACCTCGGGATCCCGGCGGTCAAGGCCAAGGTCGACACCGGGGCACGGACCTCCGCCCTGCACGCGTTCTACATCGAGACCTTCAGGAGCGGCACCTGGGTGCGGTTCGGCATCCACCCGCTGCAGCGGCGCCTCGAGGTCGAGATCCATTGCGAGGCCGCGATCGCCGACCGCCGCCTCGTCTCGGACTCCGGCGGCCATCGCGAGCAGCGCTTCATCATCGCCACCCGGCTCCGGATCGCCGACCGCGTGCGCCCGATCGAGATCGCGCTCGCCGACCGCGAGACGATGATGTTCCGCATGCTCCTGGGCCGCGCCGCCATCGCCGGCTGGGCCACGGTCGACCCCCAGCTGTCGTACCGCACGGGGCGTACCCTGGCCCGCACCTACCCACGGCGGCGCGCGGTCCGCGAGCTCTCCCCCGCCGGCGGTTCGCGGTGAAGGAGGCATTCTCGATCGTCGGCGCGCGGATCGCGCCGGGCACCCGCGAGACGGTCAGCCTGCCGGTGCCGCGGCTCTACACCCACGCCGAGCTGGACATCCCGGTGCACGTCGTCCACGGCCGGCGGCCCGGGCCGCGGCTCTTCGTGAGCGCGGCGGTCCACGGCGACGAGATCAACGGCGTCGAGATCATCCGCCGGCTGCTGCGGCTCAAGATCCTCGAGAAGCTGCGCGGCACGCTGATCGCAGTGCCCGTCGTCAACGTCTTCGGGTTCATCAACCAGTCGCGCTATCTCCCCGACCGCCGCGACCTCAATCGCTCGTTTCCGGGGTCGCACCACGGCTCGCTGGCGGCGCGCATGGCCCGGCTCTTCGCCGACGAGATCGTCGGCCTGGCGACGCACGGCATCGACCTCCACACCGGCTCGAACCACCGCACCAACCTGCCGCAGATCCGCGCCTCGCTCGACGACCCGGAGACCGCGGGCATGGCGCACGCCTTCGGCGCGCCGGTGATCCTGGACTCGACCCTGCGCGACGGCTCCCTGCGGCAGGCCGGCTTCGACCGCAAGCTGCCGATGCTCCTCTACGAGGCCGGCGAGGCCCTGCGCTTCAACGAGCTCGCCATCCGCACCGGCATGCGCGGCATCGTGGGCGTCATGCGCTCGATCGGCATGCTGCGCCACACCAAGAAGAGCCGGGCGGCCCCGACGCTCTCGACCGTAGCCCGCTCGAGCTACTGGCAGCGGGCGCCGATCAGCGGCGTCCTCCACGGCTCGGTGCGCCTGGGCACCGAGGTCGCCAAGGGCCAGAAGATCGCCAACATCGCCGATCCGCTCGGCAACGACATCCTGCCGATCCGCGCGGCTTCGGCCGGCGTCGTCATCGGCCGCCTGATGCTGCCGCTCGTCCATCAGGGAGACGCCCTCCTCCACATCGCGCGCCTCGACCGCCCGCTGGCGACCGCCAAGCCGGCCGGCTGAGGCCTTCCGGCGGCCGCGCGGTCCGTGCGCCTCGGCGGGCGGCGGCCGGGCCTCAGACGCCGGGAGCACGGCACCCACCCTGGAGGGTGTTCCCGCCGGCCCGGCGCTGCCCTACCCTGGGTGGCACCCCGAGCGGGCGCCAGCCGAGGAGTCGAGCCGATGAAGACACCCGAACCGATCGCGGACTTCCTGCAGCAGAAGCGCATCGCCGTGACCGGCGTGTCGCGCGCCGGCGGCGAGGCCGCCAACGTCGTCTACCGCAAGCTGCGCAGCGCCGGCTACGAGGTCTTCGCCGTCAACCCCAACGCCGAGCGCCTCGAAGGCGACCCGGCCTACCCCGACCTCGCGGCCATCCCGGGAGCGCCGGTCGACGGCGCGGTCGTCGCCAGCCACCCGAGCGTCGCGCTCGGCATCGTGCGGCAGTGCGCCGAGCTCGGCATCCCGCGGGTCTGGATGCACCGCTCCTTCGGCCGGGGCAGCGTCTCGCAGCCCGCCGTCGAGCGCTGTCGCGAGGCAGGCATCGAGGTGATCGCCGGCGGCTGCCCCATGATGTTCTGCCCGCCGGTCGACCTCGGCCACCGCTGCATGCGCTGGATCCTGGCCCGCACCGGCGGCATCGCGCGGGCCGCCTGACTCCGGGACGCCTGACTCCGGGCCGCCTGCGCGCCGGTTGCTATCATCCGCCGATGCACTCGCGGCGAGGTGGTGCTTCGTCCCGGGCCCGGAGCCTCGGCACGGTCCCCGCGGCGCGCGGCGGGAGAGACCACGGATGATTCCGGCGCCCGCAGCGCTGGCGCGGCTCGAGGAAGGCAATCGCCGCTTCGCGGCGGACGGGCCGAGCCGCGGGCCGCGCGCCGGCCGGGGCCGCCGCCGCGCGCTGGTGGCCGGCCAGGAGCCCTTCGCCGCCATCCTCGGCTGCTCGGACTCGCGGGTGCCGGCCGAGCTCGTCTTCGACCAGGGGCTGGGGGACCTCTTCGTGATCCGGGTGGCCGGCAACGTCGTGGCCCCGTCGCTGGTCGGCAGCGTCGAGTTCGCCGCGGAGCGGTTCGGGACGCGGCTGGTCGTCGTCCTCGGCCACTCCGGATGCGGCGCCGTCCAGGCCACGCTCGAGCAGCTCGAGCGGCCGACGCAGAGCCGCTCGCCCAACCTCCAGGCCATCGTGGGCTTCATCAGGCCCTCCGTGGAAGCCCTGCTCGACGCGACGCCTCGACCCGCCCCCGAAGACCTCCTGAGCGCCGCCGTACGGGCCAACATCCGAACCTCCGCGGACCACCTGCGGCACGGCTCCGCGATCCTCGAGCGGCTGATCCGCGACGACGGCCTCCTCGTCGTCGGCGCCGAGTACTCCCTCGAGACCGGGCTCGTCGACTTCTTCGACGGCGAGGGACGGTAGGGTGGGAAAAGACTTCAGGTAAAGAAAAAAGGACTTCAGGTAGGAAGCCGAGCTGCGGACCAGGTAGGAGGCCGAGCTGCTAGCGCGCGCCGTCACTGGGCGCGAGCTCGAGGACGCGGTTCACGGGGATTCCGGTCCGGACCGTCTCCGTGCCGTCGGGCCACAGCGCCGTCAGGCGGTCGATCATCGTGGCGGCGCCGAGTCCGAAGTGGAAGCGGGAGTCGTGGGCCGAGACGTACGAGCCGCCGGCGAACCGGTGGCGCACGAACGTCCGGCCGCCGGCCTCGACGGTGATCCGCAGGGCCCGCGGCGCGTCGACGAGGAGCCAGGAGCCGCGGTGCGGCGTGTCGTTGCGCAGCACCGTCGGCGGCGCGTCGCAGTTCGTGACCACGAGATCGAGGTCGCCGTCGCCGTCGAGGTCGCCGGCCGCCAGCCCGCGGCTCGACTCGACGACCGCGAGGCCGCTCCCCGCCCGTTCGCTGACGTCGACGAAGCCGGCGCCGCCGTCCGTCAGCAGCAGGTTGCGCTGCTTGTAGGCGGAGCCGACGAGGTCGGCCTGCGGGTAGATGTGGCCGTTGGCGACGAAGAGCTCGAGCCGGCCGTCGAGGTCGAGATCGGCGAGCAGCGCTCCCCAGGACAGGGGCCGGAAGGTCGGCTCGTGGAGCCCCGTAGGGCGGGTCACGTCCTCGAACAGGAGGGCGCCGAGGTTGCGGTAGAGGGTCGAGGCGTCGGTGTGGAAGTTGGTGACGAACAGGTCCGGCAGCCCGTCCTGATCGAAGTCGCCCGGCGCCAGCCCCATCCCCGCCTGCGCCATCCCGCCCGCGTCCAGGGCGGCGCCGCTCCACAGCCCGACCTCCCGGAACCGCCCCCGGCCGTCGTTCTCGTAGAGGTAGTTGGGGTTCGAGTCGTTGGCCACGTAGAGGTCGAGGTCGAGGTCGCCGTCGAGATCGAGCGCGGCGACGCCGAAGCTGTAGTAGAGCCCCGCGTCGGCGAGCCCCGCCGCGGCGGTGGCGTCGCGAAAGCCGCCTGCGCCGTCGTTCTCGAAGAACCGGTTGCCCTCGCCCTCGAGGCCGAACGGGCCGAACATCACCTTGACCCCCTCCCAGTCGAGCTCGGGCTCGGCGTGGAGCACCTCCTCGAGGGTGGTGGCGATGTAGCCGGCCACGAAGAGGTCCTCGTCGCCGTCGCCGTCGGCGTCGAAGAACGCCGCGCCGGTCGACCAGCCGGCGCCCCCCGGCGGGGCCGGCGCCGGCTCGAAGCGGCCGCCGCCGCGGTTGACGTAGAGGACGTCGGGGCCGAGGTTGGAGACGAAGAGGTCGGGAGCGCCGTCGCCGTTCGCGTCGCCGACGGCGACCCCGGTGCCCCAGCCGTCGTCGCCAGCGCCCGACGCCTCGGTCGCGTCCTCGAACGTGCCGTCGCCACGGTTGCGGTAGAGGCGGTTGCGGCCCCGGTCGACGACCTCGGAGCCCGCGAGCCGCCAGCCGTCGACGACGTAGAGATCGAGGTCGCCGTCGCCGTCCACGTCGGCGAGCGCCAGCCCGGTGCCGCCCGATTCCATGATGTGCGGCTTTTCCGGGCGGCCGCACCAGGTGGGGTGGACGACCCCGGCCTCCGCGCCGACCGCGACGAGGTCGAACCCGGGCGGCCCGACCGTCGGATCGCCCGGGGACCGAGCGGCGGCGAGCGCCGCGACGAGGAGAAGCCCCGCCGCCCCGCTACTCCGCCGCAAGAAGCTCCGCGGCGACGGCCTCGAAGTCCGCCCAGGCGGCGGCCCGAGCCGTCTCGTCCGCGGCCTGGCGCAGGGCCGCCGAGGCGGCGAGGAGCTTCGTCTTCGCCGCGCTGGTCACGACCACGTAGCCGGGCTCGAAGATCCCCTGCTCCTCGCCCGCGGCGTTGAAGTGGTGGCCCCCCTCGAGCAGCCGCTTGCGCACCCCGCCGATGGCGTTGTCGCCCTCGTTGGCAAACAGCGCGATCTCCGCGGCCGCCGCCTCCCAGTTGCCCTGGGCGTAGCGCACCTGCGCCGCGTGCCGGTGCCCGTCGAGCATGGCGCGCACGAACCCGTGCTCCGCCGCGCGCAGCGACAGGATCGTGTCGGCCAGCGCCTCGTAGGCGTCGACGATGCTCGGCGGAGTGTCCTGGGCGGGCGCCATCGTCGCCAACAGCCCCAGCAGACCAACGAACAAGATCGCCTTGTGTCTCATCACAAAACCTCCCTGGCTCCGTCTCACCGCCGGCCCATCCGGGGCGAGCGGGCGCTGAATGCTCGCAGTCTCGACGACCCACCGCAAGCTGTCGCCACCCTGAGGGGCGGTCGCGGCGCCGGGCGGCGCGGCGAGGGCGGCGCTACAATGGCCCTCGACCATGATTCGAGACACGCCGGATCGGATCGGTCGCTACGAGCTCCTCCGGGAGCTGGGACGGGGCTCCATGGGCCGTGTCTATCTGGCGCTCGACCCGAACATCGACCGGCGGATCGCGCTCAAGATCCTCGCCCCGGCACCCGGCGTGAGCGCCGTCGAAGAGGACGAGCTGCGGCGCCGCTTCGTGCTCGAGGCTCGTGCCGCCGGCAAGATCAGCCACCCGGGCATCGTCACGGTCTACGACGCCGAGACGGACCCCGAGAGCGGCAGCTCGTTCATCGCCATGGAGTGGATCGACGGGCATTCGCTGGACGCCGCCCTGCGGGAGGCCGCGCTGCCCATCGAGAGAGTCGTGGAGATCGGCCACCAGCTGGCGCTGGCCCTCGACGCCGCGCATCGCGCTGGCCTGGTCCACCGCGACATCAAGCCCGCGAACGTTCTCGTCGACCGCGAGGGCCGGGTCAGAATCTCGGACTTCGGCATCGCCAAGTTCGCGTCCATGTCCAGCACGGCTACCGGCCGGCTGCTGGGGTCGCCCTTCTACATGTCCCCCGAGCAGGTTCGTGACGAGGCCGTCGACGGCCGATCGGACCTCTTCTCGCTCGGTTGCGTGCTCTACCAGGCGGCCACCGGCCGCGTGCCCTTCCCCGGTGACTCGCTGGCTGCCATCACCTACAAGATCCTCGAGATCGACCCGGCTCCCCCGAGCACCGTGAACCCGGCCGCGAGCCCGGAGCTCGACGCGCTGATCGCCAAGGCACTGCGCAAGGACCCTCGCGAGCGCTTCCAGACGGGGCTCGCTCTCGCTCGCGCCCTGGAGGCCCTGGGCGCCGGCCCGGAGCCGACGACGCCCACCGGCACCGTGATCCTGCCCCGAGACGAGGCGGCGGGCTCGCGCCCCGGCGCCTCGCTCGCCGGCCACGGCACTGCCGAGCGCTCGTGGATCCTCCGGCGCCGCGGCCCCGTTCTGGCCGGGCTTGCGCTCGTCGTCCTACCCTTGCTGATCCTGGTTGCGGGGCGGCGGCCGCAAGGCCCGGCAGTGGGCGTCTCCGAGCCGTCCGTCCCCGCGCCGGAATCGACGGTGCCCTCGGACGAGCCCGGCGGTCGGGCGGCGCCGGGGCCCGCCCACGTCACCCCGGCGCCTGCGCAGGAGCCGACGGAGCCGACCGCGAGTTCGGCGGCGGCGAGCGGAACGCAACGGGCCGTGCAGTCCGCCGTCGTCGAGATCAGCTATCGCAACCACCTCCGGAACAGCCGGATGACGATCCTGGTGGACGACGCCGTCGTCTGGTCGGGCAGGATACGCAGCGACGAGGGTTGGCTGGGACGCGCGGTCGGCGACAGCGTGAGGCAGCGGATCACCGTGCCGGCCGGCAAGCACGTCATCGGCGTCCGCGTCGAGGGCAGCGACGGTACCGTGGATGCCGCCAAGAGGATCTGGGGCACCTTCACCCCCGGCGCCCGCTCGAGACTCAAGGTGAGACTGTTTCCACCGCGCGTGCTCCGGCTGTCGTGGGACGATTGACGCGATGAGCGTCGTCGGCTGTCCACGTTGTGGCAGCGACGTCCCGATTCTCGAGGCCGAGGTCGGGCGTTCGCGCGTGCTGACCTGCCCGAGCTGCGCCTCGCGCCTCGAGGTATCGGTCTTCGCCGACGGAGCCGAGACGCGCTTCCAGCCGCAGCTGCTGGCCGGCCGGGCCACGTCCGCGGCTCGGCCGGCGAGCTCCGATCCCGCCGCGACGGTTCCGCTCGGCTCCCGCACGGCGCTCCTGGACCCGGGCGGTGACGCCGTTCAGCGCGGTGCCGTCGCGACCGTGATCCGGACCTCCCTCATCCTCGCCGGCGCCGAGCCCGGCGCCGAACGCTTCCCGCTCACCGCGAGCAAGACGACCGTCGGGCGCGAGAGCGCCGACATCGTGATCCCGGATTCGGCAATGTCGAGCCGCCACTTCGAGATCGAGGTCCGAGGCGGCGAGTACTTCGTGCGCGACCTCGAGAGCAGCAACGGGACCTTCCTCAACGGCAACCGGATCCGCGCCGCCCAGCTGGCCTCGGGGGACACGATCCGCGCCGGCCGGTCCGCCCTGACGTTCCGCGCCTTCGAGGCCATCGCGGTGGACGAAACCTTCTCACCGGCCGGCGACCCCGCGCGCTAGCCCAGTCTTCCTTTCTCCTCACGCCCACCGCCGCTCAACGCAGGCGCCACGCGGCATCGGGGGCGAGGCGCGCTCGTCTCGCTCCGGACCGTCGCGCCGCCCTCGTCGCGGCCGGCGCCCGACCCTGCCCGCGGGCTAGCGGGTCTCCGGAGGGGTTTCGCCACGCTGCCGGGTGAGCCTCGGCGCCACCCGACGAGCCGGGGGCGGAAGGCAGACCGCAAGGTCTCGCAGCCTCGCGCCTCGACCTACCCGTTCGCCTCGACGCCGCGCCACCCGGGGGCGTACGCCCGGCCAGACCGGCGAGGTATGGCCGCGCCGGCCCGTCCGGCCGAGCATGTTCGTGCCCCCCGCCGGCGCGAAGCGGCGCCGCGGAGCGCCGGCGGGCGGCTCACCGACAGGGGGACAGCGACCATGATTCGCGAGCAGGATGCGCTCGAATACCACGCGCGAGGACGGCGCGGCAAGCTCGAGGTCGTCGCCTCGAAGCCGTGCGCGACCCAGAGGGACCTGGCCCTGGCCTACACGCCGGGGGTCGCGGTGCCGTGCCGCAAGATCCAGGCGAGCCCGGAGCTCGCCTACGAGTACACGGGCAAGGGCAACCTGGTGGCCGTCGTCTCGAACGGGACGGCGGTCCTCGGCCTCGGCGACATCGGGGCCCTGGCCGGCAAGCCCGTGATGGAAGGCAAGGGCGTCCTCTTTAAGCGCTTCGCCGACATCGACGTCTTCGACCTCGAGGTCGACAGCCACGACCCGGCGGAGATCGTCCGCACGGTCGAGCTCGTCGCCCCGACCTTCGGGGGCATCAACCTCGAGGACATCAAGGCCCCCGAGTGCTTCTTCGTCGAGGAGGAGCTGAAGCGCCGCCTCGACATCCCCGTGTTCCACGACGACCAGCACGGCACGGCGATCATCTCCGGCGCGGCGCTGCTCAACGCGCTCGAGATCGCGGACAAGGAGATCGGCGAGGTCAAGGTGGTCTTCAGCGGCGCCGGCGCGGCGGGCATCGCCTGCGCCGAGTTCTACCTCAAGCTGGGCGTGCGGCGCGGGAACATCCTGCTGTGCGACTCGGCGGGCGTCGTCTTCGAAGGGCGGGAACGGGGGATGAACCCCTACAAGGAGCGCTTCGCCGCCGCCACCGGGGCGCGCACCCTGGCCGACGCGCTGGCCGGCGCCGACGTCTTCGTGGGGCTGTCGGGGCCCGATCTCGTGACGCCGGACATGGTGCGCTCGATGGCCGCCCGGCCGATCGTCTTCGCGATGGCCAACCCCGACCCCGAGATCACCTACGACGCGGCGCGCGCCGCCCGCCCGGACGTCATCATGGCCACGGGCCGGTCGGACTACCCCAACCAGGTCAACAACGTCCTGGGCTTCCCGTTCATCTTCCGCGGCGCCCTCGACGTGCGGGCGACCTGCATCAACGAGGAGATGAAGCTGGCGGCGGCGCGGGCCCTGGCCGCTCTCGCCAAGGAGGACGTCCCGGACTCGGTGATGAAGGCCTACGGCCTCGGCCGGCTGCGCTTCGGGCCGGAGTACCTGATCCCCAAGCCCTTCGACCACCGGGTCCTCATCTGGGAGGCGGCGGCCGTCGCGCAGGCGGCCATGGAGACGGGAGTGGCCCAGATCGAGGTCGAGATCGAGGACTACAAGCTGGCGCTCGAGCGCCGGCTGGGCAAGGCCCGCGAGGTCATGCGCGGGGTGATCAACCGCGCCCGGCGCCAGCCCAAGCGCGTGGTCTTCCCGGAAGGGGTCCGCGAGAAGGTGCTGCGGGCGGCGCAGATCATCGTCGACGAGGGCTTCGCCCATCCGATCCTGCTGGGCCCGGAGGCCGAGATCCGCCGCGCGATCGAGCAGCTCGAGCTGCACCTCGACCCCGCCGCCGTGACGATCGTCGATCCCGCCACCAGCCCCGCGGCCGCGAGCTACGCCGACCGGCTCCACGTGCTGCGGCGGCGCAAGGGGATGACCCTCTCGCGGGCCCGCGAGATGGTGGTCCGCCCGACCATCTACGGGGCGCTGATGGTGCGCTACGGAGAGGCCGACGCGCTCGTCGCCGGCGTCGCCCAGCACCTTCCCGACACCCTGCGGCCGGCCCTCGAGATCATCCAGGTGCGCGACGGGGTGTGCCGCGCGGCGAGCGTCTTCATCCTCATCCTGAAGGAGCGGATCCTCTTCTTCGCCGACCCGATGGTGAACATCGACCCGAGCGCCGAAGAGCTGGCCGAGATCGCGCTGCTCGCCGCCGAGGAGGCCCGCCGCTTCGGCTTCACGCCGCGGGTCGCCATGATCTCCTTCTCGAACTTCGGCTACAGCCGCCACCCCTTCGCCCGCCGCGTGCAACGGGCCACCGAGATCGTCCGCCGCCGCGCCCCCGGCCTCCTCGTCGACGGCGAGATGCAGGCCCAGGTCGCGATCGTCCCCGAGCTCGCGCAGGAGGTCTTCAGCTTCAGCCCCCTCGAGGGCCGCGCCAACGTCCTCGTCTTCCCCGACCTCCAGTCCGCCAACGCCGCCTACCAGCTGGCCTATCGGCTGAGCGGCGGCGAAGCGATCGGCCCGGTGCTGACCGGCATGCGCCAACCGGTCCACGTCCTCCAGCACGGCGCCGAGGTCAAAGACATCGTCCTCGGCGCGGCGATCGCCGTGGTGGACGCCCAGAAGTCGGAGATTCCGAAGGTGGCGGAGCTGGAGGCGGTGCCGGTCTGATTCGGAGGTGGCGGCGGCGGTGTCGCGGCGGCCGTGGGCTAGCCGGCCGGTGTGGCGCGGCCGGCCCGGGCTCTCCGCCGGGCGTCGCGGGCGGCGAGGATGATGTCGACCGCCTCGTCGGCGGAGGTCGTGCCCAGGTTGATCGTCAGGTCGTGGCGGGTCGGATCCTCGGCGTCGACCGCGAAGTGATGCTCGAGGAACTCGGCCCGCTCGCGCGTGATCCGCTCCATCTCGCGGGCCGCCTCGGCGGCTTCGAGGCCGCGCTCGCGGGCGAAGGCGCGCTGGCGCTCGGCGGCGGGCGCGATCAGCCGGACCCGCAGGCCGTGGTGCGCCGGCAGCAGGCGGTCGCAGCCCCGCCCGACGAAGACGGCCGGACCCTGGCGGGCCAGCGACAGCACCGTCTCGCACAGCCGCCGGAAGTAGTCGTTGCGCCCGAAGTCCTTGACGAAGATCGCGAAGAGCGCGCCCTGGTACCACTTGAGGTCGCGCTGGTCCATCGACTCGTAGATCCGCCGCCGGATGGCGTCGTCGCCGGCCATCGTCTCGAGGATCTTGCGCCCCAGCACCGGCCAGCCCAGCCGCTCGCCCAGCCGGTCCGCGACCTCCTCCCCCTGGACGCCAACCTCGCGGGAGATCGTGACGAAGTCCTCGACCTCCGGCCGCGCCTCCCGCGGGCGCGCCGCGCGCTGCAGGCGCGCCAGCTCCCAGTTGCGCATCTGGGACTCGACGGCGTGCGACGTGATCCTGGAATCGACCCCTGGGCTCATGGCTCGCCCTTCACGGACGAGTCTGCGGCGGGCGGCCGCCACGGGCAACACCCGCGGGGGTGGGCGGCCGGCGGGCGCGGCGCTCCTAGCCCGCCCGCTGGCGCAGGACCTCTTCCTTGCCCGCCTCGTAGGTCTCGAGCATCCAGCCCGTGGCGCCCGCCAGCTCCCGGAAGGCGGTCTCGTGGACCTCGGCCTCGCCGTCCCGGGAGAGGGCGAAGAGGCAGTTGGCCATGGTCGCGTGCATCCAGACGCGGTCGCCGCGGTCCTCGACGTCCGCCGCCGCGAGCTCCCGGGCCAGGAGGTCGACGATCTCGCCGCGCACCTTCTTGGCCGTCATGCGGTCGTAGAGCGCTTCGTCCTCGTCGGCGAGGATCTCGGCCCGCATGACGAGGCACGAGGCGTAGTTCTCGCCGTTGTAGTAATCCCGCTTCACGTTGAAGCCGCGGCCGTAGTACTCGATGGCCTTGTCGAGGTGGACGGGGTCGCCCTCGAGCTTCCACAGCCGCTTGCGGATCGCGCCGGCGATGCCCAGGGTCTCCGTGTCGTTCGAGGTGTCGGGGCTCAGGCCTTCGAGGATCTCGAGGCCGCGCTCGAGCGCCGTCTTCTCGTCGGGCTGCTTGCTCTTGTAGGTGGTGAGCGCGAGCTGCTGGGTGACGAAATCGCGCTCGCTCTGGCCCACCGGCGCCTCGCCGCCGGCGGTGCCCGCCATCAAGCTCAGGGCCTTGCCGAAGGCCGCCGCCGCCGCGGCCTGGTCGCCCTCCTTCTTGGCGGCCTTGCCGCGGGCGATCAGCTGCTGCAGGCCGTCGCCGCGCTCCTCCATCACCGTGAGCATCGTCTGGTAGTCCGCGTCGGACATCATGGGCTCCTTGAGCCCCTTCAGGAACTCGTACACGGGGCTGTCCCGGGCCGGCTGGGCCATGATCGTCTCGATCAGGGCTTGCAGGGCCGCCTTCTTCTTCGCGGCCTCGCGGGCTCCGATGTCCGACCCGAGATGGTGGTAGGTGAAGGTCGAGATGTGGGACAGGTCGAAGTGGAAGGCGGCCTGGTCTTCGAGCATGATGATCGTGGAATGGGGGCGCAGCGCGTGGCGGACCCCCAGCTCGTAGACGGCGTTGACGTTGCCCGTCGAGATGTCGGCGACCACCAGGTCCGCGCGCAGGAGCATCTCGTACATGCGGGTGTCGATCATCCCCGAGTTGAGCATCTGGTCGGCCCGCACGCACCGCAGGCCGGCGTCCTCCACGGCGGGCTTGATGATCGTCTCGTAGGTCGCGTCGAGGTCGAGGGTGCGCGGCTTGTGGTCCCGCGTATACGCGGTCTTCTCGCCGAAGCCCATGACCACGAAACAGGCCTTGCGCTCGTCGTTCATCAGGGTCCTCCCGGCAGGCGTCGGCGCGGGCGGCGACGGCCGGAGGCCGCTCCTCGGCGCCCCGCGCCCTCCCGTGATGGTACGCCGGCGGCGGGAGCCCCGCAACCGCGCACGCTTCCGGCAGCGCGCCGCCGCGGCCCGCGCAGCAAGACCACGGAGCGGGGCGTCGCGCTAGCGCACCCCTGCGAGCTCGCGGTCGTGACGCCGGCCGAGCAGGAGCTGGGCGGTCACCGCGCCGAGCAGGGCGCAGAACATGTCCCACTGGCTGTCCCAGACGTCGCCCTGGGCGCCCAGGAACGAGTCCGCCGCGCTCCCTCCCACGACGGCCGCCCACCACTCGACGAGCTCGTAGAACGCGCTCAGGGCCAGGCAGAAGCTCGTCACGGTGAAGAAGAGCCAGCCCCCGCGCCGCAAGGGCGACCTGCGCAGGAGCACCTCCCGCGCCAGGATCGCGGGCACGAAGCCCTGCGCGAGGTGCCCCAGCCGGTCGTAGTGGTTGCGCGACAGGTCGAAGAGGTCCTGCGCCCAGAAGCCGAGCGGCACCTCGGCATAGGTGTAATGCCCGCCCAGCATGAGGATGGCGGCGTGCACGAAGATCAGCCGGTAGGCCAGCGCCGTCAAGGAAAAGCGCCGGAACGTGGCCACCAGCAGCGGAATCGCCGCCATCACGGGCACCGTCTCCAGAAACCACGTCCCCCGCTCCGCGGGCGAGATCCCGGAGAGCACGAGCAGGACCAAGGTCAGGGCCAGAAGAACGGCCGGCTCACGGGACGACCTCTCGGATCGGGCCATCGCCCCACTCTACCCCCCGCCACCCCGGCAGGGGCGCGCCCTCGACCGACGGGTCGCCACCTGAAGCCCCTCGGGAGGCCCTCGCAGGAGTCCGGCGGGCGCCGCGAGGTCTCAGAGCACGCCGGCGTAGGCCGAGAGCGCCGGCTGCCCGCCGAGGTGGGCGTAGAGGACTCGCGATCCGGGGGGGATCTCGCCGCTCGTCACGAGGCCGATGAGGGCGGCCATGGACTTGCCCTCGTAGACGGGGTCGGTGAGCATCCCTTCCAGCCGGGCGCAGGTGCGGATGGCGTCGAGGGTGCGCTCGTCCGGGATGCCGTAGACGCCGGCGCTGTAGCCGTCGACGAGCGTGATCTCGTCTTCGCGCAGCTCGCGGCCGAGACCGATCTTCTCGGCGGTCGCGCGGGCGAGGCGAGCGACCTGCGCGCGGGTCTTCTCAAGCGTCGCCGAGGCGTCGACCCCCAGCACCTTGCGGCCCGGCCGGCCCTCGAGGGCGAAGCCGGCGATCATCCCCGCCTGGGTGGAGCCGGTCACCGTGCAGGCGACGACGGTGTCGAAGAAGACGCCGAGCTCGGCCTCCTGGCGCGCGACCTCGCGCGCCCAGTTGGCGAAGCCGAGGCCGCCCAGCGGATGGTCGGAGGCGCCCGCGGGGATGGCGTAGGGCACCCCCCCGGCCGCGCGGACCGACTCGAGGGCCTCCTTCCAGCTGTCGCGGATGCCGATGTCGAAGCCGGCCGCGGCGCGCCGCACGTCGGCGCCGAGGATGCGCGAGAGCTGGAGGTTGCCGACCCGGTCGTAGGTGACGTCCGGCCAGTCCACCCAGGCCTCCTGGACGGTGACCGCCTTCAGGCCGAGGTGGGCGGCGACCCCCGCGACCTGCCGCGTGTGGTTCGACTGCACGCCGCCGATCGAGACCAGCGTGTCTGCGCCCAGCGCGAGCGCCTCGGGGACGAGGTACTCGAGCTTGCGGACCTTGTTGCCGCCGAAGGCGATCCCCGAGTTGCAGTCCTCGCGCTTGGCCCAGATCTCCACGCCGCCGCCGAGGTGGGCGCTCAGGCGCGGCAGGCGGTGCACCGGCGACGGTCCGAAGGTCAGGGGGTGGCGGGGGAAGTCGTCCAGGCTCATGCTCGCTGCCGGCCCAGCGCCGCCTCCAGGCCGGCGATCAGCCGCTCGACGTCGTCGCGCGTAGTGTAGTGGAGCAGCGATAGGCGCAGCACCCCGGGGTCGGTCGCCACTCCCATGGCCGCGAGCGGCCGCACGGCGAAGAAGTGGCCGCGGCCGGTCATGAGCCTTCTTGCCGTGAGCTCGCGGTGGACCTCGGCCACGCCCCGTCGCAATGGCAGGAGCGAGACGGTCGGCGCGCGGCGCGCCGGTTCGTCCGGGCCCAGGATGCGGACGTCGTCGCGGCCGCGCAGCCACGCCAGGAGCGGCGCGAGGAGCCCGCTCTCGTGGGCCTGGAAGAGCCGCGCGAGGCGGCGCCCGCGCTCGGCCGGCGCGGCGGCCGCGGCGAAGTGACGGGCGTCCACCAGATCGAGATAGTCCGCCACCCCGGCGGCGGCGGCGACCTGGGCGTGGTCGGGGCCGGCGGGCACGAGCCGCTTGCGCGGCACGCCGGCGTTGAAGAAGTGGCCCTCGTTGGCGGCGGCGGCGAGCAGCTCCCGGCGCACGGTCATGACCCCCAGGTGCGGTCCCCACGTCTTGTAGAGCGAGAACAGATAGACGTCGGCGCCCAGCGCCGCGACGTCCGGCAGCCCGTGCGGCGCGTAGGCCACGCCGTCCGCCACGACGAGGGCGCCGGCCGCGTGGGCCAGCGCGGAGATCTCCGCCAGCGGGTTCACCTCCGCCACGACGTTCGAGCAGTGCGGCAAGGCGACCAGCTTCGTCCGGTCCCCGAGGAGATCCGCGAGGGCGGCCGGGTCCAGCGCCCCGGTCGCCGGATCGATCGTCCACTCGCGGACCACGATGCCGGTCTCGGCCAGCCGCCGCCACGCCCCGGAGTTGGCCTCGTGATCCTGATCGGTCACCACGATCTCGTCGCCGTCGCGCCACAGGGGGCGCAGGGCGCGCGCCAGGACGTAGGTGTTCTGGGAGGTCGAGGGTCCGAAGTGGATCTCGTCGTCCCCGACCCCGAGGTAGGCCGCCAGCCGGACGTGGGACTCCTCCATCGCCGCCGCGGCCGCCTGGGAGGCCGGATACGGCTGGTAGGGCTGGACCTTCGTCTTCGTGTAGAAGGTCGTCAGCCGGTCGATCACCTGCCGGCACGCGTACGACCCGCCGGCGTTCTCGAAGAACGCCCAGTCCGCGAGCGAGGGCTCGGAGAAGGCGGGGAACTGCTCCCGCACGAACGTCGTGTCGAGCGGCGGCAACGGGTCCGGGGGCGGCTCGGGGGGCGGCATCGTAGCGAGAGGCGGCGTCGGATCCAGGAGAAGCGTCGTGTCCCGGGACGCCGTCGCGTCCGAGGGCGGCGTCGGCCGGTCACTGTACACTCTCGCCGCGGCGGCGGGAACGGTTCCGCGCCCGGGGAGGTGACCCATGCGGCGACGACTCATCCTGGGACTGACGGCCTTGCTCGCGGCGGCCGGCGGCGCGGCGCAGCCCGCGCCGACGGCGCTCCCGGGGCTGGCCTACGACCTGCCCTTCTTCCCGGCCACGACCTACGACCCGGCGATCCCCACCGTCGAGGAGCTCCTCGGCTTCCGCCCCGGCGACCGCGCGGCGCTGCCGGCCGAGGTCGGGACCTGCCTCGCGGCCTGGGCGGCCGCCAGCCCGCGCGCCGAGCTCGTGGAGTACGCCCGCAGCCACGAGGACCGGCCGCTCTCCTACATGATCGTCAGCTCGCCCGCGAACCTGGCGCGGCGCGACGAGATCCGGGCCGGGCTGGCGCGGCTCGCCGACCCGCGGGGCCTCGAGCGCGCCGCGGCCGACCGGCTTGTCGAGACCCTGCCGGCCACCGCCTGGCTCGCCTACTCCATCCACGGCGACGAGACCTCGGGGACCGACGCGGCGCTGGCGGTCCTCTATCACCTCGTCGCCGGCACCAGCAGCGACGTCACGGATCTTCTCGACGAGCTCGTCGTCCTCGTCGATCCGATGATGAACCCCGACGGCCGCCACCGCTTCCTGCAGCAGATCGCCGAGCACCGGGCGACGGCGCCCAACGTCGACGACCAGTCGCTGCTGCACGCGGGCTACTGGCCGTGGGGGCGCGGCAACCACTACCTCTTCGACCTCAACCGCGACTGGCTGCCCGCGGTGAACCCGGAGACCCGCGGCCGCATCCGGGAGGCGGCCGCGTGGCACCCGCTCCTGTTCGTCGACGCCCACGAGATGGGCGCGCTCGATACCTATCTCTTCGCGCCGGCGCGGGAGCCCCGCAACCCGCACCTGCCGGACCGCCGCGGGCACTGGAACTCGGTCTTCGCCCGCGACCAGTCGGAGGCCTTCGACCGCCGGGGGTGGGTCTACTACACCGGCGAGTGGAACGAGGGCTGGTACCCCGGCTACTCGGACAGCTGGGGCGAGTACCGCGGCGCCCTGGGGATCCTCTACGAGCAGGCGGGCTACGCCGAGGACGGCGTGCGCCAGGCCTCCGGCGCGCTCGCGACCTATCGCGAGGCCGTCCACCACCAGGCCGTGAGCAGCCTGGCCAACCTCGGGTCGCTCGCCGCCAACGCCCGCCAGATGCTCGCCGAGTTCGCGTCGGAGCGCCGCCTCTCCGTCGCCGCCGACGGCCCCTACGCCGGCCGCACGTTCGCGATCCTGCCGACGGCGAACGAGGGGCGCCGGCAGCGCTTCGTCGACCTCCTGCGGCTGCACGGCATCGAGGTCTACGAGGCCACGGGCGAGATCGGCGCGGTCGCGGGCGTCGACCAGCTCGGCCGCCGGTTCGCCGGCCGCACGCTGCCCGCCGGCACGCTGCTCGTCCCCAACCGGCAGCCCGAGGCCCGCTGGGTGGCCGTCGCCCTCGAGTTCGACACCCGGATGACGGACGACTACCTGCAACGGGAGCGCAAGTCGATCCTCGCCGACGGGTCGAGCTCGATCTACGACCTGACGGCCTGGAACCTGACGATGCTCTACGGCCTCGAGGCGCTGACCCTCGACGGCGACCTGCCGGGCGGCGCCGAGCCACTCGCGGCGAGCGCGCCGGCGCCCGCGGCGGCGGCGCCCGAGTCCTCTCCGGCCGTCGCGTGGGTGATCTCCGGCGCCGACGACCGGTCCGTGGCGGCGGCGGCCCGGCTCATGGAGCGCGAGGTCGAGGTGCGGATCGCCGCGCGGGACTTCGAGCTCGGCGGCGCGAGCTTCCCGCGCGGCTCCGTCGTCGTCCTGCCGGCCGACAACGCGAGCTCCCGGAGCGACCTCGACGCGATCCTCGACGCGGCGACCGCCGAGCTCGGCCTCGCCGCCGCGGCCGTCTCGACCGGCCTCGGCGAGGGGGACCTCCCGGACCTCGGCGGCGGCCATTTCACCCTCCTCGAACGGCCGCGGGTGGCGCTCCTGGGCCGCGCCGGGTTCCAGTCCACCGACTTCGGCGCGCTCTGGTACACCCTCGACCACCACCTCGGCATCCGCCACTCCGAGATCGACGCCGACGGCCTCGACTACGCCGACCTGCGGCGCTACAACGTGCTGATCCTCCCCGACCGCTGGACCCCCGACCTCCCCGCCGGGGCTCTCGAGACGCTCGCCACCTGGGTCGAGGCCGGCGGCACGCTCATCGCGGTCGGCCGCTCGGCGGCCGTCGTCGCCACCGAGGACGTGAAGCTCAGCGCGGCTCGCGAGCTCGGCGCCGTGCTGGACGCGCTCGACGACTACGAGCTCGCCGTGCTCGCGGAATGGGAGGCCGCCGCCTCGCGAGCGCCCGACCGGGAGGCGGTCTGGTCCCACACGGCGCCCGCCGCCATCGACTACCCGTGGAGCCCGCTCGCCGAGGAGGAGCGCCCGAGCCTCGAAGAGCGTCGGCGGCGCGACGCCTGGCAGCGGAGGTTCATGCCCCGCGGCGCCTTCCTGGCGGCGCGAGCGAACCCGGAGCACTGGCTGACGATGGGCGCCGGCGACGTCCTGCCCGTGCTCTTCGGCTCCTCCGCGGTCCTCATGGCCGGGCCGTCGGTCGAGGCTCCCGTCCGCTTCGGCGTCCTCGCTCCGGCCGCCACCGCGGCGCCGCGGCGCGCCGGCTGGGGACCCGTGCCGCAGGGGCAGGAGCTGCGCCTGCGCATGAGCGGCCTCGTATGGCCCGAGGCGACGCAGCGCCTCGCCAACAGCGCCTGGGTGACCCGCGAGCGCAAGGGCCGGGGGCAGGTGATCCTCTTCGCCTCGCCGCCGACCTTCCGGGCCGCGACCCTCGGCACGGCGAGGCTGCTGCTCAACGCGGTCGTCTACGGTCCGGGCTTCGGCGCCTCGCACCCGATCGTGCCGTAAGAGCCTCTTGGGACGGAGTCCGGCGTCGGCTACGATCGAGCCCCGCGAGCGAAGGAGACCCCGTGCCAGCGTCCCGTCTCGAGCACATCACGAAGATCGGCGTCGAGGAGATGGGCGCGCTGGCGGACACGCTCGCGGATCCCTCGCTGCTGCGCCTCGAGAACCTCGACTCGGACCTTAGGCCGCCGGAATCGGCCCTGGCGGCGACCCGGCGCGCCGTCGACGACGACGACGCCAACAGCTACCTGCCGTTTCTCGGCCTCGACGCGACCCGCCGCGCGGCCGCCGCCCTCGTCGGGCGCCAGTCCGGCGTCGACTACGACTGGAAGACGCAGTGCCTGATCTGCGCCGGCGGCCTGTCGGGCATCCTCGACGTGCTGCTGGCGACGATCGAGCCGGGCGACGAGGTCCTGCTGACCGATCCGGTCTACGTCGGGCTCGTCAACCGCGTCCGCCTGGCCGGCGGCGTCCCCCGCTTCGTCCCCCTGATCCCGTCGCCGGCCGGCTGGCGCCTCGACCTGGCCGCCCTCGAGGCCGTCGACCCCCGGCCGGTGACCGCCGCCCTCCTGATGAGCCCCTCGATGCCGACGGGCGCGGTCTTCGACCGTCGCGAATGGCAGGGCCTCGCCGAATTCTGCCGGGCGGCCGACTGCTGGCTGATCGACGACGCCGCCATGGAGCGCGTCCTCTTCGACGGCCGGCCGGTCATCCATCCGGCGTCGCTGCCCGGCATGGCCGAGCGGGTCGTGACGGTCGGCTCGGCGTCCAAGGAGTACCGGATGATCGGCTGGCGGGTGGGCTGGGTGGTGGGGCCGCCGGGGCTCGTCGCCGACGTGGCGCGGGTCAGCATCTCCAACGTCGTCTGTCAGACGGGCATCGCGATGGGCGCGGTCGCCGCCGCGATCGAGGACCCGGACGACGGCCTCGGGCGCTGCGTCGCGGCCTGGCAGCGGCGGCGCGACGTCCTGCTGGAGGAGCTCGCCGGCTTCACCGTCATCCCGCCCCACGGCGGCTGGTCGCTGCTCGTCGACGTGTCCCCCCTGGGCCTCGACGGCGCCGCCGCCGCCCGCCGGCTCCTCGAGCTCGGCGGCGTGGTCGCCACCCCGATGACGCACTGGGGCTCCGCCGGCGCCGCCCGCTACCTGCGGCTCGTCTACTCGAACGAGCCCGTCGAGCGGCTGCGCGGCGTCGGCGCCCGGATGCGCCGGGCGCTGCGCGCCTGAAGGACGGACCCGGGAAGGGACCGAGGAAAAGCGGCTCCCCGACGGGGTCGGGGAGCCGCGGATCGCCGCTGGCGGCGGGACGCCTGCCGGGGATCAGTTGCCCCAGGAGGTGCTGAAGCTGTACTTGATGCGCGCGTAGTAGAACGCGCCGTTGAAGCCGAACGGCGAGTACTGGCTGTAGCGGTTGCCGACGCCGGAGCGGGCTCCGGTGTTCTCGTCCGGGTAGGTGTCGAAGATGTTCTGGCCGCCGATGATGAGCGTCGCGCTCTCCGTCAAGTTGTAGGCGACCTCGGCGTCGACGAGGTACTTGCCGCTGTAGACGGCGCCGTCCTCGGAGTCGAACCACTTGTCGTAGAAGCTCAGTCGGCCGAGGAAGCGCCAGCGATCGAGCGAGTGGTTGCCGCTCACGGTCCAGCGGTTCTCGGGCAGCGCCTCCTGCAGCTCGCGGATGCGCGTGTCGTCCAAGGTCTCGGGGTTGAACTTCGTGACGTCGGTCTTCGTGTGGTTGAAGAGCAAGCTGAACGACGTGTCGCCGCCCATCGCCGGCGGCAGGTAGGTCGCCACGACGTCGACGCCGCTGGTCTCGGTGTCGAAGTCGTTGGTGAAGAACCGGAAGTTCTGCAGGTTGCCGGCGCTCGTGATGCCCTCGGCGAGCAGGGCCTCGACCTCCTCGGGAGTCAGCGAGAAGTTGCGCGTCACCGCCAGCCGGTCCTTGAGGTCGATCTGGAACAGATCCACCGTGAGGGTGAACGGGCCGTTCTCGACGACCGCGCCGAGGGCGAGGTTGACCGACTCCTCGGCCTTGAGCGGCTCGCCGCCGCGCAGCTCGGCGACCCGGGAGGACGACGGGATGGTGCCGTTGTTGACCAGTTCCATGAGATCGAGGTCGAACTCGGTCGAAACGTTGAAGGCGTTGGACTGCCCCGGCGTGGGCGCCCGGAAGCCGGTGCTCGCGCTGCCGCGCAGCTGGAGGTTGTCGTTGACGCGGAAGCGGCCGGCGAGCTTGCCGTTGGTCGTCGTGCCGAAGTCCTCGAAGTCCTCGAACCGGACCGCCAGCCCGACCAGACCACGGCCGCTGGCGCTGGTGCGCTCGAGGTCGCCGTAGAGGGCGTAGTTGCTGCGGCTCCACTTGCCGGCCGCGATCGGGCCGAAGCCCGGAAAGCCGTTGGAGGCCGCGCTGAACCCCTGCGCCGCCAGGGGGCCGATCTCGTAGGACTCGAGCTGGCCGATGCCGATCTCGAACTCCTCGTCGCGCCACTCGACGCCGCCGGCCAGGTTGGTCTGGTCGTTGAGCGCGTAGGAGACGTCGAAGTTGATGTTGAGCTCCTGCTGCCGGTAGAGACCCGGGTCGAAGGTGGTCGGCGTGTCGGGACCGAGCGAGGCGTTGACGGTGTTGAAGATGAAGAAGTCGACCTCGTTGGAGCCGCTGCTGACGCTGGCGTCCCAGGCGAGGCCGCCGCTGGTCTGCCCGCGAAGGCCGCCGAGGAAGCTCGTGTCGAGGACGTCGCCGCCGAAGTTGGGCGTGAAGCCGCCGGGGAAGAGCTCCTGGAAGGAGAAGCAGTTCGGGTTGGCGAACACCTCGGCCAGCGCGGCCGGGTCCGGCACGTCGTCGGTGATCGTCACGATGGGGCAGCCGGCGGAGCCGTCGAGGACGCCGTCCTGGGCGTCGAGCAGGTCACCGATGAGCAGCGTCTCCCCGGCGTCGCCGCTGAACACCGCGCTGCGGGTGTTGGGGTTGCGGAAGAAGAAGCCGCCCGTGACCTGCTTGGAGACGTAGTTCGCGTGGCCGTAGAACTGCTTGCCGCTCTCCATCAGGTGGCCGAAGTTGGCCCACAGCTTGAGGTCGTCCTTGATCTCGGGCGAGCCCCAGATCTGCGCCGGGTCGCGCACGTTCGTGTTGCCGGCCGCGACCAGCGCCGCCGCGTCGTCGCGCTGCACGCTGCGGTCCGTGGGATCGCTCTGGCCGACCTCGGCGCTCAAGTTGAGGAAGCCGTTCTCGCCCAGCGGGAACCCGAAGTTGCCGCTCACGGCGACGGTGTCGCCGTCGCCCTCGCTGTAGCCGCCGGTGCGGACCTCGATCGTGCCGCCCTCGCTCGCGTCCTTGAGCTGGAAGTTCAGCACCCCGGCGATGGCGTCGGAGCCGTACTGGGCGGAGGCGCCGTCGCGCAGCACCTCGACCTGCCGCAGGGCGATCGCCGGGATGGCCGAGATGTCCGGCCCCTGGGCGCCGTCGGCGACGCCGTTGCCGAGCCAGTAGATGACCGCCGCGCGGTGGCGGCGCTTGCCGTTGAGGAGCACCAGGGTGTGGTCCGGCGCCAGGTTGCGCAGATTGGCCGGGCGCACCACCGTGGCGGCGTCGCTGATCGGCTGGGTGTTGACGTTGTAGGACGGCGCGACGTTGCGCAGCAGGGTGCTGACGTCGGTGTCGCCCTGGTCGACGAAATCGGCGGCGGAGATCACGTCCACCGGGACCATCGACTCCGTGGCCGACCGCGGCTCCGAGCGGCTGCCCACGACGACGATCGTCTCGGAAGCCGTGGTCATCGGCTCCGGCTCGTCGGCGGCCGCCTCCTCGCCCTCGTCCTGGGCGTCCGCGGCGGCCATCGCCGCGTCCGCGGATCCCGCGTCGTCCTGCTGCGCCGCCGCGAAGCAGGGCAGGCCCAGCAGGGCGGCGAGCGCCAGCCAGGCCGTGAGAGGATTCCTTGCAACTCTGCGACAAGTCATGGTCGTCTCCTTGAAATGGCCACGGCAGGACGGCGCGCTCGCGGTTTCTGCGAGCCGGGCCGGTGCCGGAGCGGTTCTTCGAGCGATGGAATGTAGGGCAGCAAATTACCAGTCCGCCAGCGTCTCGTCAAACATCCCGCGGGCGCAGCACGGGCGCCGCCGCCCGAGGCGCGTCGACTCGCGCGGCCCGTTTGAGGTAAGCTAGGCGCGCAGATTCCTCCGGCCGCGGGTCTTTCGCCTTCCGCCTCGCCGGAGAATCGGGGCTCGGCGCCACACCGGGCCTCCTTACCTCGAGCCGAGCGGTCGAGCGGACCGCAGCCGGCGAGAGACGTGGAGGCCCGCTCAACCTCGGATCGACAGGAATGCAGCAGACCAAGCCAGAAGAGCAGCCCGCCGCCAACCCGCTCCGGCGCCGCCGGCGCAAGCGCTCGCGCGGCGCGATCGCCAAGCGGGCCGTCCCCCTCCACAAGCGCTGCGGCACCCACTTCCAGGCCGCGGACCGCCAGCTCGGCGAGGAGTACTACCGGGAGGACCGGGTCCGCTTCGAGATCGACGGGATGCGCGCCCGCTCCAGAGTCGAAGGATCGCTGCCCGACCCCTACCGGGTCGGCGTGGACTGGTCGCGAGCCGCGGCCGAGCGGATCCTGCACGGCTTCTGCGAATGCCCCCGCTTCGCTTCGGGGTCTCCCTGCAAGCACCTCTGGGCCACGCTCCTCGCTCTCGGCGAGTCCGGCGCCGAGAACCAGCCGGCCGGCCGCGACCGGCTCTCCCTGCGCCGGGATCGCGCCTGGCACTGGAGCGATCTCGGCCTGGCGGCCGGCGCCGAGCCCGAGCTCGAGCCCCGCCCGCCGCGGGCCACCGTGGCGACGGTCCACGACTCGCATCGCACCGCGGCGCCGTCGTGGCGATCCCAGCTCGACTCCGTGGGTCAGGAGATCGAGCGGCTGGCGGCTACCGGCGAGGAGTCGATCGCCCCCCGGCAGGTCGCCGCCCGGCAGCCGGTGACGATCCATTTCCTGGTCAACACCGCGGAGAGCAAGCGCGGCGGCGCGGTCGTCCTGGACGTCTTCGGGCGCGGCCACGACTCTAAGGGCAGGCCGGGCAAGCTCAAACGCCGCGGCGTCGAGCCCTCGGAGCTCGCCGACCTTCTGCTGCCGGCCCGCTCGTCGAACGGCGCCAAGGCGGACTTCGCGCTGATCGAGGCCCTCCCCGCCGACCGGCCGCGCCGCGCCAAGCCGGCCCGCGGCCGCCGCGGCCACGAGGTCGAAGACGGCGCCGTCAGGCGCCTGCGGCTGCCGCGCGAGCTCAACGAGCCGGTCCTCGCGTTCCTCGCCGCGCGCGGCGTTCTCGACTCCTGGGACGGGCGCTCGCTCAAGACGGCGCGCGCGGTGTCCTGGGAGCCGAGCCCGTCGTGGCGCCTGGGCCTGGCCCTCGAGGTCAACGGCGCGAGCCACGCCCGGTTGAACGCCCGGCTCGAGCGCAAGCACGAGAAGGTCCCGCTGAGCGCCGCCCGGCTGGTGCTGGTGGACGAGGCGGGGCGGGGCGCCCTGGCGCTGCTGCCCGACGCGTTCGTCCGGGTCGAGCTCGACCCGGCGCGGGATCTCCCCTGGCTGCGCCACCTGAGCGACGCCGGCGACCTGAGGATTCCGCTCGAGAACCTCGAGGAAGCGCTCAGCGCGCTCGTCGCCCTGCCCACTCTGCCCGATCTCGAGGTGCCGGACGAGCTCCAGCTCGACCCCGTCGATTCGCCGCTGCGGCCCATGCTGCGGCTCGAGCAGCCGCCCGCCCCCGAGTTCATGAAGCCGCCGCTCCTGGCCGACGTCTCCTTCGGCTACGGCAACGTACGGGTCAACGCCGACGACACCCGTCCGTCCGTCGTCGACTGGCAGGAGCGCCGGTTCCTGCGCCGCGACACCGAGGCCGAGAACGCGGCCCTCGTGCGCCTCATCGAGCTCGGCCTCAAGCCGGTCGAGAACCGCAACGGACACGGGCTCGAGCTCAGCCCCGCCGATCTGCCCGGGGTCCTCGAGCCGCTCCTTGCCGAAGGCTGGGCGGTGGAGGTCCACGGCACCACCGTCCATCCCCCGTCGCCCCCGTCGCTCAAGGTGCAGAGCGGCATCGACTGGTTCGAGCTGAGCGCCGAGATCGACTTCGGAGGCGACCGGGTCGATCTGTCGGCCGTGCTCGGCGCCGTCGCGCGCGGCAAGCACTTCGTCGAGCTCTCCGACGGCTCGCAGGGCCTGCTGCCCGCGACCTGGATGGAGACCTACGACTCGCTGGCCAATCTGGCCCACGACGCGAGCGACGACGGGCTGCGTTTCCTGCCCTCCCAGGCGCTCCTCGTCGACGCGCTGCTGACGGCGATGCCCCCGGCCGACGTCGACCGGGCCTTCGCGGAGCTGCGCCGCAAGCTCAAGTCCTTCGAGCGCATCAAGCCGAAGCGCGAGCTCAGGACATTCGGCGGCGAGCTGCGCGCCTACCAGCGGGACGGCCTGGGCTGGCTGGACTTTCTCCGCGAGTTCGGCCTCGGCGGCGTGCTGGCGGACGACATGGGTCTCGGCAAGACGGTCCAGGTCCTCGCCCTGCTGCAGGCCCACCGCACGCCGGCGAAGACGACCAAGCTGCCGTCGCTGGTCGTCGCCCCGCGCAGCGTCGTCTACAACTGGATCGAGGAAGCGGCCCACTTCACCCCGAAGCTCAAGGTCGTCGAGTACCGCGGCGCGGAGCGCGAGAAGCTGCAGCCGAAGATGAACCGGTTCGACGTCGTCGTGACGACCTACGGCACGCTGCGGCGCGACATCGCCTTCCTGGCGACGATCGACTTCGACACCGTGATTCTGGACGAGGCGCAGGCGATCAAGAATCCGGCCTCCCAGACCGCCAAGGCCAGCCGCCTGCTGCGGGCGCAGCACCGTCTCGCCCTCACCGGCACCCCGATCGAGAACCACCTGGGAGAGCTCGGCTCGCTCTTCGAGTTCTTGAACCCGGGTCTCCTCGGCCGCCTTCCCTGGCTCGACGTGCTCGCCGGCGGCCGCGTCGCCAGCAGTCACGAGCTGGCGGTCGTCGCCGAGGGCATCCGCCCCTTCATCCTACGGCGCACGAAGGCGCAGGTCCTTCCCGACCTGCCGCCGAAGACCGAGCAGGTGCTGCACTGCACGCTGCGCCCCGAGCAGCAGGAGCTCTACGACCAGCTGCGCGCCCAGTACCAGGTGAGCCTCATGCAGCAGGTCGAGGCGAAGGGGGTGGCCGGGTCGACGATCCAGGTCCTCCAGGCCCTGCTGCGCCTGCGCCAGGTCGCCTGCCACCCGGGCCTCGTCGACGAGCAGTGGGAAGACGCCGGCAGCGCCAAGCTCGAAGCGCTCTACGAGCAGGTCGAGGAGGTCCTCGACGAGGGGCACAAGGTCCTCGTCTTCTCCCAGTTCGTGAAGCTGCTCGACTACGTGCGTCGGCACCTCGACGCCGAGGGCGTGCCGTACGCCTACCTCGACGGCCAGACCCGCGACCGCGGGGCGGTGGTCGACCGCTTCCAGACCGACCCGGACACGAACCTCTTCCTCGTGAGCCTCAAGGCCGGCGGCACCGGCCTGAATCTCACCGCCGCCGGCTACGTCTTCCTGCTCGACCCCTGGTGGAACCCCGCCGTCGAAGCCCAGGCCATCGACCGCGCCCACCGCATCGGCCAGACCCAGCCGGTCTTCGCCTACCGCCTCATCGCTCGCGGCACGGTCGAGGAGAAGATCCTCGAGCTCCAGAAGTCCAAGCGCCAGATCGCCGACGCGATCCTCGAAGGGGAAGGGACGTCGATCCGCGAGCTGACGGCCGACGATCTGCGGCTGCTGTTGAGCTGAGCCGGCTCCGGCGCGGCGCCCCCCGGTGATTCGCCGAGGGATCCCCGGGGGACTCGGGACTCAGGTGCCGGTGCCCCACCGCGCGATCAGGTCCAGGAACCGCGGCCCCGGGTCCTGGGCCTTCTTCTCGCCCACGCCGCGGATCTCGAGCAGGTCGGCCGGGGTGGCGGGGCGGTAGCGGGCCATGTCGCGCAGGACGCTGTCGTGGAAGACGACATAGGGGGGAACCTTGCGCTCGCGAGCGATGTCGAGGCGGACCTCGCGCAGCGCCTCGAAAAGCTCGAGGTCGACGCCGGCCCAGTCCTCGGCCGCGGCGGGACGTTTCGCCGTCTTCGCTTTGACCTTCCTGGGCCGTTCCTGGCGGTAGAGGCGGCACTCGGCGCGGCCGCGCAGCAGCTCCGCGCCCTGGTCGGTGAGCTGGAGGACGGGGTACTCCCTCCCCGCCTGGCGCAGGAAGCCGCCGTCGAGGAGCTGGTCGACGTAGCCGCGGAGCTCGCCGATCGAGAGCTCTGCGAGGAGGCCGAAGGTGCTCAGCCGGTCGTGGCCGGCGGCGGTGATCTTGTCGGAGCCGCGGCCGCGCAGCACGTCGACGAGACGGCCCATGCCCCAGCGCTGCTCGAGGCGGACGACGCAGGAGAGGATCTTCTGGGCCAGCACGACCGGCTCGGCGACCAGCTCGAGCTCGCCCAGGCACCAGTCGCAGGCGGCGCAGTCGGACCCCGCGCAGGTCTCTCCGAAGTACTCGAGCAGCTGCCGGTGCCGGCAGCGGGTCGCGGCCGCGAAGCGCTGCATGGCGTTGAGCAGCCGCCGCGCGTGCTCGTCCCACTCGCCGCCGCTCTCGAGCAGCCCGCGCCAGGCGGCAAAGTCGGCCGGCGAGTAGAAGAGCACGCACTCGGCTGGCAGCCCGTCGCGCCCGGCGCGGCCGGTCTCCTGCTGGTAGTGCTCGATCGAGCGCGGCGCGCCGGCGTGGACGACGAAGCGCACGTTCGAGCGGTCGATCCCCATGCCGAACGCGACGGTGGCGACGACGACGTCGACCTCTTCGCGCGCGAACGCCTCCTGGCGCCGCGAGCGCGTGTCGCCGTCCAGCCCGGCATGGTAGGCCACGGCGCGCGAGCCCCAATCGGCCAGCCGCGCCGCGAGGCTCTCGACCTGCTTGCGCGAGTTGCAGTAGACGATGCCGCCCTCGCCGTGATGCCGCGCCAGGACCGTCTTGAGCCGCGCCGCCAGGTCGGAGCGGGGAAAGACCCGGTACGTCAGGTTGGGCCGGTCGAAAGAGCCGACGAGGACCTCCGGGTCGCGCAGCCGGAGCTGCTCCACGATGTCGTGGCGCACCCGCGGCGTCGCCGTCGCGGTGTAGGCGTGGACCGAGGCCTCGGGGAAGCGCTCCCGCAGGCCGCCGAGCAGCCGGTACTCGGGGCGGAACGCGTGCCCCCACTGGCTGATGCAGTGGGCCTCGTCGACGGCGAAGAAGGCGACCCCGGCGCGCTCGAGAAGATCCAGGAAGCCGGCCGATCCGTCGCCCGCCAGCCGCTCCGGAGCGACGTACAGAAGCCTCAGCGCGCCGCCGGCGAGCGCCCGCTCGACCGCCGCCCGCTCGCCCGCGTCGAGGCTCGAGTTGTAGAAGGCGGCGGGCACTCCCTGGCCGGCCAGCCCGTCGACCTGGTCCTTCATCAGGGAGATGAGCGGCGACACGACGACGGCCAGGCCTTCCGTCAGCAGGGCGGGCGCCTGGAAGCACAGCGACTTGCCGCCGCCCGTCGGCAGCACGAGCAGGCTGTCGCGCCCCGCCAGCACCGCCGCCATCGCCTCGCGCTGCAGCGGCAGGAACTCGCGGAACCCCCAGACCCGCCGCAGGGTCTCCGTGAGGCGGGCGTCCGGGGACTGGGCGGCTCGGGGCTGGGCGCCTGGGGACTGGGTGTCTGGGGACGGTACCGGCATGAGCAAGGCGGCCGAACGACGAGCCGAGGCGGACACTCTACACAGGACGGCAGGGAGGCGCGCGATCTCGCAGACCCACCGCGACTCCTCCGGCTTTCGCCTTCCTCGGCCGGCCATGGCGGCCACCGGATCGGCGCGAAAGGACTTCGGGTAAAGGAAAAGAGGCTCTCCGGAGCGTCGCGTAGGTGCTGCGGGCGGCCCTGGCAGCTACCGGACCGGCGCGAAAAGACTCCGAGTAGGGAAGGCTCTCCGGGAGGCCGCGCGGGTGCGAGCGGAAGGCCCTCGCAGCCACCGGACCGGCGCGAAAGGACTTCGGGTAGGGAGGAGAGGCTCTCCGGGAGGTCGCGCAGGTGCGATCGGACGGCCCTCGCAGCTACCGAATCGGCGCGAAAAGACTTCGGGTAGGGAAGAGAGGTTCTCCGGGAGGTCGCGCAGGTGCGATCGGTAGGCCCGCGTTCGCGGTACCCATGCTGATGGAATGGACTCCTCCGTTCTCGAACCGGGGTCTTTTCCTTACCTGAAGTCTTTTCGCGCCGGCCCGAAGACCGGGCCGGCCGGCCGAGAGGCGGTGTTCATCAGCCCGGCCTGCCCGTGGCCTTTGCGACCCTCGCAGCGTGAGCGGGGCGCCAAGCGGGCGCCGCTTGCGCCGCGTCCTGCTAGTGTTCGCGTCGTGTCGTTGACGTCGCTCAAGCTCGTCCTGCTGCTGCTCACGCTGGCCGCCGGCTGGGTCGGCGCGGCGTTACCGCTGCTCGGCCGGAGGGAGACGGGGCGGGGGCGCTGGATCGGCGTCGGCAACGCGTTCGCGGCGGGGCTCTTTCTCGGCGTCGGCCTCCTCCACTTCCTCCCCGCGGCGGACGCCGGGTTCGCGGACGGCGGTATCGGCTACCCGCTGGCCCCCACCCTCGCGCTCGCGGCGTTCCTGCTGCTCCTGCTGCTCGAGCACGTGCTGCTGCCGGACGTGGCCCACGACGCGGCCCACGCGCACTCGAGCGAAGGGCTGCTGTCGCACGCGGGCCACGACCACTCCCCCGCTCCAGCGGCCTCCCCTTACGTGCTCGTTATCGCCCTGTCCGCCCATTCCGTGCTCGCCGGGCTCGCCCTGGGGGCCGATCCCGACCGGGCGGGCACCCTCCTTTCCTTCCTGGCCATCGCGGTGCACAAGGGCTCCGCGGGGCTGGCCCTCGGAATGGCGCTGGCGAGCTCGGCGATCGGGCGCGCCCGGAGCCTGCGCCTGGCGACCGTGTTCGCGCTGATGACCCCACTGGGGATCGGTCTGGGCATGGCCGCCGGCGGCGGGCTCCTGAGCCTCGAAGCCGCAGTGCCGTTCGAGGCGGGCGTCCTGGCGCTCGCCGCGGGTACCTTCCTCTACATCGGCGCCTTCGATCTGCTCCAGGACGAGTTTCTCCAGCCGGGGCGCCGTTGGGCGAAGTGGGTGAGCGCCGTCGCGGGGGTGCTGCTCGCGTCCGCCCTCGTCGCCCTGGCCTAGCGCGGAACCACCTCCTTCTGCTCCACTTAGGCCGTCTTGACAATCGAGCCGGCCTCGGTACAATACGCTGACTTCGAGCAGTTGGGCGTGGGCAATGGAATCTCCGAGGGACGCCCACCGAATGATCGCGAGTATCAGACGATGGGACTGAAGTACCATACGGTGATCTTCGTGCCGCACGCGCGCGCACGCTTCCGCAAATGGCGGGTCACCAACCGCCAGATCCACGTCGCCACCACCGTCGCCCTCTTCCTCCTCGCCGCCTCCCTCTTCACCACCTGGTCCTTCTTCACGAACTCGATCGATCGCCACGAGCTCGAGCTCGTCGCGGCCGAGAACGAGGACCTGCGGGAGATCAATCGCTCCTTCGAATCGAGCATCGGCGCCCTGCAGAAGCAGCTCGCCGAGTTCGAGGACCAGACGCGTCAGCTCGCCATCGTCGCCGGTCTCGACAGCTTCTCGCCGGCCTCCGACGCGGGCATCGGCGGCCTCTCCTCGCCGGGGATGCTCGAGCTCGACCCCGATGCCGCGATCGAGAACCTGGGCGACCGCGCCGCCAACCTCAGCGACGCCTTGCGCGCCGTCGGCTGGAACCTGGACGAGCGCGAGCGGGTGATCTCGAGCACCCCGTCGATCGCCCCCGTCAAGGGCATCCTCACGAGCGGCTACGGCTACCGGCGCGATCCGATCACCGGCGGCAGCGCCGCTCACTGGGCCATCGACATCGCCGCGGCGCCGGGCCAGTCGGTCCAGGCCACCGCCGACGGCGTCGTCGTCCGCGCCGAGCGGGTGGGTGGCCTCGGCAACGCGGTGTACGTCGCCCACGGGTACGGCATCACCACGCGCTACGGCCATCTCGCCAAGATCACCGTCAAGGCGGGCGATCGGGTGAGCCAGCGCGACCCGATCGGCATCGTGGGCAGCACGGGACGCTCGACCGGCTATCACCTGCACTACGAGGTGCGGGTCGACGGCAAGCCCGAGAATCCGCGCGCCTACATCCTCGACGGCACCCGCGCGGGCTCCTAGCTCCCCTCGAACCGGCTCCCCTCGGGACCGGCACCGCGGGTCCGCGCCGGCAGGGCCGCGCGCTTCTCGCCTGCCCGCGCGCCGTCCTCCCACCGGCGGCAGCCACCGCGTTTGCTAAGATCGCCGCCACCGCCCGACCGGGCGACCTGCTCCCGCACCTCCACCGCATAAAGAGCGCCCCATCATGCTGAACCAGATCCTGGGCAAGGTGTTCGGTACCAAGCACGACCGCGACTACAAGCGCATGGTGCCGAGGATCCAGGCCGTCAACGCCCTCGAGCCGGAGATCGAGCGCCTCACCGACAGCCAGCTCCGCGCCAAGACGGCGGAGTTCCGGCA
>JAOTWP010000142.1 GCA_029862975.1 Acidobacteriota bacterium
CCCCAACCTCGACTTCCGGGCCGCGCCCGGCTCGCCGGAGTCTGCGGCCGCGGAGCCCGCCGCCGCCGATGAGCCCGCTGCCGCCGCCGAGCCCGCCGCCGCCGACGAGCCTGCCGCCGCCGCCGACGAGCCTGCCGCCGCGGACGAGCCTGCGGCCGCCTACGAGCCCGAGCCCGCCACCGAGCCCGCGGCCGTCGACGAGCTCGAGCCCGCCAGTGCGGAGTCCGTCTGGGAGGACGGGCTGGACGAGGAGCTTTCCGAGCCGGTCTTCTCGCCTTTCGACGAGGGGGACGACGGCGAGGTCGGCGCGACGCAGTGGGTCGAGACTGGCCTCGAGGAGGAAGAGCCGCCGCCGGCTGAGTGGCCCGCCTACCCCCGCGCGGAGACCGCGGTCGAGCCGCTGCCGTCGACGGTCTTGCCGCCTCCCGCGGAGCCCCTGGAGGCGCTGGACGACGACTTCGACGACGCGGATCTCGAGGCGGCGGGCGGGGTGGGCGCGAGCGGGTCGCGCCGCTGGGTCTGGGCGCTGGCGGCCGTTCTCGTGCTGGCGGCCGGCCTCTTCTTCGCGCCGCGCTTCCTGAACGACAGCCCGCCCGGCGGCGCGGGCAGCGACGGCGCGGGCGTGGCGGTACCGGCGCCGGGGCTCGGCGGCACCGACCTCGCGGCACCGGTACCGTGGGACGAGACCTCGGTCGCCGCCGCCGCCGGCGACGAGCCCGCAAGCGGCGGGGGAGACGCGGCCGGCGGCGGCCTGGAGGAGCCCGCCAGCGGTGCTGGAGAGCCGGCGGCGCCACCCCCGGAAACGAGCGGCGGCGCACCGGGAGACGACCGCGCCGCCCCCTCGCCCGGACCGGACGACGCCGCCGACCTCGCGGCCGCTCCCGAGCCCGCCCCGTCGCCGTCGCCGGCGCCCCCGCCGGCCGCTTCGCCGCCGCCGGCGGTGGGCGCGGCCCTGCGGCTCGAGCGCATCACCTGGGCCGAGCGCGGCGGCGACACGGTGATCCGCCTGTGGCTCGACGGGGCCGCGCAGCGCGAGAATCTGTCGACGCTGCGGGTCGGCACGGGAGAGCCGCGGCAGGTGCTCAAGATCTCCGGGATCACCGGCGGCGTGCCCGGCGCGCCCGTGGCGATCGGCTCGCCGCACGTGGCCCGCCTGCGTTTCGGCGTGCACTCGCTGCCCGGCGGACGGCAGCTCCACGTCGTGGCGGATCTCGCCGACGAGGGGGTCGCCATGATCGGCGACGTCGCCGTCGACGAGGACGGGCTCGAGCTGCGCTTCGGCAGGCCGACCGGTTAGCGAGCGGGCGGCCGGGGCGCGGCGTCCGACACCATGGCCGGACGATCGGCGGGCGGCGGCGGCCAGGGGATCAGCAGGCCGCGGCCGACGCCGGCCGCCACGTCCGCTCCGAGCAGCAGGTCGACGAGGTACATCGCGACCTCGTAGCTGCGCGCTCCGCCCTGCGAGGTGAGGCGGCCCCGGTCGTGCACGAAGCTGACGTTGAAGCGCAGGTCGGGCTCCGGGAAGGCGCGCGCGAAGCGCTCGTAGTCGCCGGGGAAGGTCGTGCAGGCGTAGCCGTCGAGCAGCCCCGCCTCGGCCAGGACGAATGCCCCCCAGCACAGCGAGACGACGTAGCGCGCCCGGGCTCCGGTCTCGCGCACCCAGTCGACGAGCGCGGCGTCGTCGAGCAGCGCGTCGCGGCTGCCCTCGGCGCTCGGGACGACCAGGATGTCGATCGGCGGCGCCGTGGCGAAGCTGTGATCGGGGCGGATCCGCAGCCCCTCGGCGCTCACGATCTCTGCACCGTCGGGCGACACCGTGAACACCTCGATGCCCCGCCCGTCCGCAGCGTGGTGCCGGGTGTGCTCGAGGACGTCGTACGGCGCCGTGAGCTCGGTGCCGTAGACGCCGTCGACGACCAGGAAAGCCGCCGTCAGGGGGCGCTCGGCCGTCACGTCCGCGGCCGGGGCCGCGCGAACGCCCGCCGCGGAGCAGCCGCCGAGCAGCGCGCCGGCGGCGAGCATGGCCCAGGGGTGGGGCGACTTCGCGAATCTCCGATGCACGGTCTCGATCCTCCGCTCCCCGTGGCCGCCGAGGCCCGCCGGGGGCGGCGAGTCTAGCAGTCTCGCGGCCGGCTCCCGACCGGCTCTCGGCACGGCGCGCGGCGTGACGTAGAATGGCGCATCGCCGGTGAGCCACTTCCACGCGAGGAGGAACGAAACGTGCCGTATCCAGAACTGATGGTCAAGCCCATGCGCGACGAGCTCGTCATGGCAGGCATCGAGGAGCTGAGAACGCCCGAGCAGGTGGACGCGTTCATGGCCGAGAAGGAGGGCTCCGCGCTGCTCGTGATCAACTCCGTCTGCGGCTGCGCGGCGGGCCAGGCGCGCCCCGGCGTGCGGGCCGCCCTCGAGCACTCGGTGAGGCCCGACCGCCTCGCGACGGTGTTCGCGGGCCAGGACGTGGAGGCGGCGGCCCGGGCCCGGCAGTACTTCGCCGACGTACCGCCGAGCAGTCCGTCGCTCGCTCTCTTCAAGGGCGGCGAGCTGGCCTACTTCGTCCCCCGGCACCGCATCGAGAATCGCAGCGCGCAGGAGGTGGCGGCCGACCTGGTCGCGGCGTTCGACCGGATCTGCGCCGCGCCGACGCCCCCCGCGGTGGGTACGGCCTGAGGCCGTGGGGACCTTCCACCAGGGCAAGAGCGCGCTGCACGGGATCACCGTCGTGGTCGACACGACGGGGGCGGAGATCTTCGTGGGCCGGTGCGACGACGAGGACGAGCGGAGCGTCATCCTGCTCGACGTCGACGTCCATCGCGAAGGCGACGGCGGTCGCTCCAAGGCCGAGTACGTCGCGCGGGCCGCCCGCGTCGGCGTCTGGAAGAAGCACGATCGCGTGGTGATCCCGCGCGGCCAGGTAGCGTCGGTGCGGCCGTTGGGAGAGGTGGCGCCGGCCTAGCGCGAGCGCCGGCGGCCGTCCCGGACCGCCGCGCACCCATCGAGGACAGGAGACCCGAGCGCGATGTCCAACTCGATCGTACGCCTGCCGCCGCCGACCAACGAGCCGGTCCTCGGCTACGCCCCCGGATCGCCCGAGAAGGCCGAGCTCAAGGCTCGCCTCGCGGCGATGATGGGGGAGCGGATCGAGATCCCCGCCATCATCGGCGGCCGCGAGGTCCGGACCGGCCGCACGGCCGAGGCGGTGTGCCCCCACGACCACGGCCACGTGCTCGCGACGGTCCACCAGTGCGGCCGCGACGAGGTCGAGCAGGCCGTCGCCGCCGCCCGCGAAGCCTGGCGCGAGTGGTCCGAGACGGACTGGGAGGCGCGCGCCGCGGTGTTCCTCAAGGCCGCCGACCTGCTGGCCGGGCCCTGGCGGGCCACCGTCAACGCGGCCACGATGCTCAACCAGTCGAAGACCGCCTTCCAGGCCGAGATCGACGCCGCCTGCGAGCTGGCGGACTTCTGGCGCTTCAACGCCCACTACATGGAGCGGATCTACGGCGAGCAGCCGGGATCCGCGCCGGGGGTGTGGAACCGCGTCGAGTACCGGGCCCTCGAGGGGTTCGTGCTCGCGGTGACGCCCTTCAACTTCACCTCGATCGCCGGCAACCTGCCGACGGCGCCGGCGCTCATGGGCAACGTCGCGCTGTGGAAGCCGGCGTCGACGGCCGTCGTGTCGGGCTACTACCTGATGCGGCTCCTCGAAGCGGCGGGCCTTCCTCCCGGCGTCGTGAACTTCGTGCCCGGGCGCGGCGGCGAGGTCGGCGGCCCGGCGGTCGGCAGCCGCGATCTCGCGGGGGTCCACTTCACGGGCTCGACGGCGGTCTTCCAGGGGATGTGGCGCCAGATCGGCGAGGCGATCGCCGGCTACCGCTCCTACCCGCGAATCGTCGGCGAGACGGGCGGCAAGGACTTCGTCTTCGCGCATCCGTCGGCCGACGCCGAGGCGCTCGTCGTCGCCCTCGTGCGGGGCGCGTTCGAGTACCAGGGGCAGAAGTGCTCGGCGGCGTCGCGGGCCTACGTCCCCAGCTCGTTGTGGCCGGTCGTGCGCGACGGCCTGGTCGACCGGGTGCGCTCGATCCGCATGGGCTCGCCGCTCGATTTCCGCAACTTCATGGCCGCCGTGATCGACGAGGCCTCGTTCGACAACACGCTCGCCTACGTCGCGCACGCCCGCGACCGGCCCGGGTTCGAGATCCTCGCCGGGGGAGCGGGCGACAAGACGACGGGGTACTTCGTCGAGCCCACCGTGATCGTCTCGGAGGACCCCCGCTCCAAGCTGATGCGGGAGGAGATCTTCGCGCCGCTCCTGACGGTCCACGTCTACGAGGACTCCGACCTGGACGCCGCCCTCGAGCTCTGCGACACCGGCAGCGACTACGGGCTGACGGGCGCCGTCTTCGCGCAGGACCGGGCGGCGATCGAGAAGATGGGCCGGGCCCTGCGCCACGCGGCCGGCAACTTCTACGTCAACGACAAGCCGACGGGGGCGGTCGTGGGGCAGCAGCCCTTCGGCGGCTCGCGGGCGTCCGGCACCAACGACAAGGCGGGCTCGCCGGTCAACCTCCTGCGCTGGACCTCGCAGCGCACGATCAAGGAGACGTTCGTTCCGCCGAGAACCTACGAGTATCCCCACATGGGGGAGGAGTGAGGGGCGGCGCCGTCCGCGCCGCCGCGCTGATCGCGCTGGCGGCGGCCGCGGCGGCTCCGGCCGCGCGGGCCGCCGGCATGACGGCCCGGGACCTGGTCCTCATGGACCGGGTCTCCGACCCGCAGGTCTCCCCGCGCGGCGACCGGATCGCGTTCGTGCGCCGCAAGACGGATCTGGCCGCCAACCGCGGCGCGAGCAGCCTGTGGCTCACCGATCTGGCGGGCGGCGCGCCGAGCCGCCTGACCGCGGACGGAGGCTCGGACACGAGCCCGCGCTGGGACCGCGGCGGCGACGCCCTCTACTTCCTGTCGACCCGCTCGGGCTCGTCGCAGGTGTGGCGGGTGGCGATTGCCGGCGGCGAGCCGCGGCAGGTGACGGACCTGCCGCTCGACGTCGCCAATCTCGTCGTCTCGCCGAGCGGCCGGCACCTCGCGTTCACGATGGAGGTGTTCGTCGACTGCGAGACCCTGCGCTGCACGGGGGATCGCCTCGCCGCGACCGCGGCGGCGGCCGGCAGCGGCGTGGCCTACGACCGGCTCTTCGTGCGCCACTGGGATGCCTGGGCGGACGGCCGCCGCTCGCATCTGTTCGTGCTGCCGGCGGACGGCGCCGGCCGGCCCGTGGACGTGACGGCGGGGCTCGACGCGGACGTGCCGTCGAAGCCCTTCGGCGGTCCGGAGGAGATCACCTTCACTCCGGCGGAGGACGGCCTCGTGTTCGCGGCCCGCGAGGCCGGCGCGGCCGAGGCGTGGTCGACGGACTTCGACCTCTACTGGGCGCCGATCGACGGCACGGCGCCGCCGCGCAACCTGACGGACGCCAACCCGGCGTGGGACACGAGCCCGGTCTTCGCGCCCGGCGGGGCGACGCTGGCCTACCTCGCGATGGAGCGGCCGGGGTACGAGTCGGACCGCTTCCGGATCGTCCTGCGCGACTGGGAGAGCGGCGAGGAGCGGGTCCTCACCGAGGCCTGGGACCGCTCCCCGGCCGGGATCTTGTTCGCGGCCGACGGCAAGACGATCTACACGACGGCGGCGGACGGCGGCGCGGTGCCGCTCTTTGCCGTCGACGTCGAGTCCGGCGAGGTCACAAAGCTGGTCGCCGGCGGCCACGTCCGCTCGCCGGCGCTGGCCCGCGGCGGGCTCGTCTACGGCCTCGACTCGCTCGCGGCGCCGGTCGATCTCTACTGGAGCGACGCCGCGGGCCGGCGGCAGCGACGGCTGACGCGCGCCAACGCCCAGGCGCTCGAGAAGATCGCGATGGGGGAGAGCGAGCAGTTCCGGTTCGCGGGCTGGAACGAGGAGCCCGTGTCGGCCTGGGTCGTCAAGCCCGCCGGGCTCGACCCGGAGCGGACGTACCCGGTCGCCTTCGTCATCCACGGCGGTCCGCAGGGCAGCTCGAGCGACGACTTCCACTACCGCTGGAACCCGCAGGTCTACGCCGGCGCCGGCTACGCGGTCGTGCTCGTCGACTTCCACGGCTCGACCGGCTACGGCCAGGCCTTCACCGATTCCATCAACGGCGACTGGGGCGGCAAGCCCCTCGTCGACCTGCGGCTGGGCCTGGCGGCGGCGCTCGAGCGCTATCCGTGGATGGACGGCAGCCGGGTCTGCGCCCTCGGCGCGTCCTACGGCGGCTACATGATCCACTGGATCGCGGGCAACTGGCCCGACGGCTTCCGCTGCCTGGTGAGCCACGACGGGGTCTTCGATCAGCGGATGATGTACTTCTCGACGGAGGAGCTGTGGTTTCCCGAATGGGAGCACGGCGGCCCCTACTGGACGAACCCCCAGGGCTTCGAGCGCCACAACCCGGCCGCGTTCGTCGACCGCTGGGCGACGCCGATGCTGGTGATCCACGGCGCGCTGGACTACCGGATCCCGGAGACCCAGAGCCTGGCCGCCTTCACGGCCCTGCAGCGCCAGGGGATCCCCAGCCGCTACCTGCGCTTCCCCGACGAGAACCACTGGGTGCTCAAGCCCGCCAACAGCCTCCAATGGCACCGTGAGGTGCTGGCCTGGCTCGACGCCTGGACGGGCCAGACCCGGGCCGAACGGTGAGGTGCGCCGGGATGAGCCGCAAGTACAGACAGCGCGGGTATCGCGACGACGAGAGCGGGGCGGCCGCGCGGCGCGAGCCGGGCCGGCCGCGCGAGCGCCGCGAAGGACCGCGCGGCCGCGGTCTCGGCAGCCCCGGCGCGACGGTCTTCCGCTGCGGCCAGTGCGGGCGCCGGCAAGAGCTCGCGGCCGTCGCCCCGGACGCCGCCTGCGCCGGCTGCGGGGCCGATCTGCACGCCTGCCGGCAGTGCGCGCACTTCGATCCGGGCTCGCCTCTCGAGTGCCGGCAGCCGATCCCGCGCCGGATCGCCTCCAAGACGAAGCGCAACGACTGCGAGCTCTACGAGGTCAAGCGGACCCAGGAGTTCGCCGCCGAGACGGCCAGCCCGAGCGACGCGAAGGCGGCGTTCGACGACCTCTTCGACTTCTGAGGCGCCGCCCTCCTTGCCCATCCTGTCAGCCGAACCTGGAGACCGACGATGCAGAGCCTGAGCGACTTCGTCTCGCGCGCCAGCGACTTCGTGTGGGGTCCGTTCCTGCTGATCCCGCTGCTCTTGATCACGGGCCTCTACCTGACGCTACGGCTCAAGGGACTGCAGTTCACCCAGCTGTGGCACTCGCTCTGGCTGGCGCTGATCGTGCGCCGGGAGCCGGGAGGGGCGGGCGACATCTCGCACTTCCAGGCGCTGATGACGGCCCTCGCCGCCACCGTGGGCACCGGCAACATCGTCGGCGTCGCCACGGCCATCGCGCTCGGCGGCCCGGGCGCCCTCTTCTGGATGTGGATGACCGGGCTCGTCGGCATGGCCACGAAGTACTCCGAGGCGCTGCTCTCCGTGCGCTTCCGGGTCCCGGACGGCCGCGGCGGCCAGTCCGGCGGCCCCATGTACTACCTGACCAACGGCATCCCGGGGATCGGCCGGCCGCTGGGCCTGCTCTTTGCCCTGTTCGCCGCCGTCGCCGCCTTCGGGATCGGCAACATGGTGCAGTCGAACGCCGTGGCGCTGGCCGTCCGCGGCTCGTTCGGCGTGCCGGTCTGGGCGAGCGGCCTGGTGATGGCCGGCGCGGCGGCGGCCGTGATCCTCGGTGGGATCCGGTCCATCGGCCGCTTCACCGGCTTCTTCGTGCCGATCATGATCGGCGGCTACATGCTCGGCGCCGGAGCGATCCTCGTGCGCCACGCGGCGGACGTCCCGGCGGCCTTCGGCCTCATCTTCGAGGGCGCCTTCTCGGGCACCGCGGCGACGGGCGGGTTCGTCGGCGCCGCGCTGGCCCAGGCCATCCGCTTCGGCGTGGCGCGCGGCATCTTCTCGAACGAGTCGGGGCTCGGCTCGGCCGGCATCGCGGCGGCGGCCGCCAAGACGCTGGAGCCCGCCCGGCAGGCGCTCGTCTCCATGACGCAGACCTTCATCGACACCCTCGTCGTCTGCACCTTCACGGGGCTCGCGCTCATCGTCACCGGCGTCTGGAGCTCGGGGCTCGAGGGCCCGCTGATGACCCAGCAGGCCTTCATCGAGGGGCTGGGCGTCGGCTGGGGGGGCCACATCGTGACCGTGGGGCTCTCGATGTTCGCCTTCTCGACGATCCTGGGGTGGAGCTACTACGGCGAGAAGAGCGTCGAGTTCCTCGTCGGCTACAGGAGCGTCCTGCCGTACCGGATGGTCTTCGTCACCGCGGTCTTCTTCGGGGCGATCTACCGGCTCGATTTCGTCTGGACCCTGTCGGACGTGATGAACGGCCTCATGGCCCTGCCCAACCTGGTCGGCCTCCTTTTGCTGTCCGGGGTCGTGGCGTCCGAGACTCGTGAGTACCTGCGCGGGCGCCGGTACCACGGCGGTCTCTGAGGCCCCGCGGGGAGGTCGCGGGCGCGCCGTCCGGGGTGTGGTAGCTTGCCGCGCATGAGCGAGCCGTTGGTCGGCGTGGTGATGGGGTCGCGCTCCGATTGGGGCGTCATGCAGCACTGCGTCGAGACCCTCGAGAGTCTCGGGATCGCGCACGACGCGCGGATCCTGTCGGCCCACCGGACACCCGAGGCGCTCGAGCGCTGGCTCGCGGAGAGCGAGGCGGCAGGGGTGCGGGTGTTCGTCGCGGCCGCCGGCGGAGCCGCCCACCTGGCCGGCGTCGTGGCGTCCAAGACCTTGCGGCCGGTGCTCGCCGTGCCCATGGAGTCCAAGCTCGCCGGCCTCGACTCGCTGCTGTCGATGGTCCAGATGCCGGCCGGCATCCCGGTCCCGACGCTCGCCGTCGGCAAGGCCGGCGCCGTCAACGCGGCGCTCGCCGCGGGCCAGATCCTCGGCCTCGCCTTCCCCGAGATCGCCGCCGCCGTCGCCCGCGACCGCGAGCAGCGAGCCGCGGCCGTCCTCGCCGACCCCGACCCCCGCCTCCCGGCGCCCGAGTGACCGCGAGCCCTCTCCGGGGGTCGAGCCGAGATCGAAGCGGCATTGGAAGTTGGGCCGAAGAGATTTCGGGTAAAGGAAGAGAAAAGGGGGATCGAGGCCAAGGCCGGACTCGAACCCCCGCTGTGACCTGATCACCGCGCTATCCGGCGAGCCCACGCCGCAGAACTCGGGCTCGGAGCGCGAACCCCGCCGCCCAACTCTCGAGCTTGGAGGCACAAACGACCAGACGCCTGCTGTGCCCGGTCGCGTCCCGCTAGGTAGCCACCCTGACAATCAAACGTGCCTTCAGCAGAATACTACTTGAGCGTACTGACGTTGTAGCATCAGTCTTACAGGTTAAGTCAGCCCACGACAGGAGACACAGTGGCGAAGATCCTCCGCAGGCGTGGACCCCCTCTGGTCTGTGTTGGTCTTGTGGCGCTTGTCGGCGCTCTCGTCGCATTGGCACAAGGGCAAGAGGAGCCGTCCTCTCACCAGGCTGGGGGAATGCGGTGACAGGATACTCATTTCTCCTTGGGTGAAATGAGTATCCTGTCACCGCATAGTGCTCACCGCATAGTGGAGCGTTATGCGGCTGTGGCCCGGCACCTTTTCCAACGGTGCC
>JAOTWP010000143.1 GCA_029862975.1 Acidobacteriota bacterium
CTCCAGGCCGACGAAGCGATCCCGGGGGCGCGCGCGGCCTCCACAGGCAGAGTAGACTAGGCGGTGGACTCCATGCAGATCACGGCGATCGAGCCCTTCCTCGATTACTTCGAAGGCTTCCGCAAGCGGACGCTGCGGGTGGCCGACCGCATTCCTCCCGACCGCATCGAGTGGAGCTACCGGGCAGGCAAGTTCAGCTGCGGCGACATCCTGCGCCACCTGGGGGCGATCGAGCGCTACATGTTCGTCGAGAACGCTTGCGGCCGGCCGAGCCGCTACCCCGGCCACTCGCCGGAGCTGGCGGCGGGCTACCTCGCGGTGCGCGCCTTTCTCGACCGCATGCACGCGGAGAGCGTCGAGCTGCTGTCGGGCCTCGGACCGGAGGACCTGACCAAGAAGTGCGTCACCCCGGCGGGCACGCCGATCACGGTGTGGAAGTGGCTCCGCGCCATGGTCGAGCACGAAGCGCACCACCGCGGCCAGATCTACCTGTACCTGGCCCTGCTGGGCATCGAGGGGCCGCCCCTCTACGGACTCACGGAGGAGGAGGTCGCCGCCCGCAGCCTGCCGCGCGGCGAGGGCGTCGGCCCGGGATCTTCGCGGTGAGAGCCACCCTCCCGCTGCTCGGGCTGGTGCCCGCCGCCGGCCGCGCCACGCGCCTGACCGGGGTGGCCGGCAGCAAGGAGCTCGTCCCCGTGCCGGGACCGGGCCCGGGGGGGGCGCCCCGGCCCGTCGCCGAGTTCCTGCTGTCGGCGCTCGCCGGCGCCGGGGTCGAGCGCGCCTACGTGGTGCTGCGCACCGGCAAGTGGGACGTGGCCGAGCACTTCGCCGCCGCTCCGCCCCCCGGCCTGCGGCTCGCCTACCTCGTCACCGCCGGCACCGACTCCATCCCCGCGAGCCTCGACCTCGCCTATCCCTTCGCGCGCGGCGCCACCGTCGTGACGGGCTTCCCGGATTCGTGCTTCACCCCCCTCGACGCCGTGGGCCGCGCCGTGCGGCGCCACCGCGCGGGGGGGGCCGCCGTCACCGTGGTGCTGTTCCGCAGCGACCGGCCGGACAAGACGGACATGGTCGAGCTCGACGGTGACCGGGTGGTCGGCCTGCGGGTCAAGCCGGGCGCCTGCGGCCTCGACTACACCTACGGCGCCGCGGTGTGGAGCCCGGAGTTCACGGAGTTCCTGCACGACTTCCTCGCGCGCCGGCAGGGGAGAGAGCCGCGCCCGGAGCCGGAGCTCCAGATCAGCCAGGTGCTCGTGGCGGGACTCGCCGCCGGCCTCGAGATCGACGCCGAGACGACGCCGCTGGGCCGCTACGTCGACGTCGGCACGCCCGAGGATCTGGCCCGCGTCCGCGGGTCGGGGGGCCGGCCTTGACGCCGCGGGTCACGATCCTGGGCTCGGGGACCTGCGTCCCCTACCACCGCCGCGGGCCGGCCGGCTACGTCCTCGAGGGCGGCGGCGAGACCATCCTCGTCGACAGCGGCAGCGGGACCCTCGACCGCTTGGTCCGGGCCGGCCTCGACTACCGTCATCTGACGGCCGCCGCCTACACCCACCCGCACCCCGACCACACGGCGGATCTGGCGCCGCTGCTCTTCGCCCTCAACTACACGCCCGGGTTCCAGCGCGTGGAGCCGCTCGCGATCTTCGCGCCCGCGGGGTTCGACGGCTTCCTCGCCGCCCTCGAGGCGCTCTATCCCGGGATCCGTCCCCGGGACTACCGCATCGAGCTGTCCGCGGCGGGAGACTCGGAGCTCGCGCAAGGGGAGGTCGCGGTCGTCTCCCGGCGGGTGGTGCACGCCGGCTTGCCCGCGGTCGCCTACCGCTTCGAGATGGGCGGCGTCCGCGTCGTCTTCTCGGGCGACACCGAGTACTGCCCGGGGATCGTCGACGTCGCGCGGGACGCGGACCTCCTCGTCATCGAGGCCTCGTCGCCGTTCGCCGACCGCGACCCCGGGCCGCACCTGACGGCCGCGCTGGCCGGCCGCGTCGCGACCGAGGCCGGCGCCCGCAAGGTCGTCCTGACCCATCAGTACCCCTCTTGCGACGAGCACGACATGGCCGCCCTGGCCGGCGAGCACTTCGCCGGCGAGGTCCTCGTGGCCGAGGACCTGATGGTGCTCGAGGTGCCGCCGCGGCCGTAGGCGCCCGCCGAGCGAAACAACGACGCCGGCTCCGGCGTACCATGTACAGCGGGAGTGAGGAGGAGGTCCTCGAACGCCGGCCCGCGCGCCGGCGCCACGCCCGCCGGGACGATCGGAGAACGTGACATGAAGCGGATTCTCAAGATCTTGGTCGTGCTGCTCGTCGTCGCCGCCGCCGGCGGCGGCGGTTACGCCTGGCTCAAGGGGCGCCGGGCGAGCGGCGAGGAGCTCAAGCTCGTCAAGGTCGAGCGCGGGTCGATCGTCGAGAAGGCCGTCGCGATCGGCCAGATCGAGCCGCGGCTGGAGTTCAAGGTGAAGTCCAAGATCCCGGGGATCGTCAAGACCTGCGTGGTCGATGTCGGCGACGCCGTGCGCGCCGGGGACGCGCTGTTCGAGATCGTCCCCGACCCGACCCCGACCGAGCTCGTCGAGGCGCAGAGACGGCTCGACGCGGCGCAATCGGCCTACACGCGCGCCGAGTCGGGGTGGTCCCGGGCCCAGGAGCTGGCGCGCGAGGGCATCACCCCCGCCGACGAGCTCGACTCCAAGCGCGAGGGCTTCGAGCTGGCGGCGATCGAGCTCGCCAGCGCCCAGGACAACCTCGAGCTCGTGCAGAAGGGACGCATCGCCGGCCGCGGGCGGTCGATGGAATCGATCATCCGGGCTCCGGCCGCGGGCATCGTCCTCGCCCGCAACATCGACCCGGGCGATCCGGTCGTGCCCCTCACCTCCTTCCAGGAGGGTACGGAGCTGGCCACCATCGCCGACATGACGGACCTGATCTTCCGCGGCACGGTGGACGAGATCGACGTCGGCAAGCTCGCGCCGGGGGTCGAGGCGCGGCTCAAGATCGGCGCCCTGCCGGACAGCCTCGTGACCGGGCGGCTGACCCGCATCGCCCCGCAGGCCGTCGAGGAGGAAGGGGCGCGCCTGTTCGAGGTGGAGATCGAGCTCGATCCCGCCCAGGCCGTGGTGCTGCGGGCGGGTTACTCCGCGAACGCCGATCTCGTGATCCGGGAGAAGCAGGACATCCTGCTGATTCCCGAGCGTCTCGTGCTCTTCGAGGACGACGGCGCGAAGACCTTCGTCGAGATTCCCGGCGCCGGGCCCGAGAGCGAGCCGGAGAAGATCGAGATCGAGAGCGGCCTTTCCGACGGCCTCAACATCGAGGTCCTCTCCGGGCTCGAAGAGGGGGACGAGGTCGTGCAGCGGCCGCCGCGAGACGTCCTCGGCTAGGAGGTGGGAACGCCATGAGCTGGATGTCCAGCAGTCTGAAGCAGCTCTTCCGGGACCTCCGGGCCCAGAGGCTGCGCACGCTCCTGACGACCCTCGGCATCGTCTGGGGAACGGTCGCCGTGAGCCTGCTCCTCGCCTTCGGCGGCGGCTTCCACCACCAGCTGAAGAAGAACTCCGCCGGGCTGGGCAACGGCATCGTCATCGCGTGGCCGTCCCTGACCTCCATGCCGTTCGAGGGCCTCGGCAAGGGCCGGCCCATTCGCCTCGACGAGGAGGACATCCGGCTGCTCCGGCAGGGCGCCGCCGAGCTCGGCGACATCTCGAGCGAGTACGGCGAGACGCTGCGCCTGCAGCTCGGCCCCAAGACCCTCGCCGTCGACACCGCCGGCGTGCACCCGGTCTTCGGCGAGATGCGCAACATGATCCCGCAGGAGGGCGGCCGCTTCATCAACGCCCTCGACATGCTCCACAAGCGCCGGGTGGCCTTCCTCGGCAACGACCTGGCGGAACAGCTCTTCGGCGCCGGCGACCCCGTCGGCCAGCTGCTCCGCATCCACGGCTCCCCGTTCACGATCGTCGGCGTGCTCAAGCAGAAGAACCAGGACTCCTCCTACCGCTTTCGCGACAAGGACATGCTCGTGATCCCGGCCACGACGATGCAGGCTCTCACCGGCCAGAAGTACATGGACAACTTCGTGTTTACGGCCAGGGACGTCGCGAGGACCCAGGAGGCGACGCAGGAGGTGCTCGAGATCCTGGCCGGGAAGCACCGGTTCGATCCCCGGGACAAGGAAGCGCTGGGCGTCTGGGACACCTCCGAGATGGCCGCCTTCTTCGACACCTTCATGCTCGCCTTCCGGCTCTTCCTGGGAATCATCGGCGCCCTGACCCTCGTCGTAGGCGGCATCGGGGTGTCGAACATCATGAACGTCGTCGTCGAGGAGCGGACCCGGGAGATCGGCATCAAGATGGCCCTGGGAGCCCGGCCGCGCGGCGTCCTCGGGCAGTTCCTCGTCGAGACCCTCATCATCACCGCCGCCGGCGGCGCCATCGGGCTGGCGATCACCTTCGGCCTGTGCCGGCTCTTTCCGGCCTTCGGCGTGACCGACTACGTCGGCGACCCCAGCCTGTCGCCCGGGCTGGCGCTGGGCACCGTCGCCCTGCTCGGCGCGATCGGCCTCGTCGCGGGCTACTTCCCGGCCCGCTCCGCCGCGCGGCTCGACCCCGTCGTGGCGATGAAGATGTAGACGATGGAGACCTAGGCGGTGACCGTGCGGCCCTGGATCGTCTTCCAGCTGTTCCTGCGCTCCTCGAGGGTCCAGAAGAAGCGCGCCATCCTCACCGTGGCGGCGATCGCCTGGGGCTCGCTGTCGCTCGTGCTGCTGCTCGCGTTCGGCGAGGGCCTCAAGCGGCAGCTCACGCGGGCGCAGGCCGGAATGGGGCGCGACATCGCCGTCCTCTGGCCCGGCGAGACGACGATGCCCTGGCAGGGCCTCCCGGCCGGCCGCCCCGTCCGGCCCCGTCTCGAGGACGTCGAGCTCGTCGCCTCGCGGGTCGAGCACCTCGCGGGAGCCCTCGGCGAGATGACCGACTACCGGGCGCCGGTGACCTACGGGCGCAAGACCGTCAACGTGCGGCTGACGGGCGTGAGCCTCCCCTACGGCGAGCTGCGCAACCACATGGCGCGCGACGGCGGCCGGTTCTTCAACGTGCTCGACGAGGGACGCCGCAGGCGGGTGATCTTCCTCGGCTGGACCCTGGCCGAGGATCTGTTCGGCGACGAAGATCCGGTCGGCCGGACGCTGCTCGTCGCCAACGTCCCCTACCTCGTCGTCGGAGTGCTCGTCGAGAAGCTCCAGATGGGGGCCTACGGCGGCCCCGACGAAGATCACGCGGTGATCCCGATCACCACCTTCAAGACCCAGTTCGGGCGCGAGCGGTTGAGCAACCTCGTCGTCGGAGCCGACGGCCCCGAGCACATGCCGCAGGTCCTGCGCGAGGTGCGCGAGGTGCTGGCGGCCAAGTACGGCTTCGATCCGGAGGACGAGCGCGCCCTGCCGACCTGGGACACCGTCGAGAGCTCCGCGATCATGCAGAACATGCTGCTGGGGATCCAGCTCTTCCTCGGGATCATCGGCGGACTGACCCTCTTTGCCGGCGGCATCGGCGTCGCCAACATCATGTACGCCGTCGTCAAGGAGCGCACCCGCGAGATCGGGGTCAAGATGGCCCTGGGAGCCCGCAGCAGCTGGATCACGGGACCGCTGATCCTCGAGGGGCTGACCTACACCCTGATGGGCGGCGCACTCGGCCTCATCATGGCGACGGGTCTCATCGCCCTGCTCGACGCGCTCCCCACCGGCGGCAACGAGGCCCTCGAGTTCCTCGGCAAGCCGACGCTCTCCCTGCCCATCGCCCTCGCCACGGCGGCGATTCTCGGACTCATCGGCCTGCTTGCCGCCTACTTCCCGGCCCGGCGGGCGGCGCTCGTCGATCCCGCGGAGACCCTGCGCTATGAATGAGCCTCGCCACGGCGGCGCGGAGCCGGATGTCGCGGCGAGCCCGCTCATCAGGATGCGCGACATCCGCAAGGTCTACGACACGGGAAAGATCCAGGTGGAGGCGCTGCGCGACGTCGCCCTCGACGTGGCAAGCGGCGAGTTCCTGGCCGTCGTCGGCCCGTCGGGCTCGGGCAAGTCCACCTTGATGAACCTGATCGGCTGTCTCGACACGCCGACGGCCGGCAGCTACGAGCTGCGCGGCGAGTCCGTGGCCGGCATGAACCGCGCGCAGCTGGCCGAGATCCGCAACCGGCGGATCGGCTTCGTCTTCCAGAGCTTCAACCTCATCCCGCAGATCTCGACCTACGAGAACGTCGAGATGCCGCTGCTCTTCGGCCGCGTGGCCAGACGGCGGCGCCGGGAGCGGGTCGAGGAGGTCCTCGCGCGCGTCGGGCTGGCCGACCGCATGGAGCACAAGCCGACCGAGCTCTCCGGCGGCCAGATGCAGCGCGCGGCGATCGCCCGGGCGCTCGCCATGCGGCCGGACATCCTGCTGGCCGACGAGCCGACCGGCAACCTCGACTCGACCTCCGGCGGCGACATCATGGACCTCTTCGCGCAGCTCTGGGAGCAGGGTCACACGATGATCGTCATCACCCACGACACGGCCCTGTCCCGGCGCACGAGCCGCCGCATCGAGCTCCACGACGGCCGCATCACCAGCGACCTCCGCAACGGCGCGTAGGCCTGCCGCGCCGGCCGGATCGAGCGGGCGCCCCTCTCCTCGACGGACGACGCTCGTCGGGGACGGCAGGCCTCCCGCTCCTAGTCCTCCTGGCGGCGTCCGGTGGCGAGGGCGGGCGCGAGGGCGATCTCGCCGACCGTCGTGTAGGCCGGGCCGCGGGGCGAGAGCTGGCTCGCGACGAGCTCGACTCCGTCCACCCGGTCCCAGGCCGTCCAGGCGGCCACGCCGGCGGTGGCCAGCAGGTCCGTCACCGCGCGCCGGTCGCGCCCGCCCGCGCCGCGGTCGAAGCGGGCGAGAGTGACGTGCGGCGGCTTCTCCCGGTAGGCGGCGAGATCCGGAAGGAGCGGCTCGAGGCAGCCTCGCGCTCTCGCGGCGAGCGCCTGGAGCTCGTCGGCGCCCTCGGCGACGGGCGCGCAGACGAGGCGCGGCCGGCCCCGCCGCGGGAAGACCTCGGCGCTGCCCAGCCGGATCCGGAAGCCGGCGCCGGCGGCGAGCGGCGCGAGCGCGCGGAGCAGCTCCTCGGCGCCGTGGTCGCGCTCACCGAGGAAGACGAGCGTCAGGTGCTCGCTGTCCCGCGGCACCGGCCGCAGGGCGCCGCGCGCCGCGGCGAGGACAGGCGCCATCCGCGCGGCGATCGCCCGCCGGTTGCTCGGCGCGAGACGGGAAGCGAGAAACAGGCGCACGCGTCAGGCGGTGCCCCGAATGCCCCGCCCCTCCCCACGGAGGATCTTGTACGGCTTCGTCCGCATCGTCCGCTCCGCCGCCGCGGCGGGCAGCCCGGGCCGCCGCGGGCCCCGCGGCGACCCGACTCCGAGCATACCGGCATTGCGCCCCTACGCGGGCTCCCGAGCGGCGCGCCCCGCCCCGAAGGCGACATGTCCCGGCGCGGAGCGATATCCTGAGCGGGGGCCGTTCCGTCCCGACAACCGATTCCCCCAAAGGAGACGCGCCGTGGAGTATCGAGTCGATCTTCGAGACCTCAAGTTCCAACTCTTCGACTGGCTGCCGACCGAGGAGCTGCTCGGCGCCGGACGCTACGCCGACTGGGACCGGGAGCAGATCGAGATGGTCGTCGACGAGGCCGCGAAGATCGCCCGCGAGAAGCTCGCGCCGACCAACGAGGACGGCGACGACGAGGGCGCGCGGCTCGAGAACGGGCGGGTGACGGTGCCGGCCTCGTTCCGGGAGGCCTACGCCACCGTGGCCGGCGGCGGCTGGGTGGGATCGACCTGCAGCCCCGAGCACGGCGGGATGGGCCTGCCGCACGTCGCCGGCACCGTCGTCAACGAGCTCTTCTCGGGCGCCAACCTGTCGCTCTCGCTCGTCTTCCTCCTCACGCGAGGGGCAGGCCAGCTGATCGAGGATCACGGGACCGACGAGGTGCGCGGCCTGTTCTGCGAGAAGCTCTACTCGGGCGAGTGGAGCGGCACGATGTGCCTGACCGAGCCGCACGCGGGCTCCGACGTGGGCGCCTCGACGACCTCCGCGGTGCCTCTCGAGAACGGTCGCTACCGGATCAAGGGGGAGAAGATCTTCATCACTTTCGGCGACCACGACATGACGGAGAACATCGTGCACGCGGTGCTGGCGCGCCTGCCGGACGCTCCCGCCGGGACCCGCGGTCTGTCGCTCTTCGTCGTCCCCCGGGTCCGGGTGGAGGCCGGCGGCGGCCTGGGCGGCGCCAACGACGTCGTCTGCGGCTCGATCGAGCACAAGCTGGGGATCCACGGCTCCCCCACCTGCTCGCTCCTGTTCGGGTCCGCCGACGGCTGCGAGGGATTCCTGCTGGGCGAGCCGCACAACGGCATGCGGATCATGTTCGAGATGATGAACGCCGCCCGCATCGAGGTGGGGCTGCAGGGCATGGCGGTCGCCGGGGCGGCGCAACAGGCCGCGCTCGCCTACGCGAGGGAGCGCGTGCAGAGCCGCCACTGGACGGCCCGCGGCGCCGCGCCGCCGGTGTCGATTCTCGAGCACCCGGACGTCCGCCGCATGCTCTGGACCTCCGAGAGCTACGTCCAGGCGATGCGCGCGCTGCTGCTCCAGACCTCGTACTTCCTCGACAAGGCGCACCTGGCGGCCGGGGACGAGGGCGCCCGCTACCAGTCCTACGTCGACGTGCTGACCCCGATCTGCAAGGCCTGGGCCTCGGACTGGAGCTTCCGCGTGACCGAGTGGTGCCTGCAGGTCTACGGCGGCTACGGCTACACGCGCGACTACCCGGCGGAGCAGTACCTCAGGGACGCCAAGATCGGCTCGATCTACGAGGGGACCAACGGCATCCAGGCTCTCGACCTCGTCGCGCGCAAGATGCCGGCGGCCGGCGGCCGGCCGTTCCGGGAGCTCCTGGGAATGGCCGCGGCGACCGCGGGGCGGTTCGCCGAGGACCCGCTGCTCGGCCCGCCCGCCGCCCTGCTCGGCCGGGCGCTCGAGGAGATCGGGGAGCTCGCCGCGGCGGTGCAGGAGCGCCCCGACGGCCCTCTCATGATGATGCTCAACGCCGTGCCGTTCCTCGATCTGACGGGTGCCGCGCTCAGCGCCCACTTGCTGCTCGAGCAGGCCGGCGTGGCGCAGGCGCGCCGCGCGGAGATCCTGAGGGCGAAGGGGGTCGACGCCGCCGACCGCGAGGCCTACCAAGCGCTGCTCGCCGCGGACCGCGACGCGGCCTTCTACCACAACAAGATCCTGGCCGCGAGCCACTTCGCCTACCGGGCGCTGCCCGCGGCGACGGCGGCCGGAGTCGCGCTGCGGGCCGGAGAGACGGCGCCCATCGACGCGGTGATGTAGGCCGCTCTACTCCGCCGCCGCGCCCCCCAACCGGGCGAGCTCCTCGTCCACGAGGCTCGCGAGCATCTCCAGCGAGGGCACCCGCCCCGGGCTCACGTGGCGGCCGTTGACGAAGACCGACGGGGTCCCCGTGACGCCCACGCGGGCGCCGAGCTCGAGGTTGGCCTGCACCTCGGCCGCGTGCCGGCCGTCATCGAGACAGGCGTCGAAGCTCTCGCCGTCGAGCCCGACCTTGCGGGCCGCCGCCTTGAGGCCCTCGGGATCGAGACGCTGCTG
>JAOTWP010000028.1 GCA_029862975.1 Acidobacteriota bacterium
CGCTGGCGATCGCTTCGCCGCCGGCCAGGCTGACGGTGTTGGCGATGACGCTCTTCGACTCGGGCGTCAGGGGCTCTCCAGGTCCACGCCGGGCGATCGGGCCGGAGAGCCCCACGGTAGTCGGCGGGCCGGGCTCAGCCCGGGAAGACCACGGACCAGGCAGTCGTGTCGCCGGACTCGAAGCCGTCTTCGAAGATCTGGCAGCCGTCGGGGATGCCGTTGCCGTCCTCGTCGGGGACCTGGCCGAGGAGGATCTCGAGGATGTCGGGGACCTCGTTGCCGTTGCAGTCGGCGGGCTCGCCGTCGTAGGCGGCGAGGAAGCCGTCGAAGTCGGCGAGGTCGACGTCGCTCTCGCCCTCGAAGTCCATGACCTCGCAGCCGGGCTCGAGCGGAATCTCGTAGCAGGCGGCGAAGACGAGGAAGTCGTCGAGGTCGACGAGGCCGTCGGCGTCGGCGTCGCCCAGCCTCTCCGGCGGGTAGAGGGTCCAGGTGCGGTTGGCGGGGAGGCCGGTCAGGGTGCGGGTGGGGGTGCCGCCGGGCCAGACGGCGGCGATCTCGTCGGCGGCCGCGGCCTGGTCGAGGCCGACGTGGGCGGCGAGCTCGTTCTGGCCGAGGTAACCGTTGCCGCCGGCGAGGATCTCGCGCAGCTGCCACGCCGCGCCGACGCGGGTGTCGATGCTGCCGCCGACGGCCAGCCGGTCGGCGCCCAGGCCCGCCATGCGGTAGCGGATCCAGTTGCGGGTCTCGCCCTCGTGGTTGACGAAGAGCTCGACGTTGCCGCCGAGGTTGTTCACCAGCAGATCGAGGTCGCCGTCGGCGTCGACGTCGGCGATCGCCGAGCCGAAGGAGGGCTCGGGGCTGGCGGTGACGCCGGCGGCGGCGCCGATCTCGGTGCAGGGGAAGGCGGCGCCGCAGGCGTAGAGCGCGTTGGGCTCGAACATGTTGTTGACGTAGAGGTCCTGGAAGCCGTCGTTGTCGAAGTCGAAGAAGATGGCGCCCCAGGAGGTGATCCAGTTGTCCACCCCGGCGCTCGCGGAGGATTCGACGAAGGTGCCGTCGCCCTGGTTGAGGAGCAGCGGGTTGTAGCCGTCCTCGTAGTCGCCGACGTTGGTGCAGTAGAGGTCCGGCCAGCGGTTGCCGTCGAAGTCGCCGCAGGCGACCCCCATCGAGAAGAGCCCGACGTCGGCGCCGGAGCCGGCGGAGACGTTGACCAGCGCGCCGCCGTCGTTGCGCCACAGCTGGTTGGGGCGGAAGAGCGGCGGCAGGTGGCCGCGGTCGTTCGAGAGGTAGAGGTCGACGTCGCCGTCGCGGTCGTAGTCGAACCAGACGGGCTGGAAGCCGTAGCCGTGGTCATCGACGGTCTGGGCCACGCTCACGTCCTCGAAGGTGCCCTCGCCCAAGTTGCGGTAGAGCCGGTTGTCGAGGTCGTCGGTGCCGGGGACGATGCCGTTGTAATTGGCGACGTAGAGGTCGAGCCAGCCGTCGCCGTCGAAGTCGGCGAAGGCCGCCGCCTTGCCGGCCCCGGGGTCGTCGACCCCGGCCGCGGCGCTTGCGTCCGCAAAGGAGAAGCCGCCGAGGTTGACGGCCAGGACGTTGGGCTCGCCCACCTGCGCGAAGTAGAGGTCGAGGTCGCCGTCGCCGTCGACGTCGCCGGCCGCGACCCCGGAGGCCTCCGGCAGAAGGGGGAGCCCGTTGCCCGTCGAGCGGTTCGTGAAGTGGCCGCTGCCGTCGTTCTCGAAGACGCCGACCTGGCCGCCGGCGGCGCCGACGGCGACGACGTCCTCGTCGCCGTCGCCGTCGAGGTCGGCGAAGGCGCAGCCGAACCCGAGGTAGCCGTCGGCCTGCGGGTGGTCCTGCATGACGTAGACGAGGCCGCGCGCCACGGCCTCCTCCGTGAAGGGTGCCAGGCCCTCAGGGGCGGCGCCGGCCGCCGGGGCGAGGCAGGCGAGAAGGAGAGCCGGCGGCAGGGCCGGGCGCGAAGTGGAGCACCAGGTCATGCCGCGGGCCCCGAGCGCCGCGCGCTCGCCGCCGGCGGCCGCGGCGCTTCCGGGTCTGCTCCGCCCACCGTCGTCGACCAGCGGCTGGTGTCGCCCGACTCGAAGCCGTCGGCGAAGAGCAGCTCCACGGTCAGCTCCTGGTTGACGGCGACGCCGGTGCGCGTCGTCGAGGCACCGTCCGGCCAGTCGACGCGGACCCAGTCGACGGTGGTCGCCGCGCCGACGCCGAAGAACGCCTCGAGCGGCTCCTGACCCAGGTAGCTTGTGCCGGCGGCGATGCGGCGCAGCATCGTCGCTCCGCCCACCCCGGCGCGCACCAGGGCGCCGACGGAGAAACGGTTCGGCCCCGAGCTTCGCGGGCGCACGACGAGGTAGTTGCCGTCGCCCACGGGCCGTTGATTCTCGAGCAGCCGCAGCGGCACGGCTTCGCCTCTGGCGGTCATGCACGCCTGCACGAGATCGAGATCGCCGTCGCGGTCGAAGTCGGCCGCCGAGAGCGAGCTGCCCCAATCCGTGTCGTCGAACTGCACCGGCGCGGAGACGTCCGCGAACGGCAGCCCGCCGCCCGGGCTCTCGAAGAACCGCGAGGGGTCGGTGGCGAACTCGCCCGAGCGCCAACCGTTCGTGGCGGCGAGATCGAGGTCGCCGTCGTCGTCGGCGTCGAGGAACGTGGCGCCCCAGCCGAAGTACCCCTGATCGACGCCCATCGCCGCCGAGACCTCGTCGAAGTCGAGGACGGCGCCGACCGACTCGTTGCGCAGCAGCACGTTGTGGCGCGGGCCGCCGGGAGCCTCGGGCAGGAAGATGTTCGTCACGTAGACGTCGAAGTCGCCGTCGTCGTCGTAGTCCGCGAGCGCCATGCCCATGTCGTTCATGGCGTTGTCGAGCCCGGCCGCCGGGGCGACGTCGACGAAGGTCCCGTCGTGCTGGTTGTGCCACAGGATGTTGGCCGCGAAGTCGATGGCGACGTAGATGTCCGTCCAGCCGTCGCCGTCGAAGTCCTCCATGGCGCACTGGTGGGCGTGGCGCACCACCGCCACGCCGCTCGCGGCGCTCGCGTCCGTGAAGCCGCCCGCGCCGGTGTTGAGGAACAGATGCCCGGGTCCGGGCCACTGGGCGGTGAAGACGTCGAGGTAGCCGTCGTTGTTCAGGTCTCCGGCGCAGATCCCCGACCAGTGGTGGGTCTCCTCGAGCACGATCGGCGGCTTGAAGACGCCGGCCTCGACGGTGACGTCGGTGAAGACGGGTCCGGGGTCCTGCCGGTAGAGGGTGAAGGACGAGGCGGCGAGGACGTCGTCGTTGGCGACCCAGCGGTCGAGGTCGCCGTCGCCGTCGTAGTCGAGCCAGAGGCCGACCCGGCTCGAGGCGAGCGAGCCGAGCCCGACCGCCGCGCCGATCTCGGCAAAGGAGCCGCCCAGGTTGCGGTAGAGCCGGTCGGGGGTGCCGGCGGCCTGCGGCACGAAGAGATCGACCAGCCCGTCATCGTCGAAGTCGACCGCGGCCGCGCCGGTGCCGTGCCCGTTCTCCGGCACGTGCGGGCCGATGCCCCAGGCCGCGCTGGCGTCGACGAAGAAGGCGTCGATCGCCATCGCGGCCGCCGGGAACGCGCAAAAAACCGCCAGCGCGACGGAGGCCCGTCGCGTGGCGGTCATCTCTCGATCCCCTTGTCCGGCGGCGCTTAGCCGTCGATCTCGAAGTTCTTGAGCTCGACGGGGACGACCACGCACGACACTTGGGCCGCGTCGGCGCAGATCTGGTCCCAAGCGGTGTCGCAGCAGAACGGGTCCGCGGCGCAGATCATGGTGCAGCAGCCGGGGCACGGCGGTCCGCCGCAGGTGTCGTCGCAGAACGGCGTGCCGTTGGCGATGAAGCAGCCGCCGGTGCCGGCCTGGCCGCAGGGGCCCACCAGCTTGTCGTCGACGGCGAGCTCGAACTGGCTCCCGGAGCCGCCGATCTTGCTGACCTCGATGAAGAAGCGCTGCCCGGGGAAGCCGGCGACCAGCACGTGGGCGAGACGCCCGCCGCCGCCCGAGCTCTCGGCGACGGGAGCGCCGCCGCAAGCGCCGAAGACCACCAGGCGGGTCTCGAACTGGGTGCCCGGCAGGCTGGTGTTGATGGGGATGTTCCCGGTGCCGGTCGCATCGTAGCTGTACCACTTGCTGTTGGCGCCGCCGAGGTCGTCGGCGAAGGTGCCGGCCTGGACCAAGATGGCCTCGTTGCAGCTGCCGCCGGCGGCCGCGAAGGCCGTGCCGGTCGCTGCCAGGGCCAGAACGGCCAGGGTGATGATGAAGGTGTGCTTGCGCATCGACGCTCTCCTCTTGTTCATCTCTCGGGTCTGATGCGCCATCCACCTCGGCTGGCGCCCAGCGGTTTCGGAACGCCGGATGGTAACCGCAACCCGGAAAATGAGCAATAGGGGGCGCGAGCAGGGTGGGAGAAGGGTAGGCCGCGGAGCTCCGGGCTTCTGGTAGGTTGCCGCTCGTGAGATGGACCCGAGCCAAGGCGCGGATCGGGCTGGCGGTCCTGGCACCGGGTCTGGCCGCGGCCGGCTGGAGCTGCCGGCCGGCCGGCGACGCCCAGGGGCTGGTGCGGCTCGTCGAGCAGGTAACGCCCGAGACGATCGTCGAGAGCCCGCTCCTGGCCCTGGGGCCGGTGGGCGAGCTCGCGGCGCGCCCGCTCTGGCGGGGCGCCTTCGACGCCGCCACGCTCCGACAGCTCGGCTGGCTCGCGGAGCGCCTGCCGGGCGGGAGCCTGCGGCTCGACGACGACCCGGAGCTCGGGCCCGTCGCCTGCCTGCGCGGCGGCAGGGCGCGGCGCTTCCCCATTCTCGTCGCCGCGCGTCCCCTGGCCCGCTACCGCGTCACGAGGGTCTGGAGGTCGAACCGGGCGATCCTGGACCTGCGGGTCGTCGAGTCCTCCGTGAAGCTGGCCGTGCCCTCGGCGGTCAACAGCGAGACCGATCGGCAGCGGATCCTGCGCGGCACCTTCCTCGAGAAGGGAGCGACGCCGGCGGTGCACCGCTTCACGGCCGCCGCCGCGCCCGGCGCCTGGGATCGGGCGGCCGTCGACTTCACCGCCAGCCTCGACACCCGCACGCTCGTCGTGCTCTTCGAGCGGGCCGACGGCTCCGCCGGCGCCGAGGCCTGCCTGGCCGAGGTGACGATCGAGGAGCTCGCGGCCACGCCCGAGCAGGAGATCGCCCTGCTGGCGCGGGCCTGGCCGGCCGCGGCCGGCGGCGCGAGCCCCGCCGGGGACCTCGGCCTGGCCAAGCGCGGCAGCCTGCTGCCGGTTCGCCGGCTGCGCAACACCCGGCCGCCCTACGACGAGAACTACGAGCGCGTCGACGCCCTCTTTGCGCCGGCGCCGACGACGCTGCGCTTTCCCGTGACCGTGCCCGCGGGCGGCCGGCTCACCTTCTCCTACGCGCTGGCGAGCGGCTCGCAGTTCGGCGACGCGGCGCGCTTCGAGGTCGCGGTCCGCGACGGCGGCGGGGCGACGGAGGTCTTCGCCGGCGAGGCGGCGATCGGCGAGGACGGAGCCGGCTGGCACTGGCGGCGGGCGGAGGTGGCGCTGGCGCGCTGGTCCGGGCGCCGGGTCGAGATCGAGCTGCGCACCCGCCTCGCCGGCGACCAGGCCGCGGGCGGGCGGGGCTTCGCGCTCTGGGGCAACCCGATCGTGGATGCGCCGCGGCGCCCGGGCGAGCCGCCGAACGTCGTCCTCATCGGCATCGACACCCTGCGCGCCGACCGCCTCTCCTCGTACGGCCACGACCGGGCGACGACGCCCAACCTCGACCGGCTCGCCGCCGAGGGCGTCCGCTTCGACCAGGCGGTGTCGGCCGCCAACTGGACGGCGCCGGCGTTCGCGTCGATCTTCACCGGCCTGCCCGCGTCCCGCCACGGCGTCGTGAACCAGGAGCTCGCCCTGTCCGAGAGCGCGAGCACCTTGGCGGAGCGCCTGCAGGCCGGCGGTTGGCGCACCCACGCGGTGGTCTACAAGGCCTTCCTCTTCGGGCTCGGCCTCGACCAGGGCTTCGACCGCTGGTTCAACCTGCCCACCTCGCGGCGCACGGCGCAGGACAATCTCGACAAGGCCCTCGCCTGGCTGGAGCACAACTACGACCGCCGCTTCTTCCTGTTCCTCCATCTCGACGATCCGCACCAGCCGTTCAACCAGCCCGCCCCCTTCGACCTCGAGTTCGGCGACGAGCGCGCCCACGCGGAGCTCGGCCTCGAGCTGCCGGTCGCCATCAGCGGCAGGGGAGTCGACGGCTGCCGGCACTGTTTCGCGGAGCGCCGGCCGCGGCCGGAGTTCGTGCCCGTGGCCCAGGCCCTCTACGACGGTGAGGTGGCGTACACCGACGACCGCATCGGGGCCCTCTTCGACTGGCTGCGCGAGCACGGCGTCTGGGAGGACACGGTCGTCGCCGTGGTCGCCGATCACGGCGAGGTGATCTACGACCGTCAGGGCTCCTGGGGGCACGGGGCGACCCTGCTCAGCGACGAGCTCGTGCGCGTGCCCCTCATCCTCAGGCCGGGGCGGGGCCGCCGCTTCGAGGAGGGGCTCGTGGTGCACGAGCAGGTCCGGGTGACGGACCTGCTGCCCACCATCCTCGAGGCCGCCGGGCTGCCCGCCGGGGCCGCGACGGCCGAGTCGCGCAGCCTGTGGCCGCTGATCGAGAGGTCGGAGACCGCCGACCGCCCGGCGTTCGTGGAGAATCCCGAGCGCGACGTCTTCGGCGTGCGCAGCCGCGAGTGGAAGTACGTCGTGCGCGCGCCGCGCAGCTGGACCACCGCGCACCAGCTCTACGATCTGCGAGCCGATCCCGGCGAGCGCGTCGACGTCGTGCGCGAGCATCCCGAGGCGCTGGCGCGGATGGGCGATCTGCTGGCGTCGTTCCTGCTGCGCGCCCGGCCGGGCCCCTTCGTGCTGGCCCTGGGGGACGGCGAGCCCGGCGCGGTCCGGCTCGTCCTCGAGGCCGGCGACGACGTGAGGTTCCGCCCGTTCGTGGGATTGACGCCCGCCGCCGCCGGCGCCGCGGGACGGGATCGCCCGGTTGCCGGCGGCGGCCGCGTGCTCGCTCTGCTCGAGATCGAGCTGCCGCCCGGACACGCCGTGCGCGCGACGCTCGCGAGCGGCGAGCGGACCCTGGCCAGCCGGACGGCGACCCTCGAGACCCTGCTGCCCTGGGACGAGGGGCTTTTCGAGCGGCTGGCCGGGCTCCCCGCGCCGGCGCTCTACTTCGTCCACGGCGCGCCGCCGGTCGGAGCGGAGCGCGCCGCAGCGACCACCAATCTCGACCAGCTCGAGGACCTCGAGGCCCTCGGCTACCTCGAGTAGACCGCGGCTCGCGTCCCGCGTCCCGGGGCGTCGTCGGGCGCGGGCGTCCTCGTGCCGGCAGCGCCGGTCAGGGCGCCGGCCTGATCCGGTCCCGGTACTCCGCCGCTCGCGCGAGCGTCGCCGCCGCGTCGACGGTCAGGACCCGGCCGTTCTCCACGACGACGACGCCGTCGACGATCACGGTGTCGACGTCGGCGGCCTTCGTGGAGTAGGCCAGCAGCGAATAGAGGCCGTAGTGGGGCTGCTGATGGAAGCCGTCGACGCCCACGACGACGAGATCGGCGCGCTTGCCGACCTCTAGCGAGCCGATCTCGTCTTCCATGTCGAGCGCGCGCGCGCCCTCGATCGTCGCCATCCGCACGGCCTGCCGGGCGTCGACGACGGTGGGATCGGCGGCCACGACCTTGTGGAGCTTGGCGGCCGTGTCGATCTCCTCCCAGAGGTCGAGGTCGTTGTTCGACGCGGCGCCGTCGGTGCCGAGGGCGACGGCCACGCCGGCCGCCAGCATGGCCGGAACCGGCGCCACCCCGGCCGCGATCTTCATGTTGGACTGCGGGCAGTGCGCGACCCCGACGCGACGCTCGGCGAGCAGCTCGATCTCCGCCGCCGTGGGCCACACGACGTGGGCCGCAAGGACGCGGTCTTGCAGCACCCCCAGCCGGTCGAGGTAGTCGATCGAGGTGGTGCCGGTCCGCGAGCGCACGTCGGCGACCTCGTGCCGGTCCTCGGCGAGGTGGATGAGGAGCGGCACGTCGAGCTCGGCCGCCAGCGCGTGCGCGGCGACGAGGTGCTCGCCGGAGACGGTGTAGGGGGCGTGCGGGGCGACGGCGGGACGGATCCGCTCGTGGCCGCGCCAGCGCTCGACGAACCGGCGGGTGTAGGCCACGGCCTCGTCCCAGGTCTCGTGGTCGGGCGCCGGGAAGTCGATCAGGGTCTCGCCGAGCACGGCGCGAATGCCGCAGCGCTCGACCTCCCGGGCGATGACGTCTTCGAAGTAGTACATGTCGGCGAACGTCGTCGTGCCGCCGCGCAGCATCTCGAGGCAGGCGAGCCGGGTGCCCCAGCGCACGAACTCCTCGTCGACGTGCTCGGCCTCGGCGGGAAAGATGTGTCCCTGGAGCCACTCCATGAGATCGAGGTCGTCTGCCAGGCCGCGGAAGAGGACCATGGGCGCGTGGGTGTGGGCGTTGACGAGGCCCGGCATGATGATGCCGCCGCCGGCGTCGACGCGGCGCGCCTCGGGGTAGGCGGCCTCGAGCTCGGCCGCCGGCCCGATGGCGGCGATGCGGCCGGCGACGACGGCCACGGCGCCGCCCGCGAGCACCGTGTCCGCCGCGTCCAGCGTGACGACGGTGCCGCCGCTCACGAGCAGGCTGGCCGGAGTCGCCGGGAAGGACGCCGCCGGGCTCTCCGTGACCGGCGGCGCGCAGCTCCAGGCCGCGGTGGCGAGCGCCAGGGCGAGCATCCGGCCCACCGCGCGGCGCGGTTCTGGCGCGTCCGGCATCGGAGGATCATCCCACAGAGTGGTGGCGCCGGCCTCAACCGCCGCTCTCGGGCGTCCGGTGGCGGTCGACGAAGTCTTCGATCTGGCTCATCGCCGGTTCGGGCGCCGCCAGGGCCGGTGCCCGGCTCCCCCACTCGATCCGGTCTCGCGGACGCAGAATACAACGTCCACGCCTCGGCGGCGACGGGCCGGTTGGGGGTAGACTGGACGGCGAGAGGGTAACCCTATGGCGAGAAAGATGCACTCCAAGGTCGTCTGGCCGGGGTTCTCGCGAACCCCGACGCCGCGGCACATCGCGAAGATCGGCCGCAACGACCGCTGTCCGTGCGGCAGCGGCAAGAAGTACAAGGACTGCCACGAGCGCGAGGGCTCGACGTTCCTCGAGAAGCTGGCGCGCCAGCACGACAAGGAGCGCCTCACCGAGCTCCGGGCCTCGCTCAAGGCCCAGGGCGTCCCCTGGTACCGGCGCTTCTTCGTCCGGCTCTAGGCAGTGATGCCCGGGCCGCGATTCGGCGGCCGCCCCGCGCGCCGGCGGGAGGTCGTCCTCTATGCCGTCCTGGCCGCCGCCGCGATCGCCTGGCTGCCCTGGCTGGGGCCGCTGGCCTACCCTTTCCGCCTGCTCTCGACCCTCGTCCACGAGCTCGGCCACGGGCTCGCGGCGCTGGCCACCGGCGGGGAGTTCCGGCGTCTCGTGGTGGCGGCCGACGGCTCCGGGCTCGCCTACACGGCGGGCGGCTGGCGGCTTCTCGTCGTGCCGGCCGGGTATCTCGGCACGGCCGTCTTCGCGGGCGGCCTCGTCCTCGTCGGCGCGAGCCCGCGGGCCGGCCGCTGGGCACTCGCGGCGCTCGGTGCGCTCGTCGGGCTCGCCTCGCTGCGCTACGGCCTGCCGAGCCTCGTCTCCCCGGAGGCGGCCGGCGGCGCGCTGGCGGTGGCGACGGGGCTGGCCGTCGGGGCGGCGTTCGTGGCCATCGCGGCGCGGGCGAGCGCCGGCTGGATCCTCTTCACCGTCCACCTCGTCGCCATCGAGGTCGGCCTGGCGGCGCTCGCCGATCTGTGGACCCTGATCGGGCTTTCCGGCAACGGCGCCGGCCAGCCCACCGACGCCCGCGCCATGGCCGAGATGACGTGGATCCCCGCCATCGTCTGGGCCATCGTCTGGGCTCTCGCGGCGGCGGCCATCCTCGCCGCGGCCATCCGCGCGGCCTGGGGCGAGCGTTAGGGTAGGGGGCGTCGGCGCCCGTGGCGAGCGACACCGTTCACTGGTGTATACTGATGGTGCACTGTCGAGTGCCTCGAGGAGGTGCATCCTGAACCGCATGACGATCACGATCGACGACGCGCTGGTCGGAGCGGCCCAGAAGGTGCTGGGGGCGGCGTCGAAGGCCGAGACGATCCGCCTGGCCCTGCACGAGGTGCTGCGGCGCGAGCGGCTGAGCCGAGCGCTCGAGCACCAGGGGGGGGTGGAGCTGGAGCTCGACCAGGCGGCGCTCGCGGCGCTGCGGGCCGAGCCGTGATCCTGGTCGACAGCTCGGCCTTCATCGAGTACTACCGACCCTCCGGCAACCCCGCCGTCCGCGCGGAGGTGGCCGCGGCGGTCGCGGCGGACCGGGTCGCCGTCAACGGCATCATCCAGACGGAGCTGCTGGCCTTCGCCTCGCGGCCGGTGGACTTCGAGGCCCTGGCGGGTGACTTTCGCGCCTTCCACTGGCTGGAGCTGCGGCGCACGGAGTTCGACCTGGCCGCGGACCTCGGCTTCGGCCTTCGTCAGAAGGGTGTCACCGTCCCCGCCACGGATCTCGTCATCGCCGCCTCCGCCATCGGCGCCGGCGCCACCCTCTACCATCTCGACGAGCACTTCGAGCGGATCGCGGAGCACGGCGAGCTCGCGACCCGGGATCTCCGCGCTTCGATCTGAGACGCTGATGAGCGAACGAATCGCGATCGGTCCAGGAAGGCTCGACGGCCGCGAGCAGGGGCTTCTCGCCGCGTTCGCGCTGGGCGCCTGGGCGCTGTTCTACCTGCCCGGCGTGCTCGGCAGCTACGGCTACTTCATCGACGAGTTCTACTACGCGGCCTGCGCCGCGCGGCCGGCTTGGGGCTACGTCGACCATCCGCCCCTGGCGCCGGTCGTCCTGGCGCTGACCCGCGGCCTCCTGGGGGACTCGCTGTGGGCGTTGCGGCTCGTTCCCGCGCTCGCCGGCGCCGCCACCGTCGTCCTGACGATGCTGCTCGCGCGGCGCCTCGGCGCCGGGGTCTTCGGGCAATGCCTGGCGGCGGGCTGCCTGCTCGCCGCCAGCGTCCCGCAGATCATGTTCGGCATGTTCTCCATGAACGCCTTCTCGATGCCCATCTGGCTCGGCTGCTGCTGGCTGCTCGTCGAGATCGAGGCCCGCGACGAGCCGCGGCTGTGGCTCGCCTTCGGCGCCCTGGCCGGGGTCGGCCTCGAGAACAAGCACACGATCGTGCTCCTGGCCGCGGGCCTGGCGGTGGGCCTGCTCCTGACGCCGGCGCGCCGTCACTTCCGGGGTCCGTGGCTGTGGGCCGGCGCCGGGCTGGCGCTCTTGATCGCGTCTCCGAACCTCGCCTGGCAGGCCGCCCACGGCTGGCCGTCGCTCGAGTTCTACCGCAACGCCAGCCTCTACAAGAACCTCGACACGCCGCCGCACATGGTGGTCCTCTTCCAGGTCCTGACCATGAACCCGGGAACCGTCCCCGTCTGGCTCGCCGGTGCGTACTTCTTCCTGCGCGCGCCGGAAGCCCGCCGGTGGCGTCATCTGGGCTGGATCTTCGTGGCGCTCTTTGCCCTGATCGTCGCGAGCGGCTCGAGCCGCCCCGACCGCATCACGCCGATCTACCCGGTGATGTTCGCCGCCGGGGGGGCGCTGCTCGACGCCCTCGGCCGGCGCCGGCCCTGGGTCCGGTGGGCGGCGGGCCTCGTGCTCGCCGTCAACGGCCTCGTCCTGCTGCCGGTGGGAACGCCCATCCTGCCGCCGCGGCCGCTGGCCGCCTACGTCGCGAAGATCGGCGTCGTCCCCCAGATCGAGGCCGGGGAGGGCAAGACGTCGCCGCTGCCGCAGTGGTTCGCCGACCGCACCGGGTGGGAGGAGTTCGCGCGCGACGTCGAGGCCGCGGTGGCGGCACTGACGCCGGAAGAGCGCGCGAGCGCCGTGATCTTCGCGCCGTCGTACGGCCAGGCCGGAGCCATCGAGCTCCTGCTCGCCGGCCGCGGGATGCCGCCGGTCTACAGCGGCCACAACAGCTACTTTCTGTGGGGTCCGCCCCGCCAGCCGTTCTCGACGGCCATCTTCATCGGCTGGGAGCGGGAGCTCCTGGAGACGCTCTTCGCGGAGGTGACGCTCGTTTCGACCCACCACTGCGACCTCTGCATGCGGTGGCGCGACGGCATGCCGTTCTGGATCGCCCGCGGGCCGCGGCGCGACGTCGCCGAGATCTGGCCCGAGGTCAAGCACTTCGAGTGACGCCCTCGCGCGGGTTCGCGCGGTCGCGTAGTCTCGGGGCATGGCACGCAAGCCTCCCTCGAGCTCCGCGGTCGGCCGTTTCCTGCGCCTCGGCGGGCTCATGGGCCGGGTGGGCGCCTCGGTGGCGGCCGAGCGCGCCGTCGACTTCGCCTTCTCGCCGCCGGGGCAGGAGGCGCGGCGGACGGAGAACCTGGTGCGCAACGCGCGGCGGGTCGTCGCCACCCTGGGCGAGATGAAGGGCGCCGTGATGAAGGTCGGCCAGATGCTGAGCCTCCACGAGAGCGTGCTGCCGCCGGAGGTGGCGGAGGTCCTGCAGCTGCTGCAGAAGGAGGCGCCCCGGGTCCCCGACGAGGTCATGCGCTACGAGGTCGAGGGCTCGCTGGGGGCAGGCGTCGGGGAGCTCTTCGCCGAGTTCGAGCGGGAGGCCTTCGCGGCGGCCTCCATCGGCCAGGTCCACCGGGCGCGTTTACACGACGGCCGCTGGGTCGCCGTCAAGGTCCAGTACCCCCTGATCCACGAGATCGTCGCCGCGGACCTCAAGAACTTGAAGCGCCTGCTGCAGGCTCTCTTCGGGCTCGTGTTCGACGTCGACTTCGAGCCCATTTGGGGCGAGCTGCGGGACCGGCTGCTCGAGGAGCTCGACTACCGGCACGAGGCCGAGAACATGCGGCAGATGGCGAGGCTCCACGACGGCCTGCCCGAGATCTCGATTCCCGAGGTCGTCGCGGAGCTCAGCACCGAGCGGGTCCTCACGATGACGCTGGTCGAGGGCATCCCGCCGAACGAGGCCTGCTCGGATCGCCATCCCCGGGAGCTCAAGGACCGCTGGGGCCAGGTGCTGCTCGAGTTCCAGCTCCGCGGTCTGTTCGAGCACCGGCTGCTCCACGCCGATCCCAATCTCGCCAACTTCGCGTTCCGCGAGGACGGCGGGGTCGTCGTCTACGACTTCGGATGCCTGAAGCGAATTCCCCCGGCCCTGGCCGAGGGTTACGCGGCCCTGGTCCGCGCCGTCCTCGACGAGCGCCGGGAGGACGTTCCCGGGATCCTGCGCGATCTCGGCGTCTACAAGAAGGGGCACGTCGCGCTGCCGCGCGCGGTGATCGATCCCTACCTCGATCTCTTCGCCGAGATGTTCCGCGCGAGCCCGCCCTACGCCTTCGGCGAGGACGAGGATCTCTACGCCAAGATCCTCGAGCTCGGCTCGGCCAACTGGTCGCAGTCCACGGACATGCGGTTCCCGGAGGACATCATCTTCATCGACCGCTCGCTGGCGGGACACTTCGGCAACCTGACCCGCCTCGGGGCCAAGGGCCCCTGGCGAGACCTGCTGGCGCGCTACGCGCGGCCGGCGCCGGAGATCCGCGACCGGGAGGCCGGTTGAGAGCCGGGCGACCGGCCGGCTCGGGGGCGTGGCGGCGGCGAGTTCCGGCGGCGCCGCTCGTCGCGCTCGCCATGCTGGCGCCGTCCGTGGCGGTGGCCCGGGAGGCGGGCTGGACCATCGAGCGCTGGCGCTGGGCCGGCGCGGCCGGCGCCAGGATCGCCATCGAGAGCGCGCACGGCGACGTGCGCGTCCGGGGCGCCGCGACCGACGAGGTCGAGGTCACGGCGGTCCTGCAGCACGCCGAGGGCGACCCGCTGCGGCTCGAGGTGAGGGTGGACGACTCCGGCCCCACCCTCCGGATCGGCGTGGCCGCGGGGGCAGCGGGAGGCGGCGAGACGGTCGAGACCGCCGAGATGCGCCGGCGGCGGGCCGATCTGGTGGTCATGGTGCCCTCCGGCGTGCCGCTCCTGGTGCGCACCGTCGACGGCCGCCTCGAGGTCAAGGGGCTCGTCGCCGCGGTCGACGCCGCGAGCCGCGGTGGCGCGATCGTGCTTCAGGTGGGCGGAGAAGTGCACGCCCGCAGCGAGTGGGGCGCGGTCGAGGTCGTGCTCGAGGCCGGCGCCGGGCCACGGCCGGCGACGATCGAGACGTTGACCGGCGACGTCCTGGTCTGGCTGCCGCGCGAGGCCGACGTCACGGCGACGGTGGAGAGCCGCGGCGAGATCACGACGGACTATTCGCTCGCGATCGAGCGCGATCCGCTCGACGACCGCCTCAAGCGGGCGACGGCGCGGATCGGCGCGGGGGGAATCCCTTTGCATGTGCAGAGCAATCGCGGTAACGTTCGCCTGCTCAGATCCCCTTGACGATCCGCGGCGGCGAGTCCCGCGAGACCCTCGCGCGGTCGCCAACGCTCCTGAGCGAAAGGAGAGCTTCGATGTCGGTCGATTCGACGCGGTTCGCCCCCTCGCTCGCACTGGCTTTCTCGGCGCTGCTGATCCCCGGGCCGGCTGGTGCGCAATCCGAACCCCGGCCCCCCGTGCGGCGTGGCGCCGAGACCGTCGAGATCGTCACCCCGACGGTGTTTACAGGCGACCTGCGCGAGCTGCCTACGGCGCGGGCCTGGCGACCTGGCGATCCGATCAAGGAGATCCCGCGGCGTTCCTATCCGCGCGCCGAGCGAGTCTCCGGGCCGCCCCGCAATCCGACCGGGATCACCCGCGACCCGCTCCTCGGCCTCCAGGAGAGGGCTCCCCAGGCGCCGACGCGGGCCTTCGGCTCGCCGGACGTCAACGTCGCGGGCATGGGGTTCTCGGGCGTCAACCCGCCCGACACGGTGGGCGACGTCGGTCAGAACTACTACATCCAGGCGATCAACGACCAGGCCGGCACGAAGTTCACGGTCCACCACAAGGGCGACGGCAGCGTGGCCGCCGGTCCGATCCCCCTGGACTCCCTGGCCACCTCGAACTTCTGCACCAACGGCCTCGGCGACCCGATCGTGCTCTACGATCACCTGGCCGGGCGCTGGCTGCTGAGCGAGTTCTCGAGCTCCGGCAACCGGATGTGCGTGTACATCTCGCAGACGGGAGACCCGCTCGCGGGCGGCTGGTACGCCTACGATTTCTCGGCGACCAACTTCCCGGACTACCCCAAGTACGCCGTCTGGCCGGACGCCTACTACGTGGGGACCAACGAGAACTCGGTGGCCGCCTACGCCCTCGAGCGCCCGGCCATGCTCAACGGCCAGGCCGCCGCGCTGCAGCGCTTCACGGCTCCCGACCTGGGGGGCTTCGCGTTCCAGATGATCACGCCGAGCGATCTCGACGGCCCGGCCCCGCCGGCCGGCGCGCCGGCGTACTTCCTGCGCCACAACGACGACGAGTCGCACAACCCGGGGTCCAACGATCCGGGCCACGACTTCCTCGAGATCTTCGAGTTCGCGGTGGACTTCGCGAGCCCGGCGAACTCGACCTTCACGGGGCCGTTCCAGGTGCCGATCGCGGAGTTCGACTCCGATCTGTGCGGCCTCGTCTCGTTCAATTGCATCCGCCAGCCCGGCACCTCGACGACGCTCGACCCGCTGCGCGAGGTCGTGATGTGGCGCAGCCAGTACCGCAACTTCGGGAGCTACGAGGTGCTGGTCGGCAATCTGGCGACGGACGTCGACGGCACCGACCACGCGGGCGTGCGCTGGTACGAGCTGCGCAAGTCGGGCGGCAGCTGGAGCCTCTTCCAGGAAGGCACCTACGCCATAGACGGCGACAGCCGCTGGATGGGCTCGGCCGCGATGGACGGCAACGGCAACGTCGCCGTCGGCTACAACGTCTCCAGCTCGACCACCTTCCCGAGCCTGCGCTACGCCGGCCGGCTGGCCGGCGATCCCGCGGGCACGCTGCCGCAAGGCGAGAACGTCCTCGTCGCCGGCACGGCTTCGAACGCCAGCAACCGCTACGGCGACTACGCGTCGCTCAACGTCGACCCGGTCGACGATTGCACGATCTGGTTCACCGGCGAGTACAACGCCGCGAGCCAGTGGTCGACTCGCATCGGCGCGTTCTCCTTCGCTGGCTGCGGCGGCACCTGCGGCAACGACGTCATCGAGGGCAACGAGGTGTGCGACGGCACCGATCTCGGCGGTGCGACCTGCGGCTCTGAGGGCTGCAGCGGCGGCACCCTGGCCTGCAACCCGACCTGCAGCGGCTTCGACACCTCGAGCTGCACCGGCTGCCCGCCGTGCGACAACGACGGCGTCTGCGACCCCGGCGAGGACTGCAACGGCTGCGCCAGCGACTGCATCGGGGGCGTGACCCCGGGGGCGGTCTGCGGCAACGGGGTCTGCGAGGCCGGCGACGGCGAGGATTGCGTCAGCTGCGCCGCCGACTGCAACGGCAGGCAGAGCGGCAAGCCGGCGGACCGCTTCTGCTGCGGCGACGGCGACGGCCAGAACCCGGTTGCCTGCTCAGACAGTCGATGCAGCAGCGGCGGCTTCATCTGCACCGACGTGCCACAGCCGCCTGCCTCCTACTGCTGCGGCGATTTTGCCTGCGAGGGCCTGGAGGACCGCTGTTCGTGCGCCGTCGATTGCGGTCCGCCGCCCGCGAGCGAGGCCGGGTTCTGCGCCGACCAGGCGGACAACGACTGCGATTCGGCCATCGACTGCATCGACGGCGACTGCGTCCTCGACCCCGCCTGTCTCTGTCGGCCGGGCGGCGGCACCTGCTCGGTCAACGGCGACTGCTGCTCCAACAAGTGCAAAGGCGGCGTCTGCCGCGGCAACTGACGGCCCTCCGTCAACGCCGTCTCGACGGCGCCACGAGGCCGGGCCTTCGTCGGTAAGAGGAGAGGGCTCCGGCCTCCTTCTTTGCCGCTCGGCGGCCGGCTCCGCGGAAGCCGCCCTCCGGTCGCGCGGCGGGCGCCGGGGCTCCGCGCGGGCCGCTACGGCGCGTCGTGAGCCCCGAGGCTCCCCGCGGGCGTCCCGACGGGGCTACTCTTCGAGCTCGGCGAGCGCCTGGTCGATCTGCGCCTTGAAGGTCGCGAAGGGCTGGGCGCCGCGGATGAAGACGAGGCCTCGGACCTTGGTCGGGTCGTCGGGGTCGGTCGCGCCCAGGACGAAGCTGGGGGTTCCCGTGGCCCCGGCCTTGGCGGCCTCCGCCATGTCGCGCCGCGTCGATTCCGCGTGCTTCTCGCTCTCGAGGCAGGCGTCGAAGGCCGGGACGTCGAGGCCGAGCGCCTCGGCGTGGGCGCTCCAGGGCTCGAGGGAGCGCTGGTTCTCGAAGAGGCGGTCGTGCATCTCCCAGTACTTGTCCTGGTCGCCGGCGCAGGCGGCGGCCAGCGCCGCCTTGAAGGCCAGCGGGTGGATGCTCTCGAGCGGCAGGTCGAGCTGGGCGTACCTCAGCTTGCCGGTGTCGATGTACTCCTTGGCGATCTGCGGGACCGTCTCACGGACGTGTCGGGAGCAGTACGGTCACTGATAGTCGGTGAAGTCGACGAGGGTGAGGGGCGCGGTGCGCTCTCCCTTCGTCGGGTTATCACCGAGCTCGAAGATCTTGTCGCGGACGTCGGGGCCGGAGGGCGCCGCCGCGGGCGCCGCGGGACGGGCCTTCAGGAGCTGCTCGATCTCCCGCAGCTGGCGCTGGATCTGCCGCTGCCCCTGCTTGAGGGCCTCGATCTCCTGGCGCAGATCCTCCTGGCCGGGCTCGCCCTCCGCGCTCTGCGCGCGAGCGACGGGCGCCACGCAGAGCGCGAGGCCGATTGCCGCCAGGGTGGTCGTGAGTCTTCGCATGAAGTCCGTTGTCCGTGGAACGCGAAACGTACCGGAGTCGGGGCGCCGGGTCAAGCGCCGGTCCTGCGGCATGGTCCCGGGCACTCGCCCGCCATCCGGTGTCGGAGTCACTGCCGTCCGCGGTGACCAGGGAGGCATCTTCGCCCGCCGCGCGCGGGCGGGCATCCTCTTTGCCGACGGGTTCGAAAGCGGCGATACTTCGGCCTGGTCTGCCACCGTTCCGTGAGGTCCCACTCCCCGGAAGAACGCCGTGAAGCCCAGATCCGAATGCTGCGAGAAGTACGTGAGCAAGCGCAAGGTCTGCAAAGACTGTCCGCTGGTGGCGGGCCTGAGCAAGAAGCAGCGCCGCAAGTGGCTCAAGCGGCAGGCGAAGCGGCGCAACGAAGCAGCGTGAGCAACGCCGCCGCGGCCTGCGGCTAGCCTGCCGCCGGGGCCTTGACGTCGTAGCAGTAGAGGGTGTCCTGCTCCCGCAGGTAGAGCCTGCCGCCCGCGATGACCGGGTGCGACCAGCTGGGGTGCTGGACGTCCGGGATCTCGAAGCTGCCGTGCTCGCGGTAGCCCTTGGGCGTCGCCTCCACCAGGATCATGACGCCGTTCTGGTAGCGGAAGTAGATCCGGCCGTCGGCGTAGGTGACGGCCGCCGAGCCGCTGCCGGCGTTGCGCTCCGGGCCCCAGCGCACGGCGCCGTCGGCGACGCGGATGGCGAGCGGGAAGCCGCGGTTGTGGCCGGTGCCGGTGTAGACGTGGCCTTCGTGGAGGAGGAGACCGCCGTGGTGGTTCTGGAACGTTTCGCCCGGGAGGAAGTAGACCTCCTCGGCCGTGACGCCGCCCTCCGCCCCGGGCGCGAGCCGGATCAGCGCGGCGCCGGTGCCGTAGCCGCTCGACGCGAAGACGTAGTCGTCCCAGACCAGGGGCGTGGGGATGTTGGCGATGTCGTTGGCCACCCGGTTGTAGCCCCAGAGGAACGCGCCGCTCTCGGCCTCGATGCCGATGAGCCCGCGGCCGATGAGCTGCACGTAGTGCTTGACGCCGCCGCCGTGCGAGATCACCGTCGAGGAATAGGCGGCGCCGTAGGCTCCGGCCGAGCCCAGCCGCGGGATCTTCGCCTGCCAGAGGGTCGCGCCCGTCCGCTTGTCGAGGGCGACCATCGCCGCCGCCGTCACCCCCGGCGTGACGATGACCCGGTCGCCGTCGACGAGCGGCGACTCGGCGTACTTCCAGTCCGTCGTGCCCATCGCCTGCATCATGTGGCTGCCGAACTCCGCCGGCAGGCTGCGCCGCCAGACCTCCTCGCCGGTCGCCGCCTCGAGGCTCACGACCTCGCCTTCGGTGCTCATGACGTAGAGACGGTCGCCGTCGACCGTCGGCGTCGCGCGGGGACCCAGGTACTCGCTCTCCCAGGCCGGCCCGATGGGAGCGCGCCACAAGAGCGCTCCGTCGTCGGCCGAGAGCGCCAGGGCGTGCTGGCGGCCGTCCAGATCGCCGAGCGTGTAGATGCGGCCGGCGACGACGGCGACGCTGGAGAACCCGCCGCCCAGACCCGTCGCCCTCCAGGCCAGGGGCGGCCCGCCCTCCGGCCACTCCGCGAGGAGGCCCCGCTCGGGGGAGCGGCCGTCGCGATTCGGGCCGCGCCACTGCGGCCAGTCGGCGGCGCCGCGAGCCGCCGGCGCCCCGCCCTCCGCGGTGGCCGGCGAGGAGGTCGACGGCGGTCGCGAGCCGGCCGCGCAGCCGAGGAAGGCCGTGCAGCCGAGGAAGAAAGCCAGGCACGCCATCCAGGCGGCCGTTGCCGAGAGCGATCGAGGGTTGCGGGCCATGGGGTCTGCCTCCTGTCGTCGTGGATCGTCGGTCCCGCCGGCTCGGTGGCGCGACGCTGCGGTGGCGGCACCTCTGGCTCGCCCCGCCGGGCCGGGCTCGGCGCCTAGTCTACTGCTGTACTCTTGGCGTTCGCGAAACCAACGGGACTTCGGGAGACCAGAGCATGTCCGGACGGCGGGTGGTGATCATGGGAGCCGCGGGGCGCGACTTCCACAACTTCAACACGCTCTTTCGCGGCGACGAGGGCGTCGAGGTCGTGGCCTTCACGGCCGCGCAGATCCCCGACATCGAAGGCCGCCGCTACCCGCCCGAGCTCGCCGGCGCCCGCTACCCGGAGGGCATCCCGATCCTCGCCGAGGAGGCGCTCGAGGGTCTGATCCGCGAGCGCCGCGTGGACGAGGTCTGGTTCTCCTACTCGGACGTGCCGCACGAGTACGTGATGCACCACGCCAGCCGGGTGACCGCCTGGGGGGCGCACTTCGGGGTCTGTTCGGCGACCCGCACCATGCTCGCCTCGTCGCGGCCGGTGATCTCGGTGACCGCCGTGCGCACCGGGGTCGGCAAGTCGCAGACCTCGCGCTACCTCTCGGCGATTCTCAAGCGCCTCGGCAAGAAGGCCGTCGCCGTGCGCCACCCGATGCCCTACGGCGATCTCACCAGGCAGGTCTGCCAGCGCTTCGCCGCCTACGAGGATCTCGATCGGCACGAGACGACGATCGAGGAGCGCGAGGAGTACGAGCCGCACATCGACAACGGCTTCGTCGTCTACGCCGGCATCGATTACGAGCAGATCCTGCGCCGTGCGGAGGAAGAGGCCGAGGTCATCCTCTGGGACGGCGGCAACAACGACACGAGCTTCTTCGCCCCCGACCTGGCGATCGTGCTCGTGGATCCCCACCGGCCCGGGGACGAGCTGAGCTACTACCCGGGAGAGACGAACCTGCTCCTGGCCGACGTCATCCTCGTCAACAAGGTCCAGACGGCGGAGCCGGAGAACGTGCGGCGGGTCGTCGCCAACTGCCGGGCCGCCAACCCGCGGGCCGAGATCCTCGAGTGCCGGTCGGCGATCACCCTCGATCGCCCCGAGCTGGTGCGCGGCAAGCGCGCCCTCGTCGTCGAGGACGGCCCGACGCTGACCCACGGCGGCATGAGCTACGGCGCGGGATGGTTCGCCGCCCGCGACGGCGGGGCGGCCGAGATCGTCGACCCGGTCCCCTACGCGGTGGGCTCGCTGGTGGCGACCTACGAGAGCTACCCGAACGCGCGCCGGATCCTCCCCGCCATGGGCTACGGGGCGGCGCAGATGCGCGACCTCGAGGCGACGATCCGCGCCGTGCCCGCGGACGTCGTCGTCGAAGGCACGCCCATCGACCTGCGCCGCGTGCTCGACATCGACAAGCCGATCGCCAACGTCCGCTACGAGCTCGAGGAGCTCGAGCCCGGGCGGCTCGAAGCCCGCGTCCGGCAGGTGCTCGACGCCGGTTGAGGGGCCGCCGCGCCCGTGGCCAGGGCGGCCTGACCGGGGGGCCGGGTGGGCGTCGCGGCGCCGCCGCGGCTCAGGCGATGCTCACGAGCCGCTCGTCCTGCGGGCCGTCGACGGCCTCGACGGCGATCCCGTGGGCGCGCAGATAGTCGACGCCGTTGGCGCCGGCGTAGCCGCCCCCGACGACGATGACCTTGGTGATGCCGGCGTGATGGATCAGCTTGGCGCAGAGCATGCAGGGCTCGCCGGTGACGAGCATCCAGGCGCCCTTGGTCGGCACCCCCGAGGCCGCGCAGTTGCAGATGACGTTCATCTCCGCATGGTGGCAGCCGAGCTCCATACGCGTTCCGGAGGGGATCTCGAGCTCGTCGCGCAGGCAGGTGTCGCCGCCGCAGAGATCGCCGCCGCCGCGCGGGCCGCCGTTGTAGCCGTCCATCAGCGTGACGTTGCGCTCGGGGTCGAGCAGCAGCGCCCCGAACTTGCGCCGCGGGCAGTTCGAGGCCTTGGCGAGAGCCAGGCACTGCTCGATGCGGATGCGGATGTGCTTCTCCTTCACGGGCGCCCCTTCACGGGCGGCAGACTATAACGGCGGGCGGCCAATGCTGGGGTCTGCCCGGAATCCGGGCACGGACAGCTCTCCGTGGCAAGATGCGGGCTCCAGCGGGCTCGACGAGCTGTGCTCGACGGGCCGCCGCGACGGCTCGGTCATCGTCAGCAACGAGCCCGAGACCGAGCTCGAGCGCCGCGCCCGGGAAGGCTGATGGTGCCGATCCTCCCGGCCCTGCCGGACGAGCGCGAGCCGAAGCCCGAAACGAGGAGGTGGTCATGAACCTGCAAGCCCTTCTGCGATGTGCGTTGCGAGTTGCCCTGGCTGCGCTGCCGGCTCTGTGGAGCTTCTCGCCGGCCGTTGCCGACGGCTACGACGAGCTGGTGGCGCTCTTCGAGGACTGGCGGGCCTTCGAGCGCTCCGGGGAGCGCGACGGCGCGCCGGACTACACCGCCGGGGCGATGGCCCGCAAGCACGCCGAGCTCGCGGCCTACCGGGCGCGGCTCGCGGCCATCGACCCGAGCGGCTGGCCGATCGAGCGCCAGGTGGACTGGCAGCTCGTGCGCGCCGAGATGAACGGGCTCGACTTCGCTATCCGGGTGCTCGCGCCGTGGGCGCGGGACCCGGCGTTCTACACGTCGGTGTGGACCGAGCAGAGCGACACCCCGGCCCACGAGGGGCCGACCCACCACGCCCTCGTCGAGCTGTGGACCTACTCCTTCCCGCTGTCCCCGGCGGCGGAGGCGAAGCTGGCCGCCGAGCTGCGCACGATTCCGCCGCTCCTGGCGCAGGCGCGCGGCAACCTCGTGGGCAACGCCCGGGAGCTCTGGGAGGCCGGCATCGGCAACCTCCGGGACCAGGGCGAAGCGTTGGTCGCGCTGAAGGACAGGACCGCCGGCAGCGCGGACGAGCTGCGGGAGGCCCTCGACGCGGCCCACGCGGCAACCCTCTCCTTCGTCTCCTGGCTCGAGGCGCAGGCGCCGGCCAAGACCGGCCCGTCGGGCATCGGCAAGGAGAACTACACCTGGTACCTGCGCAACGTCCACCTCGTGCCGCTGTCGTGGGAGGAGGAGGTGACGATCCTCCAGCGCGAGCTCGACCGGGCCCATGCCTCGCTGCGCCTCGAGGAGCACCGCAACCGGAGCCTGCCGCCGCTCGCCGCGATCGCGAGCCCGGAGGAGTACGGTCGGCGAGCGAACGCGGCCGTCGACCGCTACCTCGAGTTCCTCGCCGAGCAGGAGATCCTGCCCGTGCGCGACTTCATGGACCCGGCGCTGCGGGTGCGGATCGGCGAGTACGTGCCCCCCGAGCGGCGCAACTTCTTCGCGACGGCGATCCACTACGAGCCGCTGACCCTGTGGACGCACTTCTACCACTGGTGGGATCTCGCCCGGATGGAGACGGACCCGCACCCGAGCCCGATCCGCCGCGGGCCGCTCCTCTACAACATCTTCGACAGCCGGGCCGAGGGGCTGGCCACCGGGGTCGAGGAGATGATGATGCACGCCGGGCTCTACGACGACAACCCGCGAGCGCGGGAGATCGTCTGGATCATGCTCGCCCAGCGGGCGGCGCGCGGGCTGGGCTCGCTCTACGCCCACGGGGGCGAGCTGACGATGAAGGAGGCCCGCGACTTCCATGTGGACTGGACCCCGCGCGGCTGGATGCGGGAGGACCTCGATCTGCTGGGCTTCGAGCAGCTCCTCTACCTGCGGCAGCCCGGGTACGGCACGAGCTACGTCTCCGGCAAGGTCCTGATCGAGCGCCTGCTGGCCGAGCGGGCCCGGCAGCTGGGAGACGGCTTCACGCTCTCCGGCTTCTTCGCGGAGCTCGACGCGGCCGGCGTCATCCCGGTGTCTCTCGTCCGCTGGCAGCTGACGGGCCGCGACGACGAGATCCGCGCGCTGAGCGGGGACGGCTAGCCCCGGCCTCGTCCCCGCAGCGGACCGCCCGGGGGGGCGGGACGCGGCTAGCCCTTGGCGGGGCGTGCCCGGTACGATAAAGTGGTAAACAAATTGACATCCTGTCGTTTTCCGCCCTCCGCATACTCCAGGTGCGGGGTGCGAGCCCGGGAAGAGAAGACTGCGGTCGCGGTCGAAGCCGCTCCACGAGAGCAGACGGAGGACTGATATGCCAACCTATCTTCACCCTGGTGTCTACATCGAAGAGATCCCCAGCGGCGCCAAGCCGATCGAGGGAGTATCCACCTCGACGGCCGCCTTCATCGGCTTCGCCGCCAAGGGACCCGTCGGTGAGGCGGAGCTGATCACCAAGTGGGATGACTATTACCAGCAATACGGCGGGATCCGCGAAGTCCCCAACTCCCTCCAGGGCGACGCGATGGGCTTCTCGGTCTCCGCCTTCTTCCAGAACGGCGGACGGAAGGCCTACGTCGTCAGGCTGGCCGCGGACGATTCCCCCGATGATCCGCTCGAGGCAGCGGTCGGCTACGTGCTCCACCCCGACGAGAGCCAGGTCCTCGAGTTCACCGCCGTCAACGAGGGCGAGTGGGCCAACGGCCTGGTCGTCAGGCTGACGGTAAAGCCGAGCGACGCGAGCCTCTACACGCTGCAGATCGGGCGCTTGGACAGCCGCGGCGAGCTCGGGGTTCTCGAGAGCTTCGCCGACGTCAGTCTCGACTCCACGTCGGCGCGGTACATCGAGTCGGCGGTCAACGACATCTCGTCCTACGTGACCGTCGAGATCGCGTCTCCGCCGAGCACGTACCCCGCGAGCTACGTCGCGAACTTCCTCGGCACGAGCACCAGCGGCGACCTCAGCGGCGCCGACCTCGACCTGAGCGCGGCCCTCGTGGCCGATCGTCGGTTCGATCTCGCGCTCGACGGTGACTCGGCGTTCACCGTGACCGTCGGCCAGGCCGCCTACACGCTCGCCAGCCTGGCGACCGAGATCCAGGCGCAGGTGAACGCCGGCGCCGGCGAGAGCCGGACGGCGTTCACCGCCGTCGCGTCGGGCGACACGCTGGTTCTCACCTCGGGAACCCGCACCGTCGACTCCTCGACCGTGGTGACCGACGGCGGCAACAACCTGGCCGCGACGCTGTCGCTCGGTCTGACCAACGGCGGCGTGGAGGCCATCGGCCTGGACTCGCTGCGCGACGAGGGCGATCTGGTGGACGGTGGCGACGGCGTGCCCGCCGGCTCGACCGAGTACCAGGACGTCTTCACCGCCTTCCTCAAGATCCGCGACATCAGCATCATCTGCCTGCCGGACATGCAGTGGGGAGACACCCAGGGCCAGGCGATCATCGAGCAGGCCATCAGCCACGCCGAGCGGATGAAGAGCCGCATGGTGATCGTCGATCCCCCGGCCACCGAGCTCGAGGACGAGTCAGACGTCGCCGCCCTGACGCTGCCGACCTCCACCTACACGGCGCTCTACTACCCCTGGGTGAAGGTCGCCAACCCGTTCTACGACGAGGACGACAATCCGGGGGTGCCGACGACCCTGCTGGTGCCGCCGTCCGGCTACGCCGCCGGCATGTGGTCGAAGATCGACGGCCGGCGCGGCGTCTGGAAGGCCCCCGCCGGCGTCGAGACCCAGCTGCTCGGGGTCTCGGCGCTCGCCGCGGTGGTGGAGGATCCCGAGCAGGACTTCCTCAACCCGCTGGGGGTCAACGCCTTCCGCAAACAGCCGAGCTTCGGGCACGTGATCTGGGGCGCCCGGACGCTGTCGACGAAGGCCGCTCCGGAGTGGCGCTACGTGCCCGTCCGGCGGACCGCCATCTTCATCGAGCAGAGCATCTACAACGGCATCCAATGGGCGGTCTTCGAGGGCAACGATCACCGGCTGTGGGCCTCGCTGAGGCTCAACATCGAGTCCTTCATGGACGGTCTTCACCGTTCCGGAGCGTTCCAGGGCCAGAAGGCCTCGGACGCCTACTTCGTGCGCTGCGGCCTCGGCGACACCATGACGCAGGGCGACATCGACCGCGGCCAGGTGATCGTCATCGTCGGTTTCGCGCCGCTCAAGCCGGCCGAGTTCGTCATCGTTCGAATCCAGCAGAAGGTCGCCCAGCAGTAGCCAACAGCCGCCAATCGTCGAGGAGGTTACGTCATGCCAGCTCCGCTTTTTCCGGTGAACGCCCACCGCCACGATCCGTACCGCACGTTCAAGTTCCAGGTGCTCATCGACGGCCAGCCGGTGGCCGGCCTGCGCAAGATGACCGCGCTCAAGAAGACCACCGAGTCGGTGAAGTGGCGCACCGCCGGCGACCCGTCGCACGAGCGGGTCCTGCCCGGCGGGACCAGCTACGAGTCGGTGTCCCTCGAGCAAGGTCTCACCCACGACCCGGTCTTCAGGGACTGGGCGAACAAGGTCAACAACATCGAGGGCGATGCGGGGATGTCGCTCAAGGAGTACCGCAAGGACATCGTCGTCACCGTCCTCAACCTCCAGGGCCAGCCGGCGATGTCGTACAAGCTGCGGCGCGCCTGGGTGTCGAGCTTCCAGGCGCTCCCAGACCTGGACGCTGGCAGCATGAACACGGTCGGCATCCAGAGCATCACGCTGGAGCACGAAGGGTGGGAGCAGGACACGTCGGTGACCGAGCCCACTGAGAGCTGATGCTCTTGCCGGGTGGTGTCTGGCGGAATGGAGAGTGGCTCAGGGAATTCGCTTTCGAGCCCCTGACCGGGGCGATCGAGCTGGCCCTCGCCACGATTGGTGAACCGGGCCGCAGCCGTCCCGAGAAGGTGACCGCGGCCCTGGCGGCAGCGCTCCGCGAGGTCGGCGGCAGCCCCGCGACCCCGGAGTCGGTGCGCCGCCTCACCATCGCCGACCGCCAGTTCCTGACCCGTCAGCTCGCCGCGCAGCTCGGCCGCGACGGTCTCTGGCTCACGGCCCGTTGCGGCCACTGCGACGCCCACTACGACTTCTACGTCGAGCAGTCGATCCTGCCCGCGAAACAGGGCCGCGCCGACTCGCCGTACGTCACCGTCGAGACGTCTCGCGGCCGCTGCCGGCTGCGCCTTCCGACCGGCGCCGACCAGGAGGCGGTGGCCGCCCTCGACGAGCCGGACGGCGCCCTGGCGGCCCTGGTAGAGCGCTGTCTCGTCGCGGTGGGGGAGAGCGAGGTCGACGCCGAGGACGGGATGCGACCGCCCTTCGACGACGACGACCTGGAGCGCATCGATCGAGCGCTCGAAGAGGCGGCGCCGGAGGTGACCCTCTGGGTGCAGGCCGCGTGCCCCGAGTGCGCCGGCATCAACCAGGTCTGGGTCGACCCCTACGCCTGCCTCGAGGACGGCGGCGAGCTGTTCGTGGAGATCCACCAGCTGGCCATGGGCTACCACTGGAGCGAGTCCGACATCCTCTCCCTGACCCCGGCGCGGCGGCGACTCTATCTGCGGCTGCTGGACGCGGAACGGAAGCTGGTCCAGTGAGGAGCCCGTGGCGCCGGCACGCGAAGGAGCGGCCACCGCGATGAGCTTCCTGTCGGACGTCCTCCGCGACGCGACGCTGCCGCCCCGGCGCGAGGGTCACTCCGGGGCGTGGCCGGCTCCCGCCGTCGACCTGGAGCCGTCGGCGAGCCCCGAGATTCCGCTCGGCGAGGCGGCCGCGCGGGAGCCCTCGCCTCTCGCCGCTGGCGGGCCAACGGAGCCGATCGAGCTCGACCCGCAGCCGGCTTCCGCGGTCGAGGGAGAGCCGTCGCCGAGCCCCGAGCTCCCGCCGGGCGCGACGGTCACCCGGGAGCCCTCACCGGTCGCCTCCGGTGCGCGAGCCGAAGCGACGGGGCTCGACCCGCAGCCGGCTCCGCCGCCCCGAGAGGAGACCTCCGAGTCCCAGGCCGGTGACGGCCGGTCGGTGGCTCGAGCGTCCGCCGGGCCGCCGATCGGGACGGCGCCAGCCGAGGCCGTCCGCCGCGCCCCCGCCGTGCCCGAGGCTGCCGCGCCGCAGGCTCGCCCGCAGCCGCCGACCGCGGCGCGGCGACCCGCCGTGCCCGCCGCGCCCTCCGGAGCCTCCGAACGCTCGGAGTCTTCCGGAGTCGCCGCCATTCCCGCCGCGCCCTCCGCACCCCTCGAGCGCTCCGAGCCCGCCGAACGCTCCGAGCCCTCCGGAGTCGGGGCCGTACCCGCCGCGGATCTCCCGCCACGGGACGAGCACGGCCGGAGCCGAGGCGGCGCCAACGCTCTTGCCGGCGTGGAGGGGGTGGCTCCGCGGGACCCCGTCGAGCAGGCTGGCGCACCCCGCGCGGCCTTGGCGGCGCGGCCGGATCGGGCCGCCGCTCCCGGGGTCTTCGCCGCGGGGGCCGAGACCGCGCCGCCAGCCGGTGCGGACGGCCTCGGCACGCCCCGGACCCCGGCCGCGGCGAGCGCGGCGCCGCGGCAGGCAGGGCCGGAAGCTGCGCCCCTCGAGGTCCACCCCCTCGCTATGCGCTCGCGACCTCCGACCGCCGCCGGCCACGAGGCGGCCCCGCCCGGGGACGCGCCGCAGCCGTTGGCCGACTCCCCCGCCCCGCCGCCGGGCCGGGAGCCGCGGGTCGACGCGACCCCCCGCGTGATCGTCGAGCACCCGGCGGGCGCATCGCGCGGGCTCGGTGCGCGGCCGCCGGCGGAAGCGGCACCGAGGGTGCACATCGGACAGGTCGAGGTGGTGATCACCGCGCCGCTCCCGCCGCAGCGGTCCGCGCCACCGGCGACGGGCAAGCCCCCCGACACGAGCCGCCTCTACTTGAGGAGTCTCTGATCGTGGCGCTTCCGGTCTCCACGCTGTCCCAGGTTTGCCGGGCGATCGCCGACTTCGTCAGCGAGAGGCTCGAGGCGACGCAGAACCACATCCGGGTGATGATCGGCAATCCGGCCGACGCGGCCCCCGGGGATACCGACGGCGATCACCGGCTCAACCTGTTCTTCTATCGGATGGAGCCGTGGGAGTTCGGTGCGAGCGCCGCACCCGACGAGGTGTGGCGGCTGCGCCTGCACTGCCTGGTCACCGCCTTCGGCGTGCTCGAGGACCAGATCAGCGCGGGCGAGAACGACCTGCGGCTGCTGGGCGAGCTGATCCGCGTGTTCCACGAGGCCCCGATCCTCCCGGCGCTGGGGGTCAACGGCGAGACCGTGCGCACCCGGGTGATCTTCCAGCCGCTCGGCGTCGAGGCGATCAACCACATCTGGTCGACGCAGGGAGACGTCAGCTACCGCCCCTCGGTGGCCTACGAGATGTCGCTGGCGCCGGTGGTGCCGAGCGAGCTGGGCATCGGCGCGCCGCTCTCCGGCGCCCTCGGCTTCGAGGTTCGCTCCGACATGGACGCCCGCTCGGAGGAGTTCGGCGGCACGGTCGCACCGCTCGCGGTGGTCGCCTCGGTGGTCAACGTCGCGCGCGAGGACTGGGCGCCGAGGATCAGCTTCGTGGTCGACGGGGAGTGCGCCGACAGCCTGGCCTTCGTGGTCGGCAGCCCCGAGCTGGCAGCGTTCTCGCCGGAGGCGTGGGTGGCCGGCGAGCCGGGCAGCGCGGTGACTCTCCAGTGGGAGATCTGGGACCGGGTCGCGGGCTGGCGCCAGCATCCCGCGACGACGCCCGCCACCGCCTCGACCCTCGGGATCGAACCGCGGGAGGCGGCCTCGGCGACCACCACCGCGGTCGCTCTGCCGTTCACCGACCGCCCGGGCCAGGCGGTGCTCTACGCCAGCCGCGAATACGTCCGCGGCAGCGACGGTGCCACCCTCCAGGTGCGGAGCAACCCGCTCCTGGTAACCCTCTACGAGGAGTCATGAGCGAGCCCCGGCCGGCGGTAACCCATCCCCTGGGGGTCGAGTGGAGCCGGGTCGAGCTCCTCGCCTCCCTGCTGAGCCAGGCACGGCGGGGGCGCGAGGCGCCCGAGAATCGGCTCGAGGAGCTGCGCCGGCTGCAGGCGCAGGTCGAGGCCGGGCGCGCCAACGGCGCCTGGCGGGCCATCGCGGTTCCGCTCGCGGCTCTCGAGTACGACGTGCTCGCCTGCGCCGCCGCGCCCGAGGCGGAGCCTCGCCTGGCGTGGGTGTTCCAGAACCTGCAGCCCGGGGTGGCCCAGCCCTACCCCACCGCGGCGCTGCTGCACGAGCTGCTGGCCCTGGACTCGGAGTCCTCGCACCTCCTCTACGCGGCCCTGGCGGAGGGCGGCACCTTGCGCCGCGCCGACCTCATCCAGCTGGAGAGCGACGATCCCTTCCAGCCGATCCGGCCGGCCTCCGGGGTCACCGCGCGGCTCCTCGGACGTCCGCCGCTCGAGACCGCTCCGCCGGGAGCGACGCGGGTGACCCTGTCGCCCAGCTGGGAAGATCTCATCCTCCCCGCGTCTCGGACCGCCATGCTGCAGGAGTTCCTCCTCTGGATTCGCCACCGCAGCCGGGTCTTCGGAGAGTGGGGAGGCGTCGACTGCGGCGGTCCCGTGGCGCTCTTCTCCGGGCCGTCGGGCACGGGCAAGACCTTTGCGGCGGCGGTGCTGGCGACCGAGCTGGGCTGGCCGCTCTACCGGGTCGATCTCGGGCGGTTGGTCAGCAAGTACATCGGCGAGACCGAGAAGAACCTGAACCGGCTCTTCGACGCCGCTCACGGGCGTCCGATGGTCCTGCAGTTCGACGAGGCCGACAGCCTCTTCAGCAAGCGGGGCGAGGTCAAGGAGGCTCGCGACCGGTACGCCAACATGGAGGTCAGCCACCTGCTCGCGCGCATCGAGTCCCACCAGGGGCCGTGCATCCTGACCACCAATCTGCGTCGCAACCTCGATCCGGCGTTCGCCCGCCGGTTCCAGGTGGTGGCCGACTTCCCGCGGCCCGCCGCCGCCGCCCGCGCCCTCCTCTGGGAGCGGTTGCTGCCGCCGGCGGCGCCGCGGGCGAGCGACGTCGACACGGCGTTTCTCGGCGAGGCGGTCAACCTGACCGGTGGCGAGATCCGCAATGCCGCGCTCCACGCCGCGTTTCTCGCGGCCGAGAGCGGCCGGCCGATCGGGCTGCCGGAGATCACTCTCGCCGTCTGGCGCGAGCTGTCCAAGAGCGGCCGCGATCTCTCTCCAGCCGACCTCGGCCCGCTGGCGCCGTGGTTTCCCGAGGAAGGCCTGCTGTGCTGAGGATCGACCATCTGCGGCTCGAGCTGCCGCCCGGCTTCGAGGACCGCGCCGCCGGACTGGCGCGGCTCGTCGGTGATGAGCTGGCGGCGCTGCCGCTCACCCGCGGGCTGCGCCTCGACCGGCTGCAGCTCGAGCCGATCGCGATCGCGCCCGGCGCCACGGATCGGCAGATCGCCGGGCAGATCGCCACCGGCATCCAACGGCGGCTGGAGTCCGAGAGCGGAGGCTAGGGCCCGATGAACCCGATGAAAGGCATCCTCATCGAATACGCGCTGTCGCTGCCGCCGCTGGCGCTGGTCTTCGAGTTCAATCCGCGGACCATCTCGCGCACGCGGACCGTCACCATCAACACCGGGAGCGTTCCAGGCATGCGCGGCGGCTACGACTTCGTGCTTCCCACCGAGACGCCGCGGGCCTCGCAGGGCGTGACCGTCCAGCCCGAGTCGTTCTCCATCACGATCCTGCTCGACGCGACCGACCGGATGAACGCGGACGACTCCATCGCCAAGATCTTCGGCGTGCAGCCGGAGCTCGACACGCTGCGGACCATGCTGGAGCCCAAGTCGCAGGGCCCCGGCGGATTGCAGACGCTGGCGAGCCTCGGGGCGGGGGGCGAGCGCGCCTTCCAGCGCAACGAGTCGGCCTCGGTGCTGCTCTTCGTCTGGGGCCTGCAGGTCCTGCCGGTCTTTCTCACCAGCGTCCGGGTCGAAGAGAAGGCCCACCTGCCGACGCTGATTCCCTATCGCGCCGAGGCCACGCTCACCATGCAGGTGATCGAGGGCAACAACCCCTTCTACACGGTCGAGACCGTGCGGCAGGTCGCCTCCGCGGCGCTCAACACCATCCAGACGGTGTCGGGCGCGGTCTCGATCTCGTTCGGAGTCTAGAAGCGATGATCACGAAGGATTCCCGATACGCCTCCGCGCAGCTCTTCAAGGGCGAGAGCGGCGCCGACCCGGACTTTCCGGGCATCCGGCCGCGGGTGATCGGCAAGGCGACCGGGGTCGTCGAGCACACCGTCAAGCAGGGCGACCGCCTCGACCTGCTGGCCCGGAACTACTACAACGACGATCGCCTCTGGTGGCGCATCGTCGACGCCAACCCGGAGTTTCTCCACGCCGGCGACGTGGTGCGCGAGCTGCCGCTCGTGCTCGAGAGCGGCCGGGCCGTCGAGGTGGAGAAGAGCACGGCGGGGGTGCCGGAGCTGGCGCCGAGCATGGTGGGTCGCGTCATCCTGATTCCGAGGGCTCGGGAGTAGCGCATGGTCCTGGATCTGCTGAGCGGCAAGACGCGCGAGCCGGCCGAGGCGATCATCAAGGTCGGCACGGCGGGGGAGGAGGTCGTCGATCTCTACCCCTTCATCACCGAGCTGACGGCCGAGATCAGCCGCCAGGAGGCCGGGGTCGCGACGCTCAAGTTCGAGAGCCGCCGCGACGAGCAGGGCGTCTGGACCGTGCAGGACGCCGGGGTGCTCGCGCCCTGGGAGCCGATCGTCATCGAGGCGGCCTTCGGCAGCACCACCGAGGAGGTGCTGCGCGGCTACATCCGCGAGGTGTCGGCCAGCTACCCGGAGGACGCCGGCAACACCACCGTGACCGTCCAGGTCCAGGACGACTCGATCGCCCTGGACCGCGAGCAGATGCGCGAGGTCTGGGGCGGCGACGCGCCCACCGACGACGCGACCATCCTGGCGGCCATCCTCGCCCGCCACGGGCTCTCGCCGCACCCCGACAACGCCACCGGCCTGACGGGTCTGGTGCTCAACCAGGACGCCACCGACATCCGCTTCCTGCGCCAGCGGGCCGAAGCCAACGGCTACGAGCTGATCTTCCAGGAGGGGACGGTCTACTTCGGACCGATGCGGCTGGAGGCCGAGCCGCAGGCGACGATCCTGGTCTACGCCGGGCGCGGCACCAACTGCTACAGGTTCGATGTGAAGGCCGACGGCCACCAGCCCGACGCCGTCGCCTTCGACGCCGCCGCCGAGCAGGGGGCGGAGACGGTGCAGGACGTGATCGCGCCGGATCTGCCGCTGCTGGGCACCACGGCCGCCGACAGCACGAGCTCGGGTCTGGGGGACTTCACCTGGCGGATGGTCCGGCAAGGCAGCCCCAACGAGGAGGAGCTGAGGGCCCGGGCGCAGCAGCGCGCCAACGAGATGTCGATGCGGGTCAAGGCCGAGGGAGAGCTGGACGGCAGCCTCTACGGCCACGTCCTGCGGGTCGGCGAGCCGGTGCCGGTGGATGGCGTCGGCGACTGGCTGGGCGGCCTCTACTACGTCGACGCCGTCTCCCACAAGTTCACTCTCGACGGCTACCGGCAAAGCTTCAAGCTGATGCGCAACGCCTACGGCGACAACTTCTCGTCCGGCGGCGATCCCCTGGCGGGGGTGCTCTGAGGAGAGACCATGGAAGTGCTGACCCAGGTCGCAAGAGATGTCCAGCGCAAGTACTACGGCAAGTTCCGCGGTTTCGTGACCGACAACGCGGATCCGGAGCAAAGGGGCCGGCTGCGGCTGCGCATCCCCTCGGTGCTGGGCGACGGGGAGAGCGGCTGGGCCCTGCCCTGCCTGCCCTTCGGCGGTCTGGCCGACCAGGGGCTCTTCCTGGTGCCGGAGATCGACGCCCAGGTCTGGGTGGAGTTCGAGGAGGGCGATGTCTCCCTCCCGATCTGGACCGGCACCTTCTGGCAGCAGAGCGCCGACACGCCCGAGGAGGCGAAGCTCGACGAGCCCACCACCCGGCTGCTCAAGACCCCGAGCGGCCATCTGGTCCAGTTCGACGACGCCGACGGCGAAGAGCGCTTCTATCTCTCGCATCCCGCGGGGGCCGAGATGGAGATCGACTCCGCCGGGACGGTGACCGTCACCGACGCCCAGGGGGCGGTCGTCAAGCTCGACGCCGACGCCGGCGAGGTCACGATCGAGGACGCGAACGGCAACTCGTTGAAGATGACCTCCTCCGGCACCACGGTCGAGGACGCCAACGGCAACAAGATCGAGATGGCCGCGGCCGGGGTCACCGTCGAGGGGCAGCAGGTCATCCTCAAGGGGACCCAGGTGATGCTGGCCGGCCAGGGCGGCGAGCCGATCATCAAGGGCCAGAGCTTCCTCACCCTCTTCGCCACCCACATGCATCCCCACCCGATGGGCCCGACCGGGCCGCCGATACCGCAAGGCGAGATGAGCAGCCTGTCGACGAAGGTGATGACCTCATGAGGCCGGCGAATGGCTGAGCTCGGCGCTACGGTCTACCTCGCGTTCCCGTTGCGGGTCAACGCCGACGGACCGGCGACCAGCGGTCGCTCGCGCCACATCCGCGAGCAGATCGAGCAGGTGCTCTTCACCAACCCCGGGGAGCGCGTCTTCCGCCCCGAGTTCGGCGCCGGCGTCCGCGCCCTGGTCTTCGAGCCCAACTCCACCACCCTGTGGGACCTGACGCGGAAGCGGCTGAGCGCCTCGCTCTCCGAGGCGCTCCGGGGCGAGGTCGATCCGCGGACGCTCGAGATCGAGGTCGAGGGCGAGGGCGAGAAGCTCAAGGTGCTCATCTCCTACACGCTGGCGACCATCGGGCACAGCGAGCGGCACGAGATCCTGGTCGGCACGGGAGGAGGAACCAGTGGCTGAGCTGCCGCCGCTCGAGCTCGTCTTCGAGGGCACCTGCCCGGACTGCGGCAGCCGCGAGCTGCAGCCGCAGCCGGCCCTGCCGGCGATCGGCGACGACTTCGACTGGCTGGTCCGCGACTTCAAGGGCTTCCGGCGCTTCATGCTCGAAGAGCTGGCGGCGCGCTTCCCGGAGCGCAGCCGCTGGACGCCGGCCGACCTCGAGGTGGTGCTCGTCGAGCTCCTGGCGGCGGTTCTCGATCAGCTCTCGGACACGCTCGACCGGGTCTCCTCGGAAGCCTATCTCGAGACCGCGCGGCGGCCCGCCTCGGTGCGCCGCCTGCTGCGGCTCATCGGCTACGACGCGCCGCAAATGGCCACCGCCCGCAAGCAGATCGTGCCGGCGGGCGGGGCGCGGGTCGCCACCGCCGAAGAGCTCGACGCCTACTGGCTCGACTTTCCGAGCGCCATGGAGGAGGCGCGCCGCGACGGCCCCGCCGCCGTCCACCAACAGCGCCGGATGGTGACGGTGGACGACTACGCCGAGCGCCTCGAGGACCATCCGCTGGTCGAGCGCGCCCACGCCTGGAGCGATTGGACCGGCTCGTGGACGACGATCCGCATCGCGGTCGTCGGCTGGAACAACCTGAAGCTCGACGACACGCCGGTCCTGCCCACGGACGTGCAGGCGGCGGTGAGCGCCTTCCACGGCGAGCTCGCCCTGGGGCTGCCGGAGCTGGCGCTCGGGCCGAGCATCCGCGCGGTGCTGCGCCCCTATCTCGAGGCCTTTCGCATGATCGGCCAGGAGGTCGTGCTCCAGAACGCGGAGCCGGTCGGCATCAACATGGCGCTTTCCGTCCGCGTCGCGGAGAACTACTTCCAGTCGGAGGTGCGGCGGGCGGTGCGCGAGGCCCTGGGGACCGGCCCCGAGGGCTTCTTCAGGCCGGGACGCCTGGCGTTCGGCGAGGATCTCCGGGCGAGCGACGTCATGCAGACCCTGATGGCCCTCGACGGCGTCGAGAGCGTGTGCCTCAACCGCTTCAAGCGCCTGGACCAGGTCGCCGACCAGGCGGCCAGCGGTCACATCAAGCTCGAGGGCCTCGAGCTCGCGGTCTGCGACAACGACCCGACCGCGCCGGCCCGCGGATACTACCGGCTCTTTCTCCACGGCGGCCGCAAGGGATGAGCGAGCGAACCGATCTCACGCGCTGGAACCGGGCGGGCCTCGCGACCTTCCGCTACGTCGAGGGCAACGCCGCCACCTACCTGGAAGTGCTCCGCGAGGCCCTTCGCGAACGCTTTGCCGACGGCGAGTGGACTTCTCTCGACGTCGTCGTCCCGGCCGACGAGACCGACGGCGAGCGCGTGACGAGGCTGCTCGAGCAGTACGAAGGCGAGCGCCGCGACCTGGGCTGGGAGATCGTGCGCACCCTCGCGCGCTCCGTCCACGTCCTCGGCGGCTACGCCGACGCCTACGCCAACGAGGGCTTCCTCGGCACCGCCACGCAGTGGGACAACGTCCGCCGGCTGGTCGGCATGCTCGACTATCACCCGGCGCCGCCGGCCTCGGCCTCCACCCGGCTGGTGCTGGAGGCCAAGGAGGACCAGGACCCGGGCACCGTCGAGGCGGGCTTCCAGGTCAAGCACTCGCCGCCCGACGGCGGCAAGGCGGTGATCTTCGAGACGCTCGCGGACGTCGACGTGGACAAGGAGCTCAACGCGCTGCGCCTCGCGGGGTGGAACCGCTCGGTGGCACCGCTCGTGGAACGGGGAAGGCTGGTCACGAGTCCCGTCGGCACCCGATCGGCGATCGACGTCCAGGGCGTGGGCGAGGTCTACGCTGCGCGGCTCCACGCCTACAAGAGCTCCGTCGGCGGCGAGCTCGACGCCGTCTTCGAGATCGCCGATTTCGTGGAGCTCGATCCCGGTCACGACCAGGTCGGGATCAGCGCCGTGCGCCTCTGGGAGTTCAAGAAGAAGGCGGAGCTCGTCCTCGGCGTCGACATCGACCCCGTGACGATGGCGCCCATCCTGGACGAGCCCGTTGCCGAGCTGGCCGCGATGTCGCTGGCCGAGCTGGAGGGCCTGACGTTCCGCCCCAGGGAGGAGCTGGAGGAGCTTCAGGACGAGCTGCGGAAGGTCCAGATCGCCCTCGACGAGCCGGCGTTCAACGACGACTCCCTGGAGCGGCGCTTCCTGCTCCGGCTGGGACGCGAGGTCGAGGTGGAGCGTCCGGCCGTCAGGCTGCGCGACCTGGTCGGCGGCATCGCCGAGCCGGACTCGCCCTGGATCGCCACGGACGACGAGAAGGTCTCGGCCGGCGACCTGGGGATCGTGGTGCTCGAGCAGGCGACGCCCCGGGCGGCGGTGGTCTACGTCGACGAGGTCGACGCCGAGAGCGGCGAGATCGCTCTGCGAGACGCTCCCGAGCAGCGCGACTGGCAGCCGTGGCCGCGGGGTTGGAGCAGCCTGCTGGAGCGTC